>CAZZVB010000182.1:0-8807 GCA_964657445.1 uncultured Burkholderiaceae bacterium | reverse complement strand
ACCGGATCGTTAGCTACGCTGCATCACGCGTGTCTTTGAAGCGAAGTTGCGGAAGCTTTCGTCGGCCGTCTTTTTCTGCTGCGGGCTGAGCGCTGCATACAGGTTGGCGAACGCAGGCACGAGCCGAGCCATCTGGTCGGAATGCGCCTTGGCCATGTCGGCATAGGATTGCATCTGGTCGACCGCGCTGCCGGTCTTGGCCGCCTGGATGCGCTTGCCGACGAGATCGTCCATGTCGGCAGCGTTTTCCCGCATGACCGCGGCGAAGTCGTCGAACGGCTTCTGCTGCGCCGGGGTGATCTTCAGATGGCTGTGCAGGTCGGTGATGCGCTTTTCTACCAGGGCATCGCGGTGCGTGGCTGCCGGCGCGGATGTGGTCGCCGGAGCTGCCGCCGGGCTCTGTGCGAAGGCCGGCGACGCGGCCAGCAGACTCGCTGCGATAACCGGCAGCATGAAGCGAGACATGGACATTCGAGACATGGACATTGTTAATCCTCCTCGTTGTTGAGCCGTGCAGGTGTTGCACGCCCGTGCGTTCGGCAAGGTTGTGTAAGGTTCTGAGACGGCATCATTAAGGCGCTTTCAGGAGAACGCTGATCTTGGTGCCCGGTGCGATCCTCTCCATCCAGTCGGCCGTGGCGTTCGGCCATGTCGGCAACAGCGCCGCCGTCTTCCCGCTGCAGCGGCTGGGGATGGAAGTCTGGCCGATCGATACGGTCCAATTCTCCAATCACCCGGGCTACGGTCATCGGACCGGCCAGGTATTCACCGGGGCCCATGTCCGCGACGTTGTCGAAGGAATCGAGGCGCGGGGCGTGCTCGGCGACTGCCGCGCTGTGCTGAGCGGCTATCTAGGTGACCCGGCGGTCGGCCTGGCGGTGCTCGACGCAGTCGCCGCGGTCAGGCGGGCGAACCCGGCGGCCCTGTATTGCTGTGATCCGGTGATCGGGGATGCCGGGCCGGGCGTGTATGTGCAAGAAAGCATCCCCGCCTTGCTGCGAGACCGCTGCCTACCGCAAGCCGATATCGCCACCCCCAATCAGTTCGAACTGGAACACCTGAGCGGGTGCCGCATCCTGACCCTGTCGGACGCAATCGCGGCCGCGCGCAAGTTGCGCGATGGGATGCGGCCGGGCGCATGCGTGCTCACCACCAGCCTGGCAGTTGACGACACACCCGGCGAGACGATCGACCTGCTCACCTCGGCTCCGGACGGCGAGTGGCGGCTGCGCACGCCGAAGCTGCCCATGGCGGCCAACGGCACCGGCGACACCATCAGCGCCCTGTTCCTGTTCCACTTTCTCCGCACGGCCAGTAGCCGGAAGGCGCTGGAGGCTGCTGCCAGCGCCACCTACGGACTGCTGCGCCGGACGTTGAACGCAGGCTCCAGAGAGCTGCTGACCGTGCTGGCGCAGGAGGAGTTCGTCAGCCCCAGCCAATGGTTCACCGCCGAAGCAGCGCCCTCGTCGCCTTAGGGGACCGGTTCCAGGCGCTGCCGACCGGCAACCTCGTCTGACCTCCTTGACTGCACACGGGTAGCTAGCGGTTACCCCTATGTTGTTAATGTCGCGACCGAGCGGCGCTTGCAGCATGACGGCTGCCGACGCTCAGGACAGGCGGAAGCTGACGAGCTCGACCAATCAGCAGCGTTCATTCAGCCCAACTCAACCAATTAGCTGCTTCATGCGTGTCGTAGGAACGCCATGGGGGTAGGCACAACGTGGTCAACGCCGTCAGGCTTCCCTCCGGACGCGGCCAGTTTCCCGGCCCGATGCCAACCGATTGGGGGGGGGAGATCGTGTCGGAGCAGCAGCTGGGCAACGACCCGGCCATGCTCGCAAAGCTCCAGGCGGCCATCCAGGCCATGGACAAGAAGGCGCGCATCAACTGGCTGGAGATGGCGAAGCGCAGCCCCATGCCTCCGCATTACCTGAACTACCAGCGCCTCTCGGACGGCGCCGTGCATACCTCGGCGGCCTCCCTGGACCGGCACATCGCCCGCAGGCCGGACAAGGAGCGATGGGCATACAGGATGGGGCCGGGTCTGAAACGGGCCGCCATATTTGTTCCTGCTGCCCTTATCCCGCCAAGATCGGGTTCTAGACTCCGCGGCGTCACCTCTCCGACCTCACGGGCTCGCAGCATGCGCATTCTTCACGCCTACCGCCGCGTGCTCTCCATGCTTGGGGGCGATCGGCGCCTCGCCGTCATCCTCGGCATCGCCAACGTTGTCCTCGCCGGGCTGCAATTCCTCGATCCGGTGCTGTTCGGCCGTGTCATCGGCCTTTTGTCGGCGTCTGACGGCATGTCCCATGACGCGCTTTGGACCCGTGCGGCCTGGCTGATCGGCATCTGGGTCGCGATCGCCGCCTGCACGATCGGCGGCAACATCGCCACCGTCGTTCACGCCGAGCGGATGGCGCACCGCAACCGCTTGCAGGCAATGAGCCGCTTTTTCGGCCATGTTCTGTCGCTGCCGCTGTCCTTCCATGGCGAAGCGCATTCCGGCCGGTTGATGAAGGTGATGCTGGCCGGGTCAGATGCGATGTTCTCCGTCTGGCTGACCTTCTTCCGGGAGCAACTGGCGACCTACGTGGCGCTGCTGGTGCTACTGCCGCTGACGCTGCTGCTGAACTGGCAGCTCGCATTGGTGCTGATCACCCTGGTCGTGCTGTTCTGCTCTGTCACGATCGTTGTCATCAACCGGACCGAAGCGGGGCAGCAACGGGCCGAGTTCTTCCAGTCTAGCCTGGCGGGCACGGCGCAAGATGCCCTGGCCAACGTCATGGTGGTGCAGGCCTTCACGCGCCTTGCGGCGGAGAAGCGCCGCTTCGGCCAGATCGCCGATGAGGTGATCGCGCACCAGTTCCCGGTGCTGAACTGGTGGGCGGTGGTCAACGTGCTCACCCGGGGCGCGTCCACCATCGCGGTGATCGTCATCGTGTTGATCGGCACCATCCTGCACGTCAACGGGCAGGCCACGGTCGCGCAGATCGTAACCTTCATGGGCTTCGCGAACCTGCTGATCAGCCGGTTGGAGTCGGCGATGCAGTTCGCCGCCCGGCTATTCCTGCAGATGCCGGGCCTGGAGGAATATTTCGGTGTGCTGGACGCAAAAAGCTCCGTCCCGGAGGAGCCCGATGCGGTCGAACTGGAGGTGCCGAAGGGCGAGGTGGCGTTCGAGGACGTGTCCTTCGCCTATCCGGGTGGTCCGTCGATCCTGAACCGCGTCTCCTTCGTGGCGCAGCCCGGCACCGTCGTGGCGCTGGTGGGTTCGACTGGCGCGGGCAAAAGCACGGCGATGAACTTGCTGCAGCGGCTGTGGGACCCGACCAATGGCCGCGTCGCGATCGACGGGCAGGATATCCGCCATGTCACCCTGGAGAGCCTGCGCGCGTCGATCGGCGTGGTGTTCCAGGAAAGCCTGCTGTTCAACCGCTCGATCCGCGAGAACCTGCGGATCGGCTCGCCAAACGCCACCGACGAACAGGTGGAGCAGGCGTGCCGCATGGCCGATGCGCATGACTTCATCACCCGCCAGCCCCAGGGTTACGACACGATGGTGGGGGAGCGCGGGGCCACGCTGTCCGGCGGTCAGCGCCAGCGTCTCGCCATCGCCCGCGCGCTGCTGAAGAACCCGCCGATCCTGATCCTGGACGAAGCCACCAGCGCACTGGATGCCGCCACGGAAGCGCGGGTGTCCCGCGCCATGGCGACGCTGATGGAGGGCCGGACGACTTTCATCATCGCCCACCGGCTGTCCACGGTGCGCGACGCCGACGAGATCCTGGTGTTCGACGGCGGCGAGATCGTCGAGCGCGGCCGGTTCGACTCGCTGGTGCAGCGCGGCGGCCGTTTTGCCGAGCTGGTGGCGACGCAGCTTTCGGGCGCGCCGCAGATCCGGGCGGCAGAGTAGCGGCGCATGCCGGCGGTGCTATACCGGGCGTCAGAGCCCGGAAAGGACCCCATCGTGCAGACATCGTTCGCCGCCCTAGCACTGCCCAGCAAGCTTCGCCAAAGCGTCTGGCTGAAGCTCGCCGCTTGTCTCGCGGCGACCGGGCTGCTGGCGCTTTCGGCGCACGTGCAGGTGCCGTTCTGGCCGGTGCGGCTCTCGATGCAGAACTTCGTCGTGCTCGCCATCGGCCTCGTTGCCGGCAGCCGGCTCGGCGTGGCGATCATCCTGGCTTATCTGCTTGAGGGCGCGCTCGGCCTGCCTGTGTTCCAGGGCGGCGCGGGGCTCGCCTACATGGCCGGCCCGACCGGCGGTTACCTGCTCGGCTTCGTTCTCGCCGCCGGCGGGGTCGGCCTGCTGGCGGAGCGTGGCGTCACCCGCAGCTGGCCCGGCCTGATCGCGACGCTGCTGCTTGGCGAAGTGCTTGACTACCTGCCCGGCGTCGCCTGGCTATCGGTGCTGTTCGGACCGCAGAAAGCGGTGGCGTTCGGCTTGCTGCCGTTCCTGCCGGCTGAAGCGGTGAAGTTCGCCTTGCTGCTCGCAGGCGGCCGCATACTCCGGTTCGGCTGACCGATCCGTTTCAGGGCGCCGAGGGTGCTACCTCGGCGTCCGCCTGCCCACTTGCCGCTAGGCTCTGTGCGACAAAGCCGTTGGCCTTCATCTCCTCCACGAATGCCTTTGCATAGGCCAGCCCGGCGTCGCGCCCCCGAACCACCCCCATCGCCTGATCGATCTGCATGAAGCGGCCGGGGATCAGGCGCAGGTTCGGATGTGCGGTCGCCAACTGCACCAAAGGCTGCCGAACCCCCGCGAGCACTTCAACCGGAGCAGCCAAGTAATAATCGCCGGCCCGGCGGCCGGCCGGCGGATAGACCAAGGTCGCGTGCTTGAGACTCCTTTGCAGGAACAGGTCATAGGCGCTGCCGCGGTCCACCATGACGTGGATGCCGTCTTGGTCCACCTCGGCCACCGTCTGCAGCGGCGACGTCTGCGGCACAAGATAGGCGCCCTCGATCACGACGTAGGCTGCGGTGAAGTCGATCCCCTCGGCCCGGCGCGGATCGATGGCGAGAAAGCAAATATCGTACGCCCCGGATTTCAGCGCGTCGGTCACAAGGCCGGCACCGTCGAAGGGCACGAACTGCAGCGGCAGCCCCAAGCGGCGGGCAAGTTCCCGGGCCAAGTCGGCCGACACGCCGCGTGGCTCGCCGGTCGCCGGGTCACGTTGTGCGAGGACCGGGTTGCCGAAATTGATCGCCGCCCGGAGCGTTCCCGTGGGCGCGATGACGCGGGCCGCTTCGCCATCGGCCGCCGCTACTGGTGAAGTGATGGCAGCCAGGCCGAGGCAGGCCAGTCCTAGAAGCAGCTTCACCACTGGTTATGCCCTTTGTTTGCCCGTTTGCGGAATTGCTGCACCGCACGTCTGATCTTTGCAATCGCGGGCGGGCTGCGCGCAGGATGCCCGATGGGGCGACAGACCCCGAACAGCAGAGGGACACTCAAGCAATGACCGTCGCATCGATCCTTCGCCACAAGGCCGGTGACACCGTCACCGTAGCGCCGGCTGCGACCCTGGCCGAGGTCGCGACCATCCTGTCTCAACGCAAGATCGGCGCGGCGCCGGTCCTGGAAGGTCAGCACCTCGCCGGCATCATCAGTGAACGGGATATCGTGCACTGCGTCGCCCGGCACGGCGCCGGCGCGCTCGACCTGACGGCCAACGACGCGATGACGCGCACGGTGCAGACCACCACGCCGCAGACCACGGTGCGCCAGGCCATGAGCATCATGACCAACGGCCGCTTCCGCCACCTGCCCGTGCTCGAGGACGGCAAGATGGTCGGCCTGATCAGCATCGGCGACGTCGTGAAGGCCCGGCTCGATGAGCAGGAGCACGAGGTCGAGAGCCTGCGGGCGTACGTGGCCGGATAGGGTCCGGTCCGCAGCCTTCACCGCGCCCTCTCCCGCAAGCACGGGAGAGGGGGGAAGGCGCTAGCTTCCGGCGTTCACCACCGCCGCACCCGCTTTGGACGAGACCTCATCCTGTGACCCGGCGCCGCCGGAACAACCGATCGCGCCGATGATCTTGCCGTTTTCCACTAAGGGAATACCGCCGCGCGAACCGATCACGCCGTCGAGCGAGAGCTGATAGATCAAACCGCCCTGCATGCCGGCCTCGAACATTTTGGTGTCGCGGCGGAACGTCACCGCGGCGCGCGCCTTGTGTTCGGCAATGGCGATGGAGGCGATCTGTGCCCCATCCATCCGGCTGAACGCGACCAGATTGCCGCCTGAATCGACCACCGCGACGTTCATCTTCCAATCGTGCGACTTCGCCGCACCCACGGCCGCAGCCAGCACCGCCTGCGCCCGGTCCAGCGGGATCGGCGGCCCATAAGGCACGTCGAACGGCATCTTGTCCGGTATGATATCGAGCGGGTTTGGAGCCGGCTGCGCATGGCCTGCACCCGGCACACTCGCGAACGCGAGCAAGGACGCAATGGTAAGGACCGCCGTTTTCATGAGTTTCCCCCAGCTTTTCGTTGGCCGATGTTCCGGCAGGGAAACCATGACCGCATCAGCTGACCGTTACAACATGTGATCAGGCGGTCCGGACCGACTCTTTCAGCTTGGCCAGCAACTGCATCAGCCGGCCGATGTCCTCCGTGGACAAGCCAGCAAAAGCGTCGGCCACCCAGCCTTCATGCTCGGCCGCCATCGCCTCGAACTCGCGCCGCCCGGCATCCGTCAAGCTGACGGTCACGGTGCGGCGGTCGCTCGGTTTGGGCGTCCGCGTGACCAGGCCGTCAACCACCAGTCGCTCGATCAGCCCCGTCACGTTGCCGTTGGACACCATCATGCGGCGCGACAAATCGCCCAGCGTCATGCCCTCGGCCGCGCGGGCAAGCTGGGCCAGCAGGTCGAACCGGGGCAGGGTGACGTCGAACCGCTCCCGCAAACGGCTGCGGATCAGGGTTTCCGTCATCGTGGTGCAGGTGAGCAGGCGCAGCCAGAGACGGAGCTCGTCCTTGTGGTCGGCCGGGTGCTCCTGCGCCTTGGTTTCGGCATCCAGGATCGGCGCCGGGGATGTGTGGTCCAACATTGCGCACCCAAAGCACGCAAGCAGCCCTTAGCAAAGGCCGATTGCAGCAATAATCTTTGAACCCTAAAACATCGAGGCGAACCAGGAGCGAAATGCGGTGCGGATAGCCATCCTCGGCGGCGGCCCGGCAGGCCTGTACTTCGCCATCCTGATGAAACGGGCCGACCCGGCGCACGACATCACCTTGTACGAGCGC
Source organism: uncultured Burkholderiaceae bacterium (assembly GCA_964657445.1). Taxonomy (GTDB): domain Bacteria; phylum Pseudomonadota; class Alphaproteobacteria; order Acetobacterales; family Acetobacteraceae; genus LMUY01. Next base: position 1,556 of record CAZZVB010000182.1, on the reverse strand, counting down.
AATCGCGCCGACGACACATTCGGCTTCGGCGTTGTGTTCAGCGACCAGACGCTGGAGACCTTCGAGCGGTATGATCGCCCGAGCTTCGAGGCGATCACGCGGGAGTTCGCCTACTGGCAGGATATCGAAATCCGCCACAAGGGCAGCGTGCACCGCATCGGCGGCAACGGCTTCTGCGGCTGCGCCCGGCGCACCCTGCTCATGCTGCTGCAAACCCGTGCCCGGGCGCTCGGCGTCCGCATGGAGTTTCGCCACGAAGTAGCCGGGCTGGAAGCGTTCGCCGATGCCGACCTGATCGTCGCGGCGGACGGCATCAACTCGGCGGTGCGGGACCGCTATGCCGAGCATTTCCGCCCCGTGATCGACATGCGACCGAACAAGTTCACCTGGATGGGCTCGACCAAGCCGCTCGACGCCTTCCTGTTCTCCTTCCGGGAGACCCAATGGGGCGTGTTCATCGCCCACGCCTACCAATACGAAGCCGGCCGTTCGACCTGGGTGCTGGAGACCGACGCCGCCACTTGGGAACGCGCCGGGCTCGGCGCGATGACTGAGGCCGAGTCGGCGCGCTTCATGGAGGCGGTGTTCGCGGCCGACCTGGACGGCCATGCGCTGATCACCAACCGCTCGCTCTGGCGGTCCTTTCCGATGATCCGTACCGGCACCTACGTCATGGACAACGTCGTCCTACTCGGCGACGCGAAGGCGACCGCGCATTTCTCCATCGGCTCCGGCACCAAGCTCGCGATGGAGGACGCCATCGCGTTGTTCGAGTGTCTGCGAGCCTACCCGGACGTCGCAGGCGCACTGCGCCAGTTTGACGCGACCCGGCATGAGGAGGTGGAGAAGACGCAGCACGCTGCCGACGTGTCGCTGGTCTGGTTCGAGCAGGTGCGCCGCTTCTGGGGCATGGACCCGGTCCAATTCGCGTTCGGCGTCATGACCCGGTCCAAGTCGATCACCTACGACAACCTCCGCCTGCGCGCGCCGGGTTTCGTGGACGAAGCGGACCGCATGTTCGCCCGGCAGGTGCGGGCAGGCGGGTTCGATGTCGACGCTGAAAAGCCGCTGCCGCCCATGTTCCAGCCGATGGCCTTGCGCGGCATGGTGCTGGCCAACCGCGTCGTCGTCTCGCCCATGTGCATGTATTCGGCCCAGGACGGCGTGCCCAACGACTGGCATTTGGTGCATTACGGCAGCCGCGCGATCGGCGGCGCAGGGCTGGTGTTCACCGAGATGACCGACGTGTCTGCCGAGGCGAGGATCACGCCGGGTTGCGCCGGGTTGTACACCGATGAGCAGGAGGCCGCCTGGCGTCGTATCGTGGCCTTCGTGCATGAGCGGTCACAGGCTAAGATGTGCCTCCAGCTCGGCCACGCCGGGCGGAAGGGCGCGACGCGGCTGATGTGGGAAGGGATGGACCGCCCGCTGCCGGCCGGCGGCTGGGACATCGTGGCCCCATCGCCGCTGCCGTACTATCCTGACAGCCCTGTTCCCCGCGAGATGACACGGGCCGATATGGACCACGTCGTGGCCGATTTCCGTCAGGCGGCCGT
>CAZZVB010000181.1:0-9000 GCA_964657445.1 uncultured Burkholderiaceae bacterium | reverse complement strand
GCTATGCAGTCCCGGGGCGAGCTTCGTGCTCGGCGTGGCCTTGCCTGTAGACGGCAGTTTCGTCGCCCACTAGTTGCAAGCAACCATTAGTTCGTTACGGGTTGCGTGATCCACATTTGGTCGCGCTGCACGACGGTATTTGCGTAGATGATGAGCTTTCGTGCGCAGGCGAGGAGGGCGAGTTTATGGCATTTGCCGGCCTGAGTGAGGCGTTTATAGAGGACTCGACAATACAGCGTTTTGCTATCACACGGGTGGTGTCTCACGAAGGAATCCTATTTCAGCTGGGCTCAATGATGCCAGCCGACCGCTTCTCGTAGTGAGCTGCATTGCACCATTTGAGTAGGGGTACGGTCCTTCCGCCCCAGCGGGGCCGCGCCGGCCAAAAGCAGCCTGACGCTAATCCATCAATCCCGGGCGTTCGAGTAAGGTCAGGCTTAGCGTAGCAATTCGCCCCGTTCTGCAAACGACCCCTACTCGGTCTCAGGCTGGTGTCCGACCAGCTTCACGTGGACGCGAGCTGCGACGGATTCTGGACTGACTTCCGTTCAATGGGGAATGGACGCCGGTTCTAATACTGATTCGCTCCTCCGTGGTGCTTTGCCAAAATGTCCTTTGGGTCAAGCGTTGCGGATCGCCGGATCGGCAGAGCGCGTGCTCCAAACTGCCTATGGTTCCACCAACATAGAGGAGAAAACGATGCTGAAAGCCGTTGTGTTTACCGCAATGTCCTTCGCGGCGCTTGTCCCACTGGAGGCGTCGGCGGCCTCCCTGCCGCTAACCTCCAGCCCGACGCCAAATGCCGGGATCGAGCTGGTGTACGGTGGTTGCGGACCATACGCCCACCGCGGGCCTTATGGCGGCTGCCAGCCAGGCGGGCAGTATGGCGGCTACATTCCCGGGCGCGGCTGCCCGCCTGGCTGGCACGTCGGACCGTACGGCCGCCGTTGCTGGCGTAATTAAGAGCAAACCCGAGTCGCTGGGCGGCCATGTCGGCCAAAGCGTGTCCGCTCAGCACTCGCGGCCATGCTCGCGGCTGCCAATCCGATGGGAGGCCACTTGATGCTGGTGCGACACGGACCCCGATTGACAGAGTTGGTTTGTCGCGACAGTGGGAGTGCAAACAATTCAACGGGACAAACGTCCGATAGGCTGCCGTCTCCCCGGCCCAAATCAGCAGCTTCCCCACCTTATCTCCATGTCGTGTCCTCGCATCTGGCGGCCGGCTTGATGCTGGCGCCATCCGAAGATCCGGATGCCGAATTGGTGGCACGCGTAGGTCAAGGCGACGAGGCAGCCTTCCGCGTGCTAATTACGCGAAAGCTCGCGCGAACCCACGCCCTCGCTGCACGCTTGCTGAATGACAGCGCAATGGCCGACGACGTGGCGCAAGACGCCTTTCTCCGACTTTGGCGCAATGCCCGAAATTGGCGGGCGGGCGAGGCGCGCTTCGACACTTGGCTGCATCGGGTGGTTCTCAACCTCTGCACCGACCGCCTTCGCCGGCGGCGCTTGACGTTCATGGCGGAGCCACCGGAGCAGGTTGACCAAGCTCTGACTGCCGATGGACAGATCCTTCGCGACGAAGCAGCCGGACGCGTCAAAAACGCGGTGAGCCGGCTGCCGCCGCGCCAAAGGGAGGCAATCGTGCTACAAACTTACCAGGAATTATCCAATATAGAGACGGCTGCTGTCCTGGGTATTAGTGTCGACGCCCTGGAGAGCCTGTTGTCTAGAGCCCGGCGCTCGCTCCGGACGATGCTTGGGGAGGGGGAGCCATGACATCAGAGCGCTTTGCCGCACTGGCCGATGCCTATGGCGGCGATATCGACCGTTGGCCCGGAAGCGAACGGCGGGCAGCAGGGGCGTACCTCCATAGCCATCCTGAAGCCCGGCCGATCCTGCTACGGCAGGCGGGGTTGGACGCCGCGCTTGCCGCCTGGGCCGTGCCGCATCCGACCGTCAGCTTGGCCGCTGAGATCGCGCGCAACGTGCTGAATCGTCAGGCACTGCTCTGGCGCCTGCGGGTTTGGCTCTCCAGTGCGGGCGCTGCGGCGGCACTAGCGGGTGGCGTTGCCGCCGGGATGAGTCTGGTCGCCGTGTCCGCACCGCCGCCCAGTCAGTGGACGGGAGGGCTGTACGAGGTGCAGGTCCTCGGCGTGCCGCTCGACACGGCACGCCCGGCAAGCCTCTCTGGCAACCTGTGACGGGCGGCGGGATCCGCATCGCTCTCGCGGCCTCGTTGCTCGGCAACGTGTTCGCCTGCGGTATCATCGGCGGCGGCCTCTGGGTGCTCGGACGGGAGCGTGGGCCACAACCGAGTTCGGTCCAAGGGCGGCCAGTTCGCGTCGCTGGTCAGGCGCTGCCGCTGGCGGACCGCCTGCGCTTCGAGGAGACGATCCGCCAGGTGCTGCTGGACGGTCGCGACTTCGAACGGACGATTGCGTCCAGTCGGCGCAGTGCCGCCGCATTGTTCACTCAGCCGAACTTCGACAAATCCGCTGCATCGGCCCTGCTTGAACAGGCCCGGGCGGCCGGCTTCACTTTGCAGAGCCGTATTGACAACGCGGCTGTCGACTTCGCTGCGACACTGCCCGCCAACGAGCGCGCCATCCTGGCTGCTGGGCTGGAGCGAGGCGGGCCGCTTCGCCATCCACCCCCGTAGCGTTTCGTTGCAATCATTCTCCGACGGCTTCGTCCGCCATCTCCGTTGAACGGGGCAGACTTGAGCGTGAAGGAGCAATTGATGACCAGAAACACTGTTGTAATGCTGGCTGGGGCCTTTGCAGCGGCCTTACCGTTCGCAACCTCGGCGCAGGAGGTTCGCGGCCGCGAACTCAATCAGCAGCAGCGCATCGGACAAGGCCTGAGCAGCGGCCAGATCACCGCGCGCGGCGCCGCACATCTCGAGAACCGGGAAGCAGCCATCAACGCAACGCGAACCGCCGATCTCGCGGTGAACGGCGGCCATCTGACTAGTGGCGAATACCGCAATCTGAATCTTCGGGAGAACTCCCTCTCACGGCAGATCTACGTCGACAAGCACAATGACGTCGCTCAGCCCGGCGTGGTGCCCCGTTGATGGCGGCCAAACGCGCCTGTGGCTTCGGCCGGAGACGGATTGGCATCCGGCGTGCGTTGGCAACGTCATGCCTGCTTGTGGTTCTCGGCGTGTCGGTTTCCGGCTGCGTCGTCGAACCGGTTGGCGGCTGGTGCTACTACCATCCGTATAGGTGCCGATAGATCCTCTGCGCTGGCCACTGCATCGGCCCATCCGGTTGGGTTGTGCAGTGGGCAAGCGCGGAACTGGATGCCCGCCAGTTAAACGAGCGTTTGACTGCGGCGCGTTAGTCGCAGGATCGTCCGCGTTTTGGGCGGCCCCAGCGCAAATACCACATTTATTTGGGAAGGGGACGAAGCGTCGTGAGTGGCAGCATTTGGAGCAGTTCTAGTTTTCTCGACCTCACAGGCTATGGTTTGACAACGGCAACGACGCCGGAGCAGGCGTTCGGCATCACGTCACCGACGACTGCGACCGGGACCGTCACGGTTGCGCTGGTGCTGCCACGATCGAATGATCCGACCTCGTTGCTGAACGAGGATTGGGCGCAGCGCGAGGCCCAGCTAAACGGTCTGTCGAAGGCCCAGGTCGGCGCCGAGTTCGGGGCGATGAACGCGCAATACAATTCGCTCATAAACGCGGTTACGAACGCAGGTGGGACGGTCCTTCCATCCAGCGAAGGATATGTGAATAGTGCGGCCTCACGCACGCTGTGGGTCTCGCTAAATTCTGCGTCGTTCGATGCGCTGTTTGGCCAGACCCTGCAGAGCGGAACACAGACCAATGCGGCTAGCGGCTTCTCGCCTTATGTCACCTACTGGGATGGCAATCTCACGCCAAGCACCAGCCTGCCGACCTTGGCAGGCATGTGGGTGGTCACGAATTCCCAGCCAGGGCCGACCGATCAGGCGCCTGCCGAGACCAGCGTGGCGTTGCCAAACGGCCCGCAAGGCGTCGGAAACACGGCCGGCGGCGGCTACAGGTCGAACACCGGGGTTGCTCCGAGCCAGGAACTCTATCCTGACGAGATCGCATCCGAATATGATTTCCCGCTGACTGTGACGGGTGCGAGCGGCACGGTCACACCGGCAGTCGGGCTGATCGAACCTGAGGGGGGCGATTCGACGGCCCCGGATCAAACCGTCATCCAGGCGAATGCCGCAGCGACGGCTGCTGTGGCCGCCTACCGCGCGGAAGCCGGCATTGGCGGGACCGGCACCGTCGTCGCCGGCACAGGGGAGCCGGTCGGTTCTGGGCCGGGCTCGCAGGAGCAGGCGCTCGATCTCGGCGTGGTGGCCGCGTCGGCGCCCAACAGCAACATCGTCACCTATGTCGGCAACAACAACGTAGAAAACGTGTATCTCGCGTTCGAGCAGGCGATTTGGGGCGGCGGTCCGACGATCAGCGATTTGTCGTCGTCAGTACGGATCGGCGAACGGGTCGCGCCGAACTCGCCCTTCTTCGCAGCTTTGCAAGGGCTGTATCAAGACGCCGCGCTGAACAACATCTCGGTCTTCCAGGCCTCGGGCGATGGCGGATCCTCGGCCCTGCTCGGCACCGGCGTGACACAGGTCAACACCTCGGACGTCAGCCAGTATACGGTTTCTGTCGGGGGCACTTCGACCAGCAGCCAGGCGCAAATCGCAGCGGCCGGTGCGGTGGATGGCGGCAACAACATAAACACAGCGGTCGCCACGCTGGCTCAGGACGCGGTTGGGGGACAGGTGCCAGCGCTCGAAACGCTGATCGCGGGCGGGCTGACGCAGTTACCCACCTCCACGTCAACGATCAACGACTTCCTCCAGACGACTTGGAACCAGTATAACTACGATGCAAACGCCCAGACGCTAAGCCCTGGCTACCAGCAGAACGCAGCGTCTGGCGGTGGCGTCGATCCGGCTATTCCGGAACCGGCATATCAGACCGACGACGGCATCGATGTCACGGCGCTCGATAGCGGCGCAGGTGCCGGTAAAGGTGACCCGGACGTGTCCGCCTTGGCTGGCGGCAACAGCCACTATCTCGTACCGGCTGTGGGTTTGACTGGGCTGGCGTCGAGCGGCGGTACAAGTGCCGCATCGCCGCTCTGGGAGTCGCTCAGTGCGCAGATCCAGGCAATCTTTCTCAACCAAGGCCTTCCGACCACGGGCTACTACAATGACCTGATCTATCAGGCGGCGGCGATCGATCCGGGGTCCTTCAACGATGTTCAGTTCGGCAGCAACACGTCATCTTTCGCGCTGGGAGGTGCCATATCCGAGGTCACAAACGACAACGGCACGAACGTCGATCAGATCACGCCGACCGGCTTCGGCTACACGGCGGGACTCGGCTACGATTTGACGACCGGCTTAGGGACGCCTGACGGGATCCTGCTCGCGCGGGCGCTGACGCAAATCGCTCAGGCTCAGGAGTATAGTCCGGATGCCACACCGATCAGCGATCCCACGGGACTGATCAGCGAAGCGAACCAGGCGCTGATCGTGCAGCCGGATCTCGCGCCGGGCTTCAGCGGCGGACTGACAGTAGGCGGTGCCGCCTTTACGCCCGCGAGCGAGGGTTCGGGCCAGGGCTGGTCAGCCCAGATCGCGCAGCAGGTGCTGCAATCGTACTTCGCCCCGGGTCTCGTCAATGCCATCGCTGGGCAGTCGCAGGCTTCGTCCGAGCAGGTCGATGTCACAGACGACCAGTCGCTCGCGGTCAGCATTGCCGGCGCTTCGGCCGATCCTACGGCTCAGCAGGACACGACCGCGTTCGGCTATGTCACGGATGAATCGGGCGGCAATTCGGTCACGCTGGCGCGGCCGCTGGCCGTCGCCGAAACCTATGGCGGCGAGAACAATGTAAACGCCATCGTCCGCATCCGGCAGGACAGCCCCGACACTGACTCGCTTAGCTTCTATCGTGTTGATGACCTGGACGGCACGGTCGACGGAATCGCGCCGGGACAGCCGGGCTACGCGGCAGCGGCGGCGGGCCGCGCCTACAGCTTCAGCGGAGGGTCGCAATCCGTGACCGGACCCGGCGACGGGCAGTTCCTGCAAACCGAGATCGGCGGTGTCAATAACGGGGACATCATCGGGTTCCAGCTCACGGATCAGACGACGGGGCAGGTCTACTGGGGTCTGGCGTCGCAGAATGACGGCGGCGCCAACGCGCTGTGGTCGTATGGCGCGAACACCTGGGGCTTCGATGACGGCTCCGCCGATGGCCAGGGCAGCTACAGCGATTTGGTGTTGCAGCTCGACTTCACGAGCAATGCCGGCAGCGGGCTGCTGGTTAATGACACCTCTGGAGCCGCTGCGATCAGCGTCACGGGCGCGGTGGCAGGACAGAAGACATCGGACGAGCAGCCAATCGAGCCGTTCCAGACGGTTTCGATCAATGATCCCAATCTAAGTCAGACCGACACCGTGACCATCACCTTGTCCGGAGCGCAGGGCCTAAATGGCAATGCGAACGGCACGCTGACAGGAGCCGGGCTGACCGAACTCGACAATGGCACTTACCAGCTCGCGGCCGGCAGCCCGGCGCAGGTTACGGCGGCGCTTCAATCTCTGGTGTTCACGCCGACAGCGGGGCAGGTGGACGCGGGCCATAAGGTGCCGACCACCTTTACACTGAACATAACGGATAGCGCGGGCCAGTACGTGACCGACGACGGGACGAGTGTCACCGCGACCTCGGCTCCGTTCGTCCTGTCGGACACGGCGTTCCCTGGCACGGGTGATCTAGCGGCGGGTGTGACGATCGGTTTCAGCCTGACGCTGAAGCAGGCGGCGAGCGTGACGGGAACGCCGGAGTTGCAGCTCAATGACGGCGGGGTTGCGACCTACAGCGGCGGATCCGGAACCGCCACGCTGACATTCACCACCCAGGTATCGCCCGGGCAGAACGCCGCACCACTGGCAGTGACCGGAGTGGTGCTGCCGGCGGGCGCGGCGGTCCAGACATCGGCTGGCCAAGCGGCCGATCTCAACGGAGCCGACGCGACATTCGCCGGCCTGCAGGTGGATACGGTGGCACCGGTCGTGCCGGCCACCAGCCTGAGGGTGGCTCCCAACTCCGGCGCTACACCGATTGGCCTGTCGGCCTCGGACAACGAGACGGCGGCGGCGCAGCTCGGGGTGACGATCACTGCCTTGCCGGCGGATGGGTCGGTGACCCTGGCGGGCAGCGGCGCGGCAGTAGCGCAAGGCGAGTCGTTGACTGGGGCACAGCTCGCCGGTCTGCAGTTCACGCCGCAGCCCGGCATTGCCAACGCGGTCTCACCATTCAGCTTTGCCGTGACGGACGGTGCCGGGAACAGCACCAGCGCCAGCGCATCTCTGGACGTAGTAACACCGCCCTATCAGTTGCCAACCCCCGTCAACGGGATCAGCACGCCGGACCTCAGCTCGCTGGACCTGTCCAACATCCTTGGCCAAGGCACCCAGCTCGCGTTCCTGCCCGGCACGGAGGCGGTGCAGTTGCTCGATGGCATCCTGAGCATCGGGCCGGATACGAACGAGGCGTTCCTGGCCCGGCTTTACGCCGGCCTGTTCAACACTAGCGCCCCCGATCAGAGCGGGATCAGCTATGCTGACCAGCTGCTGCAGACCGGGACAAGCCAGATGCAAGTCGCGACCGACTTCCTCGCGTCGCCACAGGGACAGGCGACTTTCGCGACGTTGAGCGATGCGCAGTTCACTAGCCAGTTGTTCGACGGCTTTTTGGGCCGTGTTCCTTCGGCCTCTGAGCAGAGCGCCTACGATACGGTGCTCGCTGGTGGGACAACACGCGGAGCCGTGTTGCAAGGCATTGCTTCCTCGGCCGAGGCCAAAGCCTATCTCGCCGCGGACACCTCCAGCGTCTACGTCAGGCAGCCGGATGCGGCGCTGGTCTATGACTTCTACCAGACTGCCTTCGGGGCCGACCCCGATGTCGCCGGGGCGCAGTTCGCGACGACCGAATTACTAGCGGGCGGGTTGACGCAGATTGAGGTGGCGCAGCAGTTCACGATGACGCCACAGTTCCAGGCGAACTATGGGACGCAGGCGAACAGTGCCTACGTTACGGAGCTCTATCAGAACGGACTTGGCCGAGCGCCGAGTGCGGCGGAGCTGGCGGCCGACGTCAATGGCTTAAATGCAGGGGGCTACACCCGCGCAACAATCTTGCTGCAAGTGGCAAGCTCCCCGGAGGCACTCGGCCATCTTACCCGTATCGTCTGACTCAAGATCTCCGCCAGGCGGACGCCTAAGCGGGCGAACTACCCCTTAACGGACCAAGACGCCCACGCCCTGCATCTCATGTTCCATTTCGATATCGTTTGTCTTACGCGCGTCCATGATCGCCAACCAGCGTCGCCTGAGCGTCACGCGCCGCGCCGGATATCTTTCGTCTAGCAACGTGATCGCTTGCAGGCGATCGGTTCGGAACATGCGAAAATCCTGCCGCAACTCGCCGCCATAACGCGCCTGTTAGTCAAGTAGCCGATCAGGAACGGCCAGACGGTGCGCTGGCTAACACCCCCGGCTTCATCGACGTAGCGTATCGAGACCTTGCGACCCTGCCGGCTCCAGGCCCGAAGGCGCGCGACGTCGATCGTTGTGTCGTTGCTCTCATGCCAGTCGGGCGGCGTGTGATCACCGAAGGGTCGTCAACCACCCTGTTCCTGGCGGTTATGTCGTTCTGGTCGGAGCTGTTGCGACCCTTTGCGCGCTGGCTACCTGAACGAACGGCGCTTGCAGGCCTCATTCGTCGACGGCGATAGGAAGACCTTGAGGTCTTGCTCGATCAGGACCGCAGCGAGCTTGTCGGACACTGTGCGAACCCAAATCGGAGGTGCCCCCACGTTTAGGGTTGACCAAATTCATCAGGGAAGCTGCACTGGACGGTGCCATTTCCTGAGTTGCGAGGTCTGGTGATGAACGGTGATGTCGAAACTATTCATGTGG
>CAZZVB010000180.1:0-9049 GCA_964657445.1 uncultured Burkholderiaceae bacterium | reverse complement strand
ACACGGGCTCGATCTTCCGGGGTTGGGCAAGGCCGTCTGAGCTGTGCGGGAGGGTAAGCCCAGGCTCAGGCCCGCTCCACACCCCAAAACAGGCGCGCACCGGCGCGCCGTCATGGAAGCGCAGGCCCTCGCGCAGCGTGAACTTCCACGTCAGCCCATCGCCGGACAGGGTCTGCCCGGCGCACATCTGCGGCTGCGGCGCCAGCGCGTCGTCGATGCCGTAGAGTGTGTCCCACACCATGTAGCCGTGATTGGTGGCGACGGTCGCCGTCGTCCAGATCGGGTCGGGGTTGGCGAGGTTGGCCTGCGGCACGAAGCGCAGCGGCTTGACGCCTTGCGCCAGGGCCGGGCGGGCGAGTGAACTGGCGGCGGCCGCGGCAGCCGCGCCCCCGAGCAGATTACGGCGACGCATGAAGGAGCCTCCCGATATCGGTCCACCGATCTTGGGGCCGCCAGACAAGCGCGGCCAGCGTTGGCTGCAGATCGAACGGTGAAGCGCGCGGATCGGCCTCGTATAAGGCCGGGTTCGTGACGGCCGACGGCGTGCCGAACCGGTCGGCCAGCATCTCCCTGGTCGGCCGGCTGCTCATGGTATCATCGGCGGTGAGGTAGAACGGCCCCGCCGAACCCTCCAGCCGGAGCGCGGCGGCAAAGGCGCGGGCACAGTCCTGCACGCCGATATACGAGCAGGTCAGCGGCACGGCTTCCGGCGCGGCCGCCACGGCTGGACCCGGCGCTGCAAGGCCGTCCATCTCGGCCGCCGCATGCGCCCAGGCCGCCGCGTGATGCGGAAAGATCACCAGCGACGGCCGCAGCACAACGACCGGCAGCTTGCCGCGCCGCCCGAACGCTGCGGCCAAGGTTTCGCCCGCCTGCTTGCTCAAGCCGTAGGCGCTGACCGGCCGCAACGGATGGTCCACCCGGATCGGCAAACTATCCGGCGGTAAGCCCGCCCGCAGCCCCAGCGCAGACACGCTGGAGCAGAGCACGGCAAGCCGCATCCCCAGCCGCTCCGCCGTTGACAGCACGTTCCATGTGCCCATCACGTTGGTTTCGAAGAAGGCTTGCTCGGTGGCCTGACGCGCGGCATCGATGGCGGCCAGGTGGATGACAGCCTCGCAGCCGGCCATCGCCCGTTCCAAGGCGCCGGGATCCAGGACGTCCGCCAGTCGTGTGTCATGCCCGTCCAGCGGGACGACATCGATCGGCACGGCCTCATGCTGCTGCCGGACCGCGGCCATGACGAACCGCCCCAACTGACCGGATGACCCGGTGACCGCAACCCTCATCGCATTCCCCTCAGCGTTGATACTTGCCTTCCCGTGGAACGGTGCGAGTCTGCTGCATGCACGGCAGGAGTCTGGAATGCGCTACGGCGATCGTCCTTGGGCATGACCGTCGTGCTCGCCTTACGCCAATCGCCCGATTGGACGGCGCTGGCGGCGGACTTCGCGCGCGGCCGCATGATCGATCCATCGCGTTATGTCCCTGCGCAGGCGGTTCCCGCTTTTCCCGGCGACATCCAGACGTGCATCGCCGGCTGGAACGCCTTGTTTCACGTGGACTTCTTCACCTGCCGGGCCGAGCTGCAAGCGATTGCCCGAACGACGCTCAATGCCGTTGGCGGCGGCTTGATATTGACGCAGGCGGAATTGAGTCACCGATTGCCGGCCGGCCTTTTCCGGCTGTTCTTCCTCGACGATGACGATTGGTTCGCACCCGACACCCAGGCGCGCATGTCGGATGTGGCCGAGGAGGATGTCGCTGTATTTCCGCTGCTTCGGCTGGACACGAGAGTGTTCACCTTCGTTCGGGAGGTGCGAGGCGCCAGCCCTGTCATCGGCTTTCCGAACCGGTTTTCGCACCGCTATCAGACCAACAATTATGCGCTTCACAGCCGCCTCTGTACCCCGTCTGCTCTCGGCAAGCTGTCCGACCATATCACTGCCTCTGCCGAGGCCGGACGACTGGGCCTGCAAGATCGTTATCACGACGTGATGGTGAGCGTGACGAACAAAACGCCAGTTTCCGCCAGCGTGGTCGCTCGGCTACCGGACGGCCCAGCCGCATTTGCCCAGCACGTGCAGGATTTCGTTGCATCGCTACGTCGCATCGATCTGCCTAGCCATGCGATGTGGATGCGTGACCCCATCGAAGCCACCGCCAGCCTCTTCGCGCGAGCGTGCCGTACTCCGTCGCCTCGGCGCTCACCCGGGCCGTCGTCGGCTTGATCGACGCAGCTGAACGGCGGCTGGTGTTCTGGCGTTGAGCACCACGCCGATGCTGAGGTTCCACTCGCGAGACAAAGGACCCTGCCATGCCTGACCTGTTCAGTCCCTACACGCTGAAGGGCGTGACGCTCCGCAACCGTATCGCGATGTCGCCGATGACGATGTATCGCTCGGTCGATGGCAAGATGGGCGACTACCACGTCATGCTGATGGGCTCACGCGCCGCGGGCGGCTTCGGCCTTGTGTTCCCCGAGCAGATCGCCATCACGCCTGACGGCCGGACCGGCCTATCGTGCGCCGGCATCTGGGACGATGGCCAGATCGAAGGGCTGTCGCGCGTGACCGCCATCATCAAGGCGATGGGGGCTGTGCCCGCCATCCAGCTCGGCCATACCGGGCGGAAGGGCAGCGAGCAGAAGCCTTGGGAGGGCAAGCAGCAGATCGCGCCCGATCATCCCGATGGCTGGCAAGTGCGCGGCCCGTCGGCCATCAGCTACGGCGGCCGGTATCCTTACCCGGTGCAGGCGCTGAGCGTGGAGGAAATCCATGATCTGCACCGCGCCTATGCTGACGCTGCCCGGCGTGCCCTGGCAGCGGGGTTCGAGTGGCTGGAGATGCATTTCGCCCACGGCTACCTGGGGGCAAGCTTCTTCTCGCCGCTCGCCAACCAGCGGACCGACGCCTATGGCGGCAGCCTGCAGAACCGGCTGCGCTTCCATCGGGAGGCGTTGGACGCGGTGCGGGCAGTCTGGCCGGAACGGTTGCCGCTGACCATGCGGCTCGGATCGGACGACTTCCACGCGGACGGCGTGCAGTTCGACGATTCGGTTTGGGCAGTGGGGGAGCTGAAGCAGCACGGCTTGGACCTGGCGGATCTCAGCCTCGGCATGAACACCGATGACATGCAGGAGCCGCCATTCTCCCGGGCGGCTTTCATGGTGGAGCGTGGCAACCGTGTGCGTCGGGAGGTGGGCATTCCGGTTGCCGTCAGTTGGAACCTCGGCCAGCCGGCGGTGGCGGACAGGATGATCCGGGATGAATTGATCGACCTGGTGTTCCTGGGCCGCCCGGCGCTCGCCAACCCTCATTGGCCCGTCTGGGCCGCAAGGGAGCTGGCGCATAACGACCCGTTCTCCATCCTGCCGCAGGACTGGTCGTGGTGGCTGAACAACCGGCCGGGGTCGGAGAACTCCCATGGCTGGCCGGCGCCCGCCGCCCGGGCAGACCCGTCAAGGAGTTGATGCGGCAAAGCCTCCTATGTGCGTTTACCGAGCCTCCCGCACGCCACACCAATCCGCCACGAAGCACGCGATGCTGAGCGTCACCTGCTGCAAGGTCGGCAGGTGGGCGCATTCGTCGAAGCCGTGGTGGTTGGCGCCGCGCGGGCCGTAACACAGCGCCGGCATGCGGTGATACAGGCCGTAGAACCGCGTGTCGTTGACGGCGGTGGACTGGCGTTCCTCCATGTCAGCCCCGAACACCTGGGCGTGGGCCGCCGCCAGCACGCGTTCGGCGTCGCTGCCGGGTTCGAGCACGTAGCCATCCGCCTGGAAGCCGTTCCACACCACGTCCGGCGGGTTGTTGGCCATGAAGCTGTCGCCCTGCGACGCGGCCGCCACGCAGCGCTGCACGCCAGCCCGCGCTTCCTCCAGGCTTGCCCCCGGGAGCAGGCCGATGCGGCAGTCCACCTCGCACCAGGCGGGGGTGCTGCTGGCCCAGTCGCCGCCGCGGATCACGCCGGGGTTGAACTTGATCGGGTCGGTAATGCCGCCGAACCACGGGTCCTGGCGCGCCGCCTGGTTCAGCCCGTCCGTGTAGCGCTGCAAGGCGAGGATCAGCTGGTAGGCGGACATGATCGCGTTGGTGCCGGATTGCGCCTGCGCCACATGGACGGGGACGCCGCGCACCCGCAGGCGGAACCACATCACGCCGACATGGGCGCGGGTGATGGTGCCCGCGGTCGGCTCGGGGATCAGCACGGCGTCGGCGCGGTAGCCGCGCGCCAGGGTGGAGAGCGCGCCGTTGCCGGTGCACTCCTCCTCCGTGACCGTCTGCACCGTGATGTCGGCCGCCGGCTCCAGCCCGGCGTCACGGATCGCATCGAGCGCGAACACCATGGCCGAGACGCCCTGCTTCATGTCGCCGGCGCCGCGGCCGTGCAGCCACTCCCCCTGCACCACCGGGTCGAAAGGCGGGGTTGACCATAGCTCGAGCGGGCCCGGCGGCACGACGTCCACATGGCCCTGGAGGATCAGGCTGCGGCCGGTGGCGGCCGTGGCGCGACGGACACCCACAACTTGCACGGCGCGTGCATACTCCGTGTCCAAGACCGGGCTGAACCCGGCAAGGTGGTCCATCGCCACCTCGGCCAGGGTGTAGCGATCCACGCTGTAGCCGCGGCTGCCCAATTGCCGCGCCATCCAGTCTTGCAACGGCGCCTCCTGCCCGCGCACGCTGGGAAAACGCACGAGATCGGCCAGGAACGCGGTCTGCCGTTCGAAACCGGCTTGCACGGCCTGTTGCAGGCGATCGAGCAGGATGGGGTCTGGCATTGGCCTGTCCTAACTTTTGCATCGGTTCTATCGTCCCGGCATGAAAGCGACAACGTCCGGAGCGTGTGACGTCCTGATTGCCGGCGCCGGGCCGGCCGGCCTGTCGCTTGCCATCGAGCTGGGGCATCGCGGCGTCACGTGCCTGGTGGTGGAGCGGAATGACCGGGTTGGCTACAGCCCGCGCGCCAAGACCACCAACGTGCGCACCCGCGAACACCTGCGGCGCTGGGGTATCGCCGACGCCCTGCGGCAGGCGTCGCCGATCGCGCCCGACTACGGCGCCAACGTGGTGTTCGCGACGCGCATGAACGGCCCGTTGCTGGCGCGGTTCGAGAACGCGATGCACGCGCGGCGCGAACGCAATGAGCTGTTTTCCGAAGAGGGCCAATGGGTGCCGCAATACACGCTCGAGGAGGTCCTGCGCAGCCACGCCGCCTCGCTGCCGGGGGTGGCGATCGAGTTCGGCTGCGAGCTGTCCGGCTTCAAGGAGGATGCCGAGGGCGTCAGCGCGCAAGTGCGCGACGTCGCGACCGGCCGGATCCGTAGCCTTCGAAGCCGCTATCTGGTTGGCGCCGACGGTGCGCGGAGCATGGTGCGCGAGGCGATCGGGGCGCGCATGCTGGGCCACTCGCCAGGCTTGAAGAACTACAGCATCATCTTCCGCGCACCCGGCCTGGCTGGCAGCCATGGGCATGGCGAGGCGATCATGTACTGGATGGTCAATGCCGATGTGCCAGGGATGCTCGGGCCCATGGATCAGCACGGGCTGTGGTTCTTCATGGCCACCAAGCTCGCCGACGATGTCGATCCGGCCACCGTGGACCCGGTCACGCTGATCCGCCGCGGCACCGGTCTGGCCGATCTTGCGATCGAGGTGATGCACACCGATCCCTGGGTAGCGCGCAGCCTGATCGCCGATTTCTACGGCAAAGGGCGCGTCTTCCTCGCCGGGGACGCCTGCCACCTGCACCCGCCGTTCGGCGGCTTCGGGATGAACATGGGCATCGGCGACGCGGTCGATCTAGGATGGAAGCTGGCGGCAACGCTACAGGGCTGGGGCGGGCCCGGCCTGCTCGCCTCCTACCAGGCGGAGCGCCGCCCGGTGCATCAGCGGGTGATCGAGGAAGCCACCACGAACTATGCCACGCTCGGCAACCAGCTCGTGCGCCCGGCGATCGAGGCGCCCGGACCGGAGGGTGACGCGGTGCGGGAGCAAGCCGGCGCGCAGATCCGCGCGACGAAGCGCCGCGAGTTCGATACGCTCGGCGTGGTGCTCGGCTACCGCTACGCGAACTCGCCCATCATCGTGCCCGACGGCACGCAGGCGCCGCCCCAGGACACCATTGCCTACGTGCCATCTGCGGTGCCGGGGTGCCTCGCGCCGCATCTGTGGCTGCGGGACGGCAGCTCGCTCTATGACCACTTCGGGTCCGGCTACACGCTGCTGGTGACCGAGGGTGACGCCGCCGGAACGGACACGTTCGCCGCCACAGCGGCCGGCCGGGGCATGCCATTGGCCGTGATCGCGCCGGGCGACGAGCGGCTGCCGCCGCTGTATCAGGCGCGCCTGGTGCTCATCCGCCCGGACCAGCACGTCGCCTGGCGCGGCGCCCGCTTGCCCGATGACCCGGCACGGTTGCTGGACCGGATCACCGGTTGCCTGCCGCAGGCAGCATCCGTAGGAACACCCTAAACAGAAGTGTCATCAGCGCTATCAGCCGCCTCCGCAGCCTCGATCATCGCGCCGGACAGAGCGCCGTAGGCTTTGGCCCAAGCAGCATGGATGGGCGGCGTAAACGCCTCACCCAGGCCCTGGCCCAGTGTCCACAGCAGGCAGTCGCCCACCACCGCGTAATGGGCAGGCACTGCGCCGTAACCGACATGACGCCGAGCCAGGTCCTGCACTGCAGGCATGACCGTGTCCAGCCGGTCCAGCGAGGCGACGACCATGCCGATCGTGGCCATCAGCTTGGCGCCTTGCTGCTGCATGTCACCCTTGAACAGCGGTCGCACGCTAGGGGCTACCTCGAACAGCCGGCCATAGAACAGCGCCGCCGCGTCCGCCGCGATCGGCTTTACCTTGGCGAAGGAGTCGCGGACCAGCGTGATTTCTTCTGGCGACATGACAGACAACCCCACCGTGAACTCGTTACGCAGGAGACTATCACGGTTCGTGGCGCAGGACGCTGTCTGTAATATCCTCGCCGGTCTTCGCCTCCACCACGACGACCTGCTCGCCCGACCGTTGCAGCGCGCGGAGCTGCGCCGCGTCCACATAGGCGAGCGTGCTGGTGTCGTACAGCCTTCCAGGGCTGTAGCGTTTGACCAGATGCGGGGGGTTGGCGGGGCTGGTCTTCGGCATGGCCCAGCCTGCCACGGGAAAATCGAATACGAAAGCAAGGGCCGGGATGGCTGCACGCGCCGGCCGCGCGAGTGTAAGCTCATCGTCCGCCCTCCGGCGCGACGCCGATGGAGGCGAGAATGGACCTGATGGAACGCCACGCAATGGCAGGCATGGACGACGACCGCTACGACGCCGTCCGCCGCCGGGATGCGGCCGCGGATGGCGTGTTCTTCTACGCGGTGCAAACCACGGGCGTGTATTGCCGCCCAAGCTGCGCCGCCCGTCTTGCCCGGCGGGAGAACGTGTCCTTCCACCTGAGTTGTGAGGCGGCCGAGCGCGCCGGGTTCCGCGCCTGCAAACGCTGCCGGCCCAACGAGCCGAGCCTGAGGGAGCGCGAGGCGGACCTCGTCCGCCGGGCCTGCGCGCTGATGGACGAGGCGGAGGCGGCGCCCGGGCTTTCTGGTCTGGCAACGGCGCTTGGCGTCAGTCCGCACCACTTCCACCGCATGTTCAAACGGGTGGCTGGTGTCACGCCCAAGGCCTACGCCGACGCCCGCCGTGCGGCACGGCTGCAAGACGGGCTGGGCACGGCGGCGAGTGTCACCGATGCGATCTACGACGCCGGGTTCGGCGCACCGAGCCGGGCCTATGAGGCCGCCCCGGTCCGCCTCGGGATGACGCCGGGCGCCTACCGCGCGGGCGGCACGGGTGCCGCGATCCGCTTTGCCGTGGGGCAGTGTTCGCTGGGCGCGATCCTGGTCGCCGCGACGGAGAAAGGGCTGTGCGCGATCACCTTCGGCGACGATCCGGACGCGTTGCTCCGGGACCTGCAGGATCGTTTCCCGAAGGCAGCGCTGTCCGGCGGTGACCCGGCGTTCGAGGCGACGGTTGCCCAGGTGGTCGGCTTCATCGAGGCGCCGGGCGCCGGGCTCGGCTTGCCGCTGGATATCCGCGGGACGGTGTTCCAGCAGCGCGTGTGGCAGGCTTTGCAGGCCATTCCCGCCGGAACCACGGCGACCTACGCGGACGTTGCCGCAGCGATTGGCGCACCGGGTGCAGTGCGGGCCGTCGCCGGCGCGTGCGCGGCCAATGCGCTGGCCGTGGCGATCCCGTGCCACCGGGTCATCCGCTCGGACGGTGCGCTGTCCGGCTATCGCTGGGGCGTGGACCGAAAGGCGGCGCTGCTGCGGCGCGAACTGGCGGCGGTATGACCAGCCTCGCCAATCGCGTGGCAGGGCTGGACTGGCCCGGGATCGCGGCCGGGCTGGACGATGCGGGCTGTGCCGCAACGGGCCCTTTGCTGACGCCCGAAGAATGCGCGGCGGTGAGCGCGCTGTATCCGCAAGACCAGCCGTTCCGGTCCCGCGTCGTCATGGGCCGGCACGGCTTCGGGCGCGGCGAATACAAATACTTCGCCGACCCGCTGCCCGAGTGCGTGCAGGTGCTGCGGCGGGACCTCTACCGCCGCCTGGCGCCGGTCGCGAACCGCTGGAACGAGGCGATGGGGATTGCGATCCGCTACCCTGCCGAACATGGCCCGTTCCTGGCCCGCTGCCATGACGGCGGGCAGACCCGCCCGACGCCGCTGCTGCTGCAATACGGTCCAGGCGACTACAACTGCCTGCATCAGGATCTTTATGGCGAACATGTCTTCCCGCTGCAGGTCGCCTTGCTGCTGTCGCGCCCCGGCAGTGATTTCACCGGCGGTGAATTCGTGCTGACGGAGCAACGTCCCCGCATGCAGTCCCGCGCCGAAGTCGTGGGTTTGGCGCAGGGTGAAGGCGTCGTGTTCGCCGTGCATCATCGCCCCGTCATGGGAACGCGCGGCGCCTATCGGGTGACCATGCGCCACGGCGTCAGCCGGCTGCGCTCGGGCCAGCGCCACACGCTCGGCATCATCTTCCATGATGCCGCGTAGTTGC
>CAZZVB010000179.1:0-9127 GCA_964657445.1 uncultured Burkholderiaceae bacterium | reverse complement strand
GACGAACAGGCCGATCAGCCCGAAGGCCTCGACGCCGCCGAGGATGCCCAGCAGGACCCAGAGGAAGGGCAGCTTGGTCGCGCCTCCGATCAGGACCGGCCGGACGAAGTGGTCGGCGCTGAACGTCACCGCAAACCCGATGACGAGGATCGCGATCGCCCATACGACCGAACCCTGCGCCACCAGCACCAGCGCCGCGATGGCAAATACGATCGCCGTGGCGAACGGGATCATCGCCGCGATGGCGGTGAAGGCGCCGAACACCGTCGGATGCGGAACGCCCGCAATGGCATACACGATGCCCAGCAGAACGCCTTCGCCCAGCCCGACCAGAACCAGCCCATCCACCGTGCCGTGCACCGAGGCGATGATCTGCTTGCCGATCCGCTCACCGCCGGGGCCGAACGCGCGGGCGGCTGCGCGGCGCATCTGGGTGGTGACGGTGTGGCCTTCCTTGAACAGGAAGAACAGGGTGACCAGCGTGAACACGAACTGGGTCAGCCGGCGCACCACCTGGTGGCCGACCTCCCGGCTGACATTGGCCATGCGCCCCTGAGTGGTGCGTTCCAGCAACTCCTTGGCGGCGCCGGGATCGGCCAGATTGTCTTGCCACCAGCCATCCACCTGCGCCTGGCCGAATGGCAGCTTGTGCAGGACGTCCGGTTCCGGGATGCCGTTTGCCTGGGCGTTGCGCGCCCACTCGGTCGCGGCGTGGGCCTCGCGCGCCATCTGTGCGCCGACCAGCCCGAGCGGGACGATGAACACGAGGGCGACAGCGAGCGTGAACAGGCCCGGCAGCAGGATGTTGTGCTTGCCCGTGCCGAAGCGCCGCTCCGCCTTGCAGAACAGCGGCCACAGCGCGATCGCGAAGATCCCCGCCCAGACCAGCGCGCTCAGGAAGTTCCAGAGCGTAAACAGCCCCAGCAGAAACAGGCCGAGCGCCAGGGCGCCGATCGCCATGTGCTGCGGCCGGGTGCCGCCGTCCCGGCTGACTGGGATCGAGCCGTCCATCATTTCAGTAACTCCACGCCGCCTGCGAAGGCGAAAGCCACGGCAGCGGTTTCGGTTCCGCAGTCAAACCAGGACAATCACGCTCTCCCGCTTATTGCGGGAAACGGCAGGGAAGGTCACCCGAATCCTATGGCCGATGCTTCTTCGCACGCGCCCCAACCGGCGCCGACGGTTGCCTACCTCGCCCGGTCCTGAACGCCCATCTCGCGCAGCGCTTTGGCTGCGAGCACGGCCATACCGCCCAGTATCGTTCCAGACGTGAAGTGGATCGCAGCAAGCCACGGCAGATAGAGCAGGATCACCGGCGCCCCTCCGCCTTGCGGATCGCATAGCGAACGACGAGGGCGGCCGATACCGCGGCAGCGCCGAACGTGACGCCGGATGCAACCGACACAGCGACGACCACCCCGGTCAAAAGGCCTGGGCGAGGCAGCAATCTGAACATCGCGTGCTCCTGGCGTTGAGCCCGCGATCTGGTCCCATATCGCCAGGCGTCAACGCATCGGCGTCAGCGACGGTCGCGCGGATCCTGCTGCGACGTCGAGCTGCGGCTGATGAACATGAGGCATCCGAGCCCAAGGCCACAAACGATCGTTGTGATCCCGAAGGTCAGGGAAAGAGACATCATGGGCCGGGTCCTTTTCTTTTTGAGACCACCGGACGTTGGCCCCATTCGGCTAATTCCCCGCTAACTTTCCCAGGCTGCCAATTCCTCCAGCCGAACGCCCCTACGTGGCTCCAGCAAGCCGCCTTGGCCGCCGAGACAGTTGACCGGCGTTTCGTCCGCCGTAACCGGTTGCCAGCCTTCGCCCGGCGCCCCGCTTCGGGCAAACTCCGCCCAGGCGTGCAGCATCAGCGCGGACAGCGCAGCGGCGTCCTCCCCACCGGTTTTCCCGGCGAAGAACGGGTCGTCATAGGTGCCGAACGCGAAGACGATCTCCGACGTGTGCGGGACGCCGTGGGCGGGTGCGGCAAGCGGGCGCTGGAACTCGTAGAGATAGGTCCGGGCCAGCGCGGCATGGCGTTGCGCCGCCGTGCGGGCGCGCAGCCGAAACACGATGTCGGTGTAGGCGCGCAGCCAAAGCGAGAGCGCGTCGTCGGGTTCTCCCCGGGTTCGCGCGGCGCCGGCATAGGCCGTGGCGATCCGCTCGGCCGGGATAGCGGACGCTTCCGGCCGGTAGATCGCCGTCAGATCACGGATATAGCTGATGAGCTGCGCGCGGTCCTTCGGCGGCGGCAGGCCTGGAACGGGTTTGCCGTCCGGACCGACCAGGTCGTACCAGAATACCGCCTCGTTCTCGGTGGTGCCGATCATCAGCGGGATGGCGGGCAGGGCGCCGTCACGCGGCCAGACCTTCAGCACCACGCCATCCAGCACCGGCAGCACGGGCGGGCGTCCCAGGCTGCGCACCATCGCCGGGTCCCGCGCGAGCTGCAGTTCCGCCTGGTGAACCTGCAACGCGGGCAGGCTGCGCAGACCCGGCACGCTCACATCCAGCCGCTTTGCCAGCGCCTCGGCATAGGCGGCGGCCGTGGCGACGTCCGGAAAACCCGGCGCGCCGTGCAAGGAGCCGCTTTCGATGATCGCCTTGTGCAGCAAGCCGGCATTCCCCGGGTCCTGCGCGATCGACGCCGTGCTCGACCCGCCAGCCGACTGGCCGAACAGCGTGACGTTGCCGGGGTCGCCGCCGAACGCCGCGATGTTGGCGTGGACCCAGCGCAGCGCGGCCACCTGGTCCTGCATCCCCCAGTTGGCGAAGGCCCCCGTCTCGGCGTCTTGCAATGCCGGGTGCGCCAGCCAGCCGAGCGCGCTGAGCCGGTAGTTCACGGTCACGACCACGATCCCCGCCCTGGCGAGCGCTGCGCCCTGCGTGCCTGCGGCGTCGCCCCGCCCGGTGCGCCAGGCGCCGCCGTGCAGCCACACCATGACCGGGTGCTTGCCCTTCACGTCCGGCGACCAGACGCTGAGCGTCAGGCAGTCCTCGCTCTGCGCCCAGCCGCCCTCATAGAGCCACGCCGCAGCGCCACCCAATGTCTGGATCGACGCAGGCGCCACGGCGGACAACCGCGGTTCGGTCCAAGGCGCCAGCGGCTTGGGAGAGGCATAACGCAGCGGGCCGACCGGTGGTGCGGCATAGGGAATGCCGGGAAATTGGGCGACGCCACCGACCACTTGGCCGGTGACGGGCCCGCAGGGCGGCTCGACGGACACCTGGACGCCTTGCGCCTGCGTCACCCTCGCCAGGCTCGCCATGGCTGCGCCCGCGACAACGGACCGGCGGCGTATCTGCAGCATGGTGCCTCCCTCGTCAGCCCGGCAAAGCCCTGATGCGGCGCATCAGCCAAAGCCCCAGCGCTGAGGCGCAGACGAACAGCGCCACCGCCAGGACCAATTGGGCGGTATGATCCACGCGGACGCCGCCACCCAGCAAGGTGAACACGATGGTTTGCGGCACGTAGCCGATGGCCGATGCGGCCAGGAACGGGCCGATCGCGACGGCAGAAACGCCAGCGAGCAGGTTCAGCAACAGGTTGCTCCCCACAGGCAGCAACCGCAACGTCAGCGTGGCGCCGAAGGGATGGCGCTGCAATTGCTGGTCTAGCCGGGCCAGGCGGCCGGTGATCCGGCGCGAGGCCCAGTCCCGCGCGATCAGGCGCGCCCACAGGAAATCGATGGCGCACCCCAGCGTTTCCGCCACCAAGGCCAGGGCACACCCGGCCCAGGCGCCGAACCCCAGGCCGGCCGCATAGGCAACCACCTGGCGCGGCACGCCGACCGCGCAGGCGATGGTCCCGACAACGACGAAGCCGAGCGGCCCAGCCTGCGCCGGTGCGTCCAGCGCATCGCGTCCCCAACCCTCGCGCAGCAGCACGCCGGCAACCAGCAGGCCGCCGATCAGCAGCGCCGGCTTCCACATCACCCGGCCACCGCGGGCGAGCGTGCTCAACCCGCCGCATCCAGATCGGGCACAGCCTCCACCACCGGCCGCTTCCACCGCCGTTGCAGCCAATACACGCCGGCCAGGTCGAAAATCCCCACCCAAAGCCGGTCGAAGGTGCCGTAGTTCGAGGCGCCCCTCGTCCTGGGGCGATGATTGACCGGGACCGACTCGACACGTCCGCCCGCGCGGATGAACAGGGCGGGCAAATACCGGTGCATGTGGTCGAAGTGCGGCAGGTCCATGAACGCGTCGCGCCGGAACAGCTTCAGCCCGCACCCGGTGTCCGGAGTCGCATCCCCCAGCATGCGGGCGCGGATCGCGTTGGCGAAGCGGGAGGCAAACCGCTTCGTCTGGCTATCCTGCCGCCGCACCCTGTGGCCTGCCGTCAAGACCAGGCCGTTCGCAGCCCGCGCCCGGTCGAACAGCGCGGGGATATCGGCAGGATCGTTCTGCCCGTCGCCGTCCAGCGTCGCGATCCACATGCCGCGGGCGGCCTTCACGCCCGTGATGATCGCCGCACTCTGCCCACAGCTGGCGCGATGCCTGCGGACCACGAGGGGCGACGTCAACCGTTGGGCTTCAAGCATTTGCGGGGTGGTATCCGTGCTGCCGTCATCCACATAGACGATCTCATGCGGCACCGTTTGCAGCGCGGCCTCGATCTCGGCGATCAGGGGTGCGATGTTAGGCGCTTCGTTGCGGACCGGGACCACCACCGAAAGGATGGGTGCCGGGTGTGAGTTGATTTGGGTCATCCGGTGGGGGCAGGTAGCACTCGCGCGAACGAGCCGGCAAGCGAGCGGGCCGTTCGTGCCAACCGGTTCGGTCCGTGGCCAAGAGGGTGCGATGCCGTTCGATCTGGATCATCCCACGCAGCGACTTGAAACCCGGCGGGACCGGCTGAACCGCCACCTCGTGTCGGGCTGGCTGTTCGCGATCTGCGGCATGTTGCTCGTGATGATTGTCCTGGGCGGCGCCACGCGCCTGACGGGCTCCGGTCTCTCGATCATGGAATGGGCGCCGCTTTCGGGCGCGTTGCCGCCGATGTCCGACGCCGAGTGGAGCCGCCTGTTCGCGCTGTATCAGCAGATCCCTCAGTATCAGCTGGTGAACCACGGTTTCGGGCTGGACGGCTTCAAGCACATCTTCTGGCTGGAATGGACTCACCGGCTTTGGGGCCGGCTGATCGGCATCGTCTTCCTCGTGCCCCTCGTCGTGCTCGGCCTTCGCGGCGCGATCCGGCGCGGGCTATGGCTGCGGCTGTTCGGTTTCTTCGTTCTCGGCGGCCTGCAGGGCGCGGTCGGCTGGTTCATGGTGGCGTCCGGCTTTGCCGCCGACAGCACGGCAGTGTCCGCCTACCGGCTGGTCATCCACCTGGTACTCGCACTGACCCTGTATGCTGCGATCCTGTGGACGGCGCTGGGCGTGCTGCGCCCAGGCGCGGCCCGCATGCCGACGAGCCCGGCCTTCCACCGGATGATCGTTGCCTGCGCGATCCTGGTGCCGCTTACGATTGCCGCGGGCGGCTTCGTGGCCGGGCTGCATGCCGGGCTGATCTACAACAGCTTTCCGCTGATGGGGGATGGCGTCCTGCCGCCGGATTACGCCGCACTGCATCCCTTCCTGCGCAACCTGACCGAAAACCTGGCCGCGGTGCAGTTCGATCACCGGCTGCTGGCGACCTTTACCGCGCTGACGGTGCTGGCGACGATGATCGTTGGCTGGCGCGCGAGCCTGCCGCCCATCGTCCGCTACGGCGTGCTCGCGATGGGCGCGGTCGTCGTGCTGCAATACAGCCTCGGTGTCGCGACGCTGCTGAACATGGTGCCCGCCGGTTTGGCGACGGCGCACCAGGCCGTCGCCGTGCTCCTCCTATCGGCGACCCTCGTGACGCTTCATCTGGAGCGTAGGAAGTCTTGAGGCAGCAAATGCCCCGCGACTGGACCCGCGCCAGTGACCAGCCATTCTCTGTCTCGTCCGGCCCGCCCGCCCGTTTTCTGGCGACCATGAGCCATGAGTTGCGGACGCCGCTCAACGTCGTGATCGGCTTTTCCGAAGCGATCATGCGCGGCGGCGATGCCGCCATGCCGGCCGCCCAGGTGGCCGAGTATGCCGGCGCCATCAACGAGGCCGGGCGGCAGTTGCTCAGCCTCATCGACGTGATCCTGGACGTGGCGCGGGCCGAAACCGGCGACAATCTGCCGTCTGACCTGATGGAGGTCAGTCACCTCGTTGCCGGCGCAGTGGCGCAGGCGGCGGAAAGCGCCGAGGCCGCCGAGATCGCGCTGCACAGCGAAACGCCGCCGGGCCTGCCGCTGCTGCAAGGCGACGAGCGCCGGGTGCGGCAGGCGCTCGCGCATCTGGTGAGCAATGCGATCAAGTTCACGCCGGGTCGCGGCGCCGTCAGGGTGTCGGCGCGGACCGAGCCGCGCACCAACGACCTGCTTCTGATGGTCAGCGACACCGGCATAGGCATCGCCGATGGCGACCTGCAACGTGCGTTCGAACCCTTCGTGCAGCTCGACTCCGGCAACGCCAGGCGGTTTTCCGGCAGTGGGTTGGGCCTATATGTCAGCCGCGTGACCGCGCGCGCGCATGGCGGGGACTTGATCCTGAGCAGCCGCCCGGCGGTCGGCACGACGGCCATCCTGCGCATGCCGGCGTCGCGCCTGGTCAAGCCGCCCGCCCATCTCCGTGCCTGAGTCTTCCTCCGTTCTCGCCTGACTGGAAAACGACATGTCCGCATCCCCGTCCTTGGCCATCTCCCCGCTTGCCACCACCGACCGCCTGTTCTTCGAGCGGGAGGATGCGGCGCTGGATCGCGACACGGCGGAGCGGATCGTGGGCGAGGCCCTGGCGGGCTGCGACGATGGCGAGCTGTTCATGGAATACCGCGAGAGCGAGCAGATCGCGCTGGATGACGGCCGTATTCGGCATGCCGGCTTCGAAAGCGGCTCGGGCTTCGGCCTGCGCGCGATCCTGGGCGAGGAAACCGGCTACGCCCATGCGGGCGAGATGTCGGAGCCGGCGTTGCGACGGGCGGCTTCGACCGTCTCGGCCGTGCGGGGCGGCGCCAGCGGAACGGCCGCCGAGGCGCCGCGGGCGAGCAACGCCCGGCTGTACGCCGATGTGAACCCTCTGGGCGAGCTGGATTTCGCGGCCCGGACGACCATCCTGGCGGAGATCGACGCCTACGCCCGCGCCAAGGACCCGCGCGTCAAGCAGGTCATGGCCAGCATGTATGGCGAGTGGCAGGCGGTGCAGGTGATGCGCGCCGACGGCACCCGCATGGCGGATTTGCGCCCACTCGTGCGGCTGAACGTCTCGGTCGTGGTCGAGCAGGATGGCCGCCGTGAGACCGGCGGCTACGGCACCGGTGGGCGGTTCGGCTACGCCCGCCTGCTGACCGAGGAGACCTGGCGCGGCGGCGTGGACGAAGCGCTGCGCCAGGCGCTGGTGAACCTGGAAAGCCGCCCGGCGCCGGCGGGTGAGATGGAGGTCGTGCTCGGCAATGGCTGGCCCGGCATCCTGCTGCACGAGGCGATCGGGCATGGTCTGGAAGGCGACTTCAACCGCAAGAAGACGTCGGCCTTCGCCGGCCTGCTCGGGCAGCGGATCGCGGCGCCCGGCATTACCGTCGTCGATGACGGTACGATCCCGGACCGCCGGGGCAGCTTGACGGTCGATGACGAAGGAACCCCGTCCGGCCGGATGGTGATGATCGAAGACGGGATCCTGAAGGGCTTCATCCAGGACCGGCTCAACGCCCGGCTGATGGGCGTGGCGCCGACCGGCAACGGCCGCCGCCAATCCTACGCGCATGCGCCGATGCCGCGCATGACCAATACGGTGATGATGAACGGCCAGTATTCGCCGGACGAGATGATCCGCTCGGTCAAGCGCGGGCTTTACGCGGTGAACTTCGGCGGCGGATCGGTGGACATCACCTCCGGCAAGTTCGTCTTCTCCGCGAGCGAGGCCTACCTGATCGAGGACGGCAAGGTGACGACTCCGGTGAAGGGAGCGACCCTCATCGGCAATGGCCCGGATGCGCTCACTAAGATCACCATGGTCGGCAATGACCTGGCCCTCGACCCCGGTGTCGGGACGTGCGGCAAGAACGGGCAGGGCGTCCCGGTGGGCGTTGGACAGCCGACGCTGAAGCTTTCCGCGTTGACCGTCGGCGGAACTGCCTAAAATCCCCGTCAGGATCAATTTTTCGATAGACCATTTCGGCTGTGTTGCGCTTAGTAACAGTGATGTTCACTCGATCCCTCTCGGCGGGTCTGCTCGGCTGCGCCATCGCCCTCGCTGCCGGAACGTGCAGTTGGGCACAGCCCTCCTGCCCGCCGGGGCGTAATCCGCCGGTCGCGGCCGCGGCCCTGAAGCAGCGGCTCGGCGCGAACAAGCAAGCGGTGATCGTCGCACTTGGCTCCTCCAGCACCGAAGGCTGGATGGCCTCGTCGGTTGCCGCCAGCTACCCGTCGATTCTGCAGGCTGATCTGAACAGCAAGCTGCAAAACGCGCATCTCGTGGTCATCAACCGCGGCGTCGGCGGGCAGGATGCGCTGGAGGAGATGGCCCGGCTCGATACCGACGTGCTCGCCATCAAGCCGGACATGGTGATCTGGCAGGTCGGTGCGAACGGCGCGATGGAGCATTCCGACCCGGCGGTGTTCATCAAGCTCGTTTCGACCGGGATCCAGCGCATGAAGGCGCTCGGGATCGACGTGGTGCTGATGGACAACCAGCGTTCCCCGATGATCCTGGCCTCGCCGGTGCATGGCCTGATGGAACAGGCGCTGGCCGATCTGTCGGTGAAATACAACGTCGCGCTGTTCTCGCGCGGCACGCTGATGGATGGCTGGAAACGCAATGGCTTCGATTACGGCCTGTTCCTCGCCAACGACAACGTCCACATGAATGACCGCGGATATCGCTGCGTCGCCGATGCTCTCGCCGCGTCGATCGAGGAAGGCTTGGGCGTCACCCAGGACAAGATCACGGTCGCCCACGCGTCGAATTAGCCGCTACCTGCCTGCGCGAGGCGAATGCCAGACCGGGGCGTCAGTAGTAGTGCAGACTCAGCTCGATCCGTCCTCCGGCGGCGCCGACCGTTATGGCGGCGTCGTCAAACGACGGAGGCCCAAACCGCATTTTGGCGTCGCGTGAAA
>CAZZVB010000178.1:0-9155 GCA_964657445.1 uncultured Burkholderiaceae bacterium | reverse complement strand
GTCTCCCTGGTGACCATGCACGCATCTAAAGGCCTCGAGTGGCCGGTCGTGGTGCCGATCAACATGGGCGGACAATTGAAGGCTCAGGTGCACGCCGCCCTGGACGCGGACGGCCGCCTGCACCTCCCCGTCTTCGGCCGCCACGGACCCGGCGCCGAAGCCGCTCTCCAGGCCGAACGCGAAGAACTGGAGCGGGAGCGTCACCGTATCTGGTACGTCGCCGCGACCCGCGCCCGCGACCTGCTGTTGCTGCCGGAGTTTTCGACGGGCGTGCCAAAGAACTCCTGGATGGACCGGTTCGGCTTGCAGCACCACGGCCTAGACCCGTTCAACGTTGACCATCTCCCCGGCGGCAAGCTGGACCGGACAGAGGATAAGCCTAACACGCAGGACCGAACCACGTTCGAAGCCGAAGCCGCGCTGATCGCCGCGAGCACGCACCGCATCCAGCGGATCACCCCGCATCTGGCCGAAGCCGACGAGGCCACGGAACCCAGCCCAGCGCCGCTGCCATCGTTGGTTGATGACCCGGCGGACGCGACCTCACCGCCGCGCGGCAGCCTGGCCCGCGGCTTGGTGATACACAAGCTGATCGAGGAAGTGCTGACCGGCGAGGTTGCGGAGGACGTCGGGACGCTGGAGGCCCGTGCGGCAGAGTTGGCGTGGCAATTGGATGATACGCCAGGCGCAGCGGGTTTCGACGCAGTGGAGGCAGCCAGGACAGTCCTACGCGGCTTCAGCCTGCCGGCAATACGCGCAGTGCGGGACCGACTGGTGCCGGAATGCACAGTGTCTGCAAGCGTGACCACACCAAAGGCCGAGGTGATCACCTTGGGTGTGGCGGACGCAATCGTGCGGGAGGCGGACGGAACAGTGAGCATGGTGGTGGACTGGAAGAGCGACGTGGACCCGACACCGGAGACAGTGGCCCGGTATCGGGGACAGGTCGATGCGTATGTTTCCGCTACCCATGCGGCAGGAGGTCACATCGTGTTCCTAACATCCGGCCGAGAAGAGCCTGTATAGAAGGAGAGGTTCGATAGCAGGCGTAGTGAGGCCAAGCTGATCCATTTGTCTCCAGAGGATCGGGTTCGCTTTGACAATGCACGCAATACACGGGTGACTCCCTCGGCAACATGCGGTGGCTTGCCGCTCCCGACAATCGCGCGCGAGGCAAGGGGCCGATCGAAGAGCCCCCCGGGTCGATGGTCACATCGAAAGATCAGTTGATGGACGGACCTTGCAGCTCGCCAGGCGTCTCTTGGACGAGGGAGGTTTGACGCGCCTTTGCAGCATGGCCGATCAACCAGAACGATCCGCGATATCAGGGTGCGATGCATGATCGCCCCACTACCACGACGTAGAGATCGCTCCGTGCAGCAACTACGACCATATCTGGCGCACTCGCCGCATATCTCTCTCCTCATAACGTAGAGACCATTCAAATTCATTCTGACACGCACGCCCTGACGAATCCTTGATCCAAGTCCGTAGGTTTCTCCTGCGGACCTGGACGAGTCATGCTCAGGAGGTCACCCGTGTTCCAAGTGCTTGCCCCCGTCACCGTCCACCCCACCGCCGAGGCCCGGCAGGCGTTGGGAGCCCAGCTTCGCCCCGCTGGGCGCGCCGCCTGGCGGGAGATCGCCCGCCGCGGCCAGGGTCTGGAGTTCGCCCATCTGCAATTTTCCTTTGCCGGCGTCACCCTCGCCGTCTGCTCCCGCCTTCGCGCGGACGGCTTCATCGCCATCGAGCTCGGCCTGGGCAACGCGAACCAGGCTGGCCGGGTCGTCACCGCGGCCGAGTATCGCCGGGCTGAAAACAGGGTGCGCACCACAGGAGGCCGCCGATGAGACAGACATTGACGGTCCTGAGCAGCCTGCGTTACACGCCCAGCCTCGCAACGAACCCGACTACCGCACCCTATACCGCCAAGTTCCGTTCCTCGCCCGGCCTCACGCCGCGCGTCGTGCCGCTTCGGCCGGCCTGCCACCCGCGTGAGGTGGTCTCATCATGAGCCGTAACCGTTACCTCAGCTTCGGGGATGCCGTGCAAGGCGGCACCCGGCACGCCTTCAGCCTCGCCAGCAACGTCGCGCAGAGGGTGGGCCGCCGTGCGATTGAAGCACGGGCCCTTGCGTCCTGGATGGACCAGGACCGCAGTTCCCTCGGCTTGCCAGACGGGGAGGATTTCGCCGAAGGGTCCAGAAGCAGGCCGGTGGCTGCGGCCAACTGGCGTCGGATCTGCGCCGCGATCACCCGCGGGATGCGCACTGCCCCGGCCTCCGCTGGCTCGGCCGCTTCCCTCTGGGTCGATGCGCTCTGCAGTCGGCTCTGCCTGGACGCGC
Organism: uncultured Burkholderiaceae bacterium; assembly: GCA_964657445.1. Lineage (GTDB taxonomy): Bacteria > Pseudomonadota > Alphaproteobacteria > Acetobacterales > Acetobacteraceae > LMUY01. The sequence continues at coordinate 6,811 of CAZZVB010000178.1, read as the reverse complement.
TCGACCGCGCCATCTTCTCTCTCGTGCTCTATTACGAATTGGACGCTCGGATCGAGCACCTGGTTGACGCGATCAGCAGTGCGCGCGGTGGACCCGCACGGCTGCGCGGTGATCACGGCCTGCTGGCGCTGCTTCTGGGCGGCGACCCCGGCGAGATCGAGGCTGCGCTGCTGCCCGGCGCCCGCCTGCGGGCAAGCGGGTTGGTTCACCTGGCCAGCGACGGCGACCTCGACGTGCTCAGCCGTCTTGCGACGGTGGTGCGCAGCAACGCGGCGCCGGGGGCAGATCCGTTTGCACAGTTGCTCGGCCACACGCTTGCGGCAACCTTGCCCTGGGAGGCGTTCGCCCATCTCGGGCGCGCGGCCGAGGTATCCGCCGCCGTGCTGTCCGCCGCCATCGCGGGGCGGGAGCCAGGCGTGAACATCCTTCTCTACGGCCCGCCCGGAACTGGCAAAACCACCTTCGCCGCCGCACTGGCGCACCGCGTTGGCGCCAGGTTGCGCCCGGTGACCGAACAGGATGCCGGAGGTGGCGAGCCTAACCGGCACGAACGGCTGCAAGGCCTGCAACTGGCGCAGCAACTGGCACCCGCCGGCGAAACCGTGCTGCTGTTCGACGAGGCTGAGGACATCTTCGTCCGCCATGCCTTTGGTGAGAATGGCCCGACCACCACCTCCCGCGTGTTCATGCACCGGCTGCTGGAGCAGGCGCCCGTCCCGGTGATCTGGACCGCCAACGAGATCGAAATGCTCGGTCCGGCCGTGCTGCGCCGCATGACCATGTGCATGGAGCTTAAGATCCCCGGCGTTGCCGTGCGCACCCGGCTGTGGCGCAGCATGGGCGAGGCCGAGGGCGTCCGCCTGACCGAGGCCGACGCCGCGTGCCTCGCTCGCCTGGTGCCCGCCGCCCCCGCGGTCGCGTCCACCGCACTCCGCGCCACGCGCCTGGTGGACGGCGACGCCAGCACCGCGCGCCTGATCGTAGAGGGCATCGCCCGTGCCGTTGCCGGCGGCCGCAACCCGGCCCCGGTCGTCGAGCGCCCCGCCCATTACGACCCGGCCCTGGTAAAGGCGGACCGCGACCTACTGGCCCTGGCCGACCGGCTAGCCCGCCCCGGGGCGCCCCGCGCCGTGTCGCTGCTGCTGTCCGGCCCGCCGGGTACGGGCAAAAGCGCGTATGTGCGCTACCTGGCCGGGCGCATGGGGTTGGACGTGTTGCAGAAGCGCGCCTCCGACCTGCTTGGCCCGTTCGTAGGCCAGACCGAAGCCAACATCGCCGCCGCCTTCGCCGAAGCGATGGACACCGGTGCATTCCTGATCTTCGACGAAGCTGACAGCCTGCTCGGCGACCGTGCCGGTGCCGTGCGGAGCTGGGAGATCAGCCAGGTGAACGAGATGCTGACCTGGATGGAGCAGCACCCGCTGCCTTTTGCGTGCACCACCAACCTGCCGGGCTCCCTGGACCCGGCGAGCCTACGCCGCTTCCTGGTCAAGCTGCGGCTGGAGTGGCTGACGCCGGCGCAGGTCCGCTTGGCGTTCCGCAGCTTCTTCGCCGCCGAGGCGCCAAACGGCGTTGAAGCGCTCCGGACACTGACACCGGCGGATTTCGCCCTGGTGAAGCGGCGTGCCGTTCTCACGGGGGAGGACGATCCGGCCGGTTTTCTGCATCTCCTTGCCGCAGAGTGTGACGGGCGCGAAGGCGCGCGCTTACCGGTTGGCTTCCAGGCGGCGTGACGTTGCGTCCGGATGTGACGCAGCCGTCAGTCAAATATCCAACGATCGCCTATTCGGGCGCTGGTTGTGCGGTTTTCAGAGGCGGGAGAGTTGACAATGGACATCGGCGCGGCCGTTCACCCTGATGGCTTTGCTGATCCGGAGCATGGGCACAGTATCTGCGGCACTTCACCCGCCAATAAACGCCGGAACCTGCTAGCGGCCGAGATCGCCCTCTGTGCAAAAAGCACGACAGTGACATGGCTTGCGATCCGCCCCGGCTATCCACCAAGCTCGGCATGGCAGAGAAATGACGGCGGCCTATTCATCCCGAGCACACGCATTGACGGTGTTGCTGCGCTTGTATTTGGCGTTGGGACTGCCGGCACGCTTTGGGTGGACACGTTGGCACGGTCGGAATGGTTCTCCGGCCTCACGCCGGACGAGACTGACCTGCGTGCTGCCAAAATGATGACCAGAGGCGGCACCTGGACGTTCCAAGATGCCCACGGGGTCGCCGGCCTCGATGACGTCGTGGCGACCGCCGGCTTGCCCGGCGTGCCGCTTGCGACCGTGGCGATCGGCGCGGGGATAAGCCGATCCGATGAAAGCTGCGCTGTAGCCCTGGTGCACGCGTTGCGCGCACGGCGCTGGCAGGGGCGACGCTGCCGGACAGCCGTGATGGTGACGCTGGATCTCTCCACGCGATCCGTCACCAGGCGCAAGCTGGCAAAGGCCTTGCGTGATGCCGGCGCCTTCGTCGTCGAGCCTGCGAGCAACGCAAGGGGTCTGCACCTCCATCATTTTCCGCTGCGGGCCGTCATCATGCCACGGGCAGGCTGGCGGCTGGTGTGCACCGATCTGGCCGATCACCTTGCCTGTTGGCCACCAGGAAGCTGGGCGCGGCTTTATCGGCTCAATGAAAGACCGTTGCTGCGGCTGCCCGTCCCACACGGTCCAGTTCGTGCACACATTCTCCATTGGCATACCAATCACGAGCAAGCCGATCTGTTTTATCTTGACCACCAGAGCTCAAGATGCCGGGAACGCTGGACGAACGCAGAAACGGTTTTTACCACAGTGGAAACGATGGACGGTTCCGTGGGATCGTTCGACCTCTTGCTGGTCCACTAAGACCGCCAAGATCGCCAAACTTTAGTTCTGTCTACCTGTAAGCTTGCGGCCTGACGATTTGCTTCGGGCGGTTATTGGCTTGTCGCACGGGCATGCCTCCGCTCGTCAGCATGGCGCACATCATGAGGGCCATCTTTGTGGGCCAGAGCGACTGCCGGACGCTTGCGCGGCTTGCGCTCCAGCAAAGCCAGCAACCATGCCGAGATACCCGGGCGCCCGGGTTTGACATGGCGGATCACTGCGGTGGCGCCTGATATCAGCAGTTCGCGCAGCCGCTCGTTTACAATCGACACCCCGACCATCCTCGGGCGCCGGGCGGCGCTTTCAGTCTCAGTGGTCATGTCACCTCTCCGTTTCGGCCGTTTAATGCTGACGTAAAGGTCTCTGCAGGCCGATCGAAAGTCTCGGGTTGCAAGAAGTCCTCCACCGGCCCGGCCGGCACGATCCCGGTCGGGTCGAGCCATGGGTGGCTGAGATAGTAGTGGCGCTTGATGTGCCCGAAGTCGACCGTCTCGGCGACGCCAGGGACCAGGTATAGCGATCGGGTGAAACGCCGGAGCGCGGGGTAGTCCACGAGACGGCGGACGTTGCATTTGAAGTGGCCGTGGTAGACCGCGTCGAACCTGATGAGCGTCGTGAACAGCCGCCAGTCCGCTTCGGTGATCGAGTCGCCGGTGAGGTAGGGCTGGTGAGCGAGCCGCGCCTCGAGCCAGTCGAGCGTGTCGAACAGGGCGGCGACCGCCATGTCGTACGCCGCCTGGGTCCTGGCGAAACCGGCCTTGTAGACGCCGTTGTTGACCGTCTCGTAGATGCGGTCGTTCAGCGTGTCGATTTCGGCGCGCTTGTTCCGGGGATAGTAGTCCTCACCCGTTGCACCAGTCCGATCGAATGCGCTGTTGAACATGCGGATGATGTCGGCAGACTCGTTGCTGACGATCGTTCGCTCCACCGTGTCCCACAGGACAGGGACGCTTGCCCGGCCGGTGTAGTTCGGGTCCGCGCGCGTGTAGATTTCGTGTAGCGCCCGTGCGCCGAACGGATCGGGGATGACGCCCTCCTCTGGTGCGAACGTCCATCCTTCATCGGCCATCCGCGAATGGGTGACGGACAGGCCGATTTGGGACCCCAGCCCTTTCAAGCGGCGGAAAATCAGGGTGCGGTGCGCCCACGGGCAGGCGAGCGAGGCATAAAGGTGGTAGCGCCCGGCCTGCGGGGGGAAGCGCCCGCCGGGCTCGATCCTGCTGTCGAAGACTGCTTGGGGGCGCGCAAACACGCCGCCCTGCGTCGGGGCCGCCGCCTCGGCCTTGGTCCAGCGGCCATTGATGAGCTGACCCATCAGGCGCCTGCCTGAAGGCGACGCGTCCAGTCCCGCAGGGCCGTCAGGAGGCTTGCGAGGAATTTCCGGGTCGCTTCGTCATGGAGCCTGCCTTCCGCATCGAAGCGCGTGTGCGCGGCACCAATCATGACTTCCGGCTTGTTGAGCGGATGGGCGTCCAGATAGACGAACATCTTGCGCAGGTCGTATTGCGCCCGTGCCGTGCCGATCGCGCCAAGGCTCGCGCCCATGATGGCCACGGGCTTGCCGGCGAACGGCTGGGGTTCGGTCCGGGATACCCAGTCGATCGCGTTCTTCAGCACGCCGGGTATGGAGTAGTTGTATTCGGGCGTCGCAATCAGCACGGCGCCGGCGGAGGCGATCGCCTGCTGCAGACGAATGACGGCGGACGGGAACCCTGCGGCTTTGACGTCCTCGTTGTAGGGCGGGATGTCGGCGATCGACGCCTGCACGAGGCTGACGCCCTCCGGGGCAAGCTCCGCGGCGGCGTGCAAGGCGGCCGTGTTGTACGAGCCGGCGCGCAGGCTGCCGGAGATCGCGCAGATCGTAAGGTCCTTCATGATAGTATCTCCCTGTGGCATCGCGGACGCGCGGTCGGCGATCAGAAGTGAACCGAAATCTGTGTCATCCCGAAATCCTGAGACTGGGCATGGGCTGAGCGCAGGAACGCGCCTGGTTCAAAGTGAACGTATGCCGCGGTCAGGTCGAGGAACCTGTTCGGGCGCCACGTCGCCTCGACCTGCTGTTCAATGCCGGAGAACCGTCGCGACGTGCCGTCAGGCCGAATGAGCGCGAAGGTCGGCGCGGCGTAGAAGGCGTCGTGGACGCTGTATCGCCAAAGTCCTTCCAAGGTGCCGTTGACCGTCACGGAGTCGAGCGGATGGAGGGCGAGCGTTGCGCCGACCTGGACCAGGTTGGCCGGCGCCTCGATCGTTGCCTCCGTGGAGTAGGCGTAGTTCGGATAGAGAGCGTTGAACGTGTGGACGGTGCCGCCCCCATTGGCCCCGCCACTGCTGCCGCCACTCAGGATGTCCGTGCGGAGGCCGAGCCGCGGCGACCAAGGCGCGGCGAGCGTCCAGCCCGCGTCGACATGCGCAGCCCACGCAAGCACCTTCTTCGTGGCCAACGTGCCCACCTGCCCGATGCCGCCGATCGAGCCGTCGAGGCCGCCTGCGGATGCAAGCAGGCGAAGCCCGGCCGTATGCGTCTGCTCCTTGCCCGCCTGGGGATAGAAGGCGACGTCCGGCATTGTGTTGCCGTAGTAGAAGGCGGTTATCCTGACCGGAGCTACAGCCGTGGGCGATACGGATACATGCACCCCCCACAGCGTCTGTCCCGCCAGGGTGCGGTCGTCGAAGTAGCCGGGGCTGACGTTCACCGGCCTGACGAGGAACGCGTCGATACGGGCCGCGGGCAGGACGTAGAACGACTGAAGCCCGTCCCAGACCTGCCGTACATTCGGGCCGTCCCGCAGGCCGATCAGCGCGCCCTCGTCATAGGCCATCTCGAAGCGGCCACCGCGGATGGTCAGGTTACCGGGGCCGGCTGCGGAAGCGTAGTCGATGAAGCCCTGCGCGAGGTCGCCGCGGTCGATGTCCGTCGGCGACGGCCCTGGCGCACGTCCCGCCTCCGTCTCGTTGCCCAGCTGAACGAACACCTGAAACCCGTCATAGTGCACATCGGCGAAGACCAGCAGCCGATGCAGGTCATAGGCGTTCAGGCCCTTGTTGCGGGTGCCGAGGAGCGTGTTGCTGTTGATCTCCACGCGTTCGCGCAGGTCTCCCCCAAAGGAGAGGTAATCACCTTTGCCATCCCCGAGTGGGATGTATTTCAGGCCGTCGTAGAGGTTCACCCGGGCGGCGGGCGCAGCGTATGCGGAAACGTCGTCGTCGAATCGGAACGGAGAGCCAGCCTGCGCGCGCGCCTGGCTGTGCAGCACGGCGGCCGCGAGAAGCTGGAGGGCGACGACGGCCGTGAAGCTGCCGAACCTACTGCGCCGCACGCTCACGCGAACCGACGAAGGCGACCCGGTAGACGACCGGGTCCAGATGTTCCGCGAGTGCCCCGACCTCCTTGATATGCGCCTGGGCCGGCGCGCTGGCCATCATGGCGCCGAGATCGGCTTCGCTCTGCCACTGCACGTAATTGACGACGCGGCAACCATCCAGGCTCGCGTGGACCGAGGCACCGATGAACCCGGTCAGGGAACGGGCATGCCGCTCGGTGAAGTCACGCAAGGATGCGACGACGGCGCCCTGCCTTTCCGGCATGACCGTGAAGGTGTTGATCAGAGTGAATATGGCTGCATCGTCGTCGATGACGGCACGCATGGCCAAAACTCCATCCTATTTGCAACGAATGCGGTCGCACAAGAAGGCGCTCGAACGATGCGGGCCTCGGCCCCACGCTGCCTCCGTTGTCATCGCCGCGGGATCACGGTGACCACCGTCCGATGGCGCGACTGCCACCGGATCACGGCCGTAACGACGACGAGAGCCGTCGGGAAGCTGACAACGGCCCCAAGTAGCCAACTGGACAAGACGACCGGAGATACCCCGGACCGAAGCCCGCGTTCATCGCAACCATGAAGACCGACATGACGGCGCTCATCACCAGCGAGATGATCGCG
>CAZZVB010000177.1:0-9160 GCA_964657445.1 uncultured Burkholderiaceae bacterium | reverse complement strand
GGGAGTGCCTGCATATGCGCCGATCGATCGCCCTGCTCTCGGCCGCTTTTACCGTCCTCCTGGCGCCCCTGGTTCCCGCCAAGGCGCAGATCAAGATCGGCGCCATTATCAGCATCACCGGTCCAACCGCAGCCCAGGGCGTCGGCTACAAAAACGCGTTCGAATTGTTGCCAACGGTGATCGCCGGGCAGAGTGTTGAATACCTGATCCGCGATGACGGCGCGGACCCGACCGCTGCCGCAACGATTGCCCGCAAGCTTATCAACGAAGACCATGTGGACGCCTTCATTGGCCCGGCGACCAGCGCGCCGCTGATGTCGGTGCTGCCGATCGCCAACGAGGCGCATGTACCTATGATCGGCATGTCGCCATACGTCGTGGACACGAAACAATACCCGTACGCCTTCGACGACGCACAGCCGATCAAGCTGATGGTCGAGGGCGTCGTCGCACACATGAAGGCGCACGGGGTCAAGACCACCGGCTATATCGGTTACACCGATTTCTGGGGTGACGCCGTGCTCGGCGCGCTCACCGCGGATACCGCCGGCACGGGGATCGAGGTCGTGGACGAGGAGCGGTATGCGCGCACCGATACCTCCGTTCAGCCGCAGGTGTTGAAGGCACTGTCCCACCGTCCGGACGTGATGATGCTGGGCGGGTCCGCCACGCCGGGTGCGCTGCCGAACATCGCCCTGGCGCAACGCGGTTTCAAAGGCCAGGTCTATAACAATCACGGCGTGGTCAGCGGCGAGTATATCCGCGTCGGCGGCCCAGCCGTCGAAGGCTGCATCGCGCCCACTGGCCCGCTGGTGGTGTATGATCAGCTTTCCGATGATAGCCCGGTGAAGGCGGTCGCAACGGCGTTCATGCAGCGTTACCTGGACAAGTTCGGCCCGCAGAGCCGTAACGCCTTCGCAGGATACACCTATGACGCCGGCATGCTGATCGCCGCCGCCGTGCCCGCTGCGCTGAAGGCAGCCAAGCCCGGCACGATCGAATTCCGGGAGGCGCTGAAGACCGGCATGGAGCACGTGCACGAACTGGTCGGCACCCACGGCGTGTACGACATGACGCCGGACGACCATAACGGCATGGACGCACGGTCGCGCGTCATGGTGCAGGTGCAGGACGGGGCCTGGCGCCTGATCCGTTAGAGGCGCGGGTTCTTGGACAGCACGATCTTCCTCCTGCTGCTGCAGGACGGTGTGACCAATGGCGCCATCTACCTGTTGCTCGCGATCGGGCTGCTGATCGTGTTCTCGGTTTCAGGCGTGATCTTCATTCCGCAGGGCGACTTCGTTTCGTTCGCGGCACTCGGCTTCGCCGGCATGCTGCAGGGCCAGGTGCCGGGAACGTTGTGGCTGCTGGATGGCGCGGCGCTGGTTTGCGCGCTGCTGGCGGTGCGGGGGCGGCGACCGGCGCGCGGCGTGGCGCTGGCTCTCTTGCCTGCCCTAGCCGTCACGGGTGCGACCCTCGCGGCGATCCGGCTTGGCGCCCCGGTGTGGCTGATGGGCGCTTTGGCTGTCGCAGGCACGGCGCTGCTCGGGCCGCCGATCTACCGGCTGGTGTTCCGCCCGCTGGCCGGCGCCTCCGTGCTGACGATGCTGATCGTGGCCATGGCGCTGCATTATGTACTGCTCGGCACCGGCTTGATCCTATTCGGGCCGGAGGCGTCTCGCACCCCGGCGTTCTCCGACGCAACCCTCACGCTTGGTCCGGTGGATATCTCAGGCCATTCACTCTGGGTGGTGGGGAGCTGCGTGTTGCTGGTTGCGAGTCTGACCTGGCTCTTCCGCGCCACGCTGCTCGGCAAGGCGCTGCGGGCCACTGCGTCTAACCCGCTTGGCGCGAGGTTGATGGGGATTGAGCAGGGGCGCACCGGCGCGATGGCCTTCCTGCTCGCGGCAGGGATCGGCGGGCTGGCTGGGCTGCTGATCGCCCCCATCACGCCGATCTCCTACGATAGTGGGTTCACCACCGGGTTGAAGGGTTTCATTGCCGCGGTGCTCGGTGGACTGGTCAGCTACCCCGTGGCGGCGGCGGGCGCGGTTTCGGTGGGCGTGATCGAATCGCTATCCTCGTTCTGGATCAGCGCCTATGCCACCCCAATCGTGTTCGCGCTGCTGTTGCCAGCCTTGGCGGTGTTGTCCCTGCAACGGCGATCGGTTGAGGATTGAACGTCCGGACGCTGCTCGGTGGCTTGCTGCCGCTTGCCGCCGTGATGGCAGGGGCCGCGTTGCTGCCGCCATTCTACGTGTCGCTCTGTTCCTATATCGGCCTGGCCGCGATGATCGCCGCCGGGCTGGTGCTGCTGACGGGGATCGCCGGGCAGACCTCGTTCGGTCAGGCTGCGTTCGCGGGCATCGCCGCCTATGCCACGGCGGTGCTGACGCGGAACTGGGGCTGGTCGCCCTGGGCCAGCTTGCCGGCCGCTTTGGCGCTTGTCGCGGTGGCGGCTGCTCTGCTCGGTGCGCTGACGGTGCGCCTGTCGGGGCATTTTCTGCCGCTGAGCACCATCGCCTGGGGCAGCGCCGCCTATGCGCTGTTCGGCGCAGTCCCTGGTCTGGGCGGCTATAACGGCATCGCACAGCTTCCTGGCATTCCCCCATTCGACGCGCCCAATGGCCGGAGTATGCTGCTGTTCATCTGGCTGCTGGTGTTGGGTGTGCTGCTGCTGACGCGCAATCTGCTCGACAGCCGGCAGGGCCGCGCCATCCGCGCGCTCGCCAGCGGGCGCGGCATGGCGGAGGCGATGGGCGTGGACACGGCGCAGTTGGCGCTTTGGGTTTTCCTATTGGCCGCTATGTATGCCGGGCTGGCCGGGTGGTTGTATGCGCACCTGCAGCGTTTCGTCGGGCCGACGCCGTTCAGCCTGACCGCGAGCATCGAATACCTGTTCATGGTGATCATCGGGGGCGCCGGATCACTCTGGGGCGCCGTGGTGGGCGCTGGCGTCGTGACGCTGCTGCGCGACCAGTTGAACGACTGGCTGCCGCGGTTGTTCGGCCGGCCCGGAAATTTCGAGGGCATGGCGTTCGCCGCGATCATCATCCTGGTGATGCAGCGAATGCCCGCGGGTCTGGTGCCGACGATATCGCGTTGGCTGCCGGCACCTGTGCCGCGCCGCGTTGCGGATGCGCCGCCGCTGGCAAGGACGCCGCATGCACCTGGCGAGGTATTGCGAGCGGAGGGCATTACCAAGCGCTTCGGCGGCTTGGTTGCCAATGAGGCGATCGGCTTCACCGTGGAGGCGGGCCGCATCGTCGCCCTGATCGGCCCCAACGGCGCCGGCAAAAGCACATTGTTCAACCAGATCAGCGGCCTTCTGCGCCCGGACGCCGGCAGCATCCAGCTTTACGGCACCGCCATCGCCGGTGAACCATCGCGCCGAATCGCCCGGCGCGGCTTAGGGCGAACCTTCCAGCACGTGCGCTTGATGCCGGGCCGCTCCGTGCTGGAGAACATCGCCCTTGGCGCGCATACGCGCGGCGGCGCCGGCATGCTCGCCGCCATGCTGCGCCTGGACCGGCGGGAGGAGCGGGGATTGCTCGCCGAGGCCGCACGGCAGGCGGACCGGCTGGGGCTTGGAGCGGCGCTGCACCGCGCTGCCGGCGATCTGTCGCTGGGCCAGCAGCGCATCGTGGAGATCGCCCGCGCGCTCTGCCTTGACCCGGCGATTCTGTTGCTGGACGAACCGGCCGCGGGCCTGCGCCTGGCCGAGAAGCAGGACCTGGCGGCGCGGCTGCGGACGCTCCGTGACGAGGGTGTGGCCGTGCTGCTGGTGGAGCACGATATGGGCTTCGTGATGGGCCTAGCCGACCGCGTCGTCGTGATGGATTTCGGCCGCAAGATCGCCGAGGGCCGGCCGCAGGAGGTGCAGGCCGATCCATTGGTGCTCGACGCGTATCTCGGCGTCGAAGCCTGAACGCGCTGCTCGGCATCAGCGGACTGCATGCCGGCTACGGCCGGGCGGAGGTGCTGCACGGCCTGACGATGCAAGTATACCCTAAGCAGATCGTGGCTGTGATCGGGCCCAATGGCGCGGGCAAGACGACCGCCATGCACGCGATCATGGGCCTGCTGCCATCCCGCGGCACGAGGCGGTTCGACGGGGCGGACATGGCGGGCGCATCGACCGAGGACCTGGTCGGACAGGGGCTGCTGCTGGTGCCGGAAAGCCGCGCACTGTTTAACGACATGTCGGTGGCAGAGAACCTCGAACTCGGCGGCTATGCTCGCCGCGGTGGACGGCTGGCCGACGTTTACAAAGTCTTCCCCCGCCTCGAGGAACGGCGCCGCCAAGCCGCTGGGACGCTATCCGGCGGGGAACGGCAGATGCTGGCGCTCGGCCGGGCGCTGATGGGCCGTCCGCGCCTGTTGCTGCTGGACGAACCCAGCCTCGGGTTGGCGCCGCGCATCGTCCGCGATATTTTTCGCGTGCTGGATGGTCTGCGTCGCGACGGGCTGTCCATGGTGCTTGTGGAACAGAACGCCCGCGCCGCGCTGGCGCTGGCCGACGAGGGCGCGGTGCTGGAGATGGGCGTCATCACCGCCGCCGGGCCGGCTGCGACCCTGATGGCCGATCCACGGGTGCTCGCGACGTATCTCGGGCATGCTTCCGATGCACCCCCGCTCGCGGGCGGGTGAGGGTGCGCGAGCCGACCCGAGCGTGCAGTCTCGTTGCTTTTGCCGTAGCCCGGGCCTTCTCCCGTGAAGGACGGGTAAGAGAGAAGGCGCTGATTGTGCCACGCTTGCGGGAGAGGCGTCCGGTCGATTGACGCTGCGGACGCAGCAAGCAACCATTGGCTTAACCTGCGGAACCCCGACATGGATCTTGCCGATATCACCGCGACCGTCGCACGCGCTCGCATCGCCTCAGGCACGCTCGATCCCGCCGATCTGATGAACGCCTGCCTCGACCGGATTGCGGCGCGCGAACCGGTTGTGCAGGCGTTTGCCTTTCTGGACCAGGGCATGGCCGCGAGCGCCGTGCCGGCTCAGGGTATGCTGCATGGGCTGCCGCTCGGCGTGAAGGACGTGCTCGACACGGCGGACATGCCGACCGGCTACAACTCGCCGATCTGGCGTGGCCATCGCCCGCGGGCGGACGCAGCTGCGGTCGCGTTCGCGCGGGCCGCCGGGGCGGTGGTGATCGGCAAGACCGTCACGACCGAGTTTGCCACCCGCCATCCAGGGCCGACCACCAATCCGCATAACTCGGCCCACACACCCGGCGGGTCCAGCAGCGGCTCGGCGGCCGGGGTTGCCGCCGGGTTCTTCCCGTTCGCCTACGGCACGCAGACCGCCGGTAGCGTGATCCGCCCGGCGGCGTATTGCGGCGTGGTGGGCTACAAGCCCAGCTACGGCACCATCGAGCGCCACGGTATGAAACTAATGTCGTTCTCGCTCGACACGATCGGCGTGATGGCGCGCAGCGTGGCCGACTGCGCGCTGCTGGCCGCCGCCGTGTCGGGCCGTGACCTGGGTGACCCGGAAACGACCGAGGCGCGGGGCTGGCGGATCGGCGTCTGCCGGTCACCGGCCTGGTCGCAGGCGGACGCCGCCACGCAGGCGCTGTTGCAGGGTGCCGCGGATCGGCTGCGGCGTGAGGGCGCGATCGTGGCCGATTTCGAACTGCCGCCGCTGTTTGCCCAAGCGGCCGAGATCCACCCGCTGCTGATGAACGCGGAAAGTGCGCGCGCTATGGCGTGGGAGATATTGAACCACCGCGATCAGCTCAGCGACGGACTGCGGGAGAAGCTGGAGTGGGGTTTGGCGCAATCGCCGCAGGCGCTGGATGCCGCTCGGGCTACGTTCCATCAGGCCCGCGATGCCTTCGCCGGCATAATGGCCGAGTACGACGTTCTGTTGACACCGTCCGCGCCCGGCGAAGCGCCCGCTGGTCTCGACTGGACAGGTGACCCGGCATTCAACGCGCTTTGGACCGGCTTGCATGTGCCCTGCGTCACCGTGCCGGCGGGAGCTGGGCCGGCTGGGCTGCCGCTTGGCTTGCAGATCGTTGGCCGCCTTGGCGACGATGCTCGAACGCTCGCCGCCGCGCACTGGATCGGAGCAACGCTCGCTTGGTCCTAAATCGCCGGCTGCTTTAACCGCTCGTTCAGCGCGCGCGCTCTAATCTCCAGAGGCAGCCGGTCGGTTGCTTTTGGAGTGACGCGTGTCCCTGAACAATCTGCCGATGTCGCGCAAGCTGCTGTTAGGATTTGCCATCCTGACCGTATTGTTTGCCGTCCTGTTCGGCGGCATGGCCGTGACTGTTTCCACGTCCGACCGAGCGCGGCTAGAATCACAGCGTGAGACCAGGCTGCAGCAGCTCACTGGGTCGATCGTCTTCTCCATCATCGCGCAGCAGAACGCGGTGCGCGGCTTCCTGCTGAGCGGGAATGAGGACGCACTGAAGGAGGCCGACCGCCAGCTAGCGATGTACGAAGCGTCGGTCCGGGATTTCCTGTCGCTGGAGCGCGATCCTGACAGCTTGGCGATCATGCGGAAAGTCTATGGGCAGCTTGCCGAGTGGCGCCGCACTTCCTTGGCGAAACAGATTGCGTTGTCGCGCGATCCGGCAACCCGGCCGCAGCTCGCTGCACTGGTAAGCGGCCGCTTCACGGGGGAGGCGCAAAGGCAGATCGCGGGCGTGGCTGAGACAGAGCGCGCCTCCGTCTCCGCCCTGCAGGAGAGCGCGCAGCAGGAAGTAGGATGGGCCTGGCGCGTTCTGGCGGCCGGAGGCCTGACAACGTTGTTGATGCTGGCCGGCATGGCATGGCTTGGCGTAAGGCACGTTGCCCGCCCGTTAACCGATCTTTGCGCCATCATAAGGCGCTTGACAGCTGGTGAACTCCAGATCGCGATCCCGCATATTGCCCGGCGGGACGAGGTGGGGCAGGTCGCGACCGCGCTGCAGCTGTTTAAGGCGGCTGCAGTCGAAAAGGCCGCGCTCGAAGCGGAGGCCGCGGCCAACCGCGCCTCGATGGAAGATATCCGTCACCAGGCAGCGCTCGCGGCGGCGGCGACCGCGGCGGCCCAGGTGCAAGTGGTGTCCGATCTCGCGGACGGGCTGGCGACGTTGTCGTCAGGCAACCTGTTGGTCCGTTTGTCCGGTCCGTTCGCACCGGAATACGAGCGGCTGCGCATCGACTTCAACGAAGCGCTGGAGCGATTGCAGTCGGCTATGGCAGTTCTGGTCGGCAACTCCCACGCGATCCAGTCCGCAGCGGGCGAGATCACGGTATCAGCGGACGATCTAGCGCGCCGCACCGAACAGCAGGCTGCGCGGCTGGAGCGAACGGCGGCGGCGCTGGACCAGATCACCGGTTCCGTCAGTAGGACGGCGGATGGCGCGACCCGGGCCCGCGCGGCGGTATCGGACGTCAAGGCGGATGCCGAGCGGTCCGGCGCCATTGTGCAGGATGCCGTCTCGGCGATGGGCGCGATCACTCAGTCGTCTGGTAAGGTCGGCCAGATCATCGGCGTCATCGATGAAATTGCATTCCAGACCAATCTGCTCGCGCTTAATGCCGGTGTGGAAGCGGCGCGTGCCGGTGAGGCTGGGCGTGGCTTTGCGGTCGTGGCCAGTGAGGTTCGTGCCTTGGCACGGCGCAGCGCCGATGCCGCGCGTGAGATCAAGGTGCTGATCACCGCCTCCGCCAAGCAGGTTGGGCAAGGGGTGGATCTTGTCGGCGCCACCGGCAACTCGCTGGCCCGGATCATCCGCCATGTGGCGGACATCAACGTGGCGGTCAGCGATATCGCAGCCTCCGCTCAGGAACAGGCGTCCGGGTTGCAGAAGATCAATGCGGATATCAACCAGATGGACCAATTTACTCAACAGAACGCCGCAATGGTTGAGCAATCAACTGCCGCCAGCCACAGCCTCGCGCAACAGGCCGGTCAGCTGGTGCAGCTCACCTCTCGCTTCCGGATTGAGCCGGCCATGCCGGCCAGAACTCAACGGCTGGAGATGGCCTGAGATGAAACGCCCAAGCCGCCGGTCTGCTCTGCAACTCCCTCCCGTGCTGGATATGCCGGCTGCGAGTGGTCTTGCTGCGGCCTTGCTGGCGCGGCGCGGGGCGGCCTTGTCGATAGACGGTTCCGCTGTCGAACGGATGGGCGGCCAATGTCTGCAGGTGCTGTTGGCAGCTCGTAAGACTTGGCTCGCCGAAGGTCAGTCGTTTCAGCTTACCCGTCCGTCGGCAGCCCTGGCTGATGCGCTGGTGGCGCTTGGCGCAGTCGATCTGCTGGACATCAACGCTCTGCAGGAGGGCCGTGCATGACGAAAACTGTGCTGACCGTGGATGACTCGCGGACCATGCGCGACATGTTGCATCTGGCCTTGTCTGGGGCCGGCTACCGCGTGGTGCAAGCGGTGGATGGCGTGAACGGGTTGGAGGTGTTGGCCGGCGAGACGCCTGACGTCATCGTCACCGACATCAACATGCCGCGCATGGACGGTTTCGGCTTCATCGAGGGCGTACGGCGTGACGTTCGTCATCGTGCCGTCCCGATCCTGGTGCTGACGACCGAAAGCGACGCAGCCAAGCGCACCCGGGCACGGGACGCCGGCGCGACCGGTTGGATCGTCAAACCATTCAACCCGGACAAGCTGATCGACGCGCTTCGCCGGGTTGCGGCGTAGGGGGCCAGCGCGATGGACCCAATGGAGGCGATCCGCCAAACCTTCTTCTGCGAATGCGATGAGCAACTTGCCGAACTTGAGGCCGGGCTGCTGTCCCTGAATGCAGGCGAGCATGACGCCGAGACGGTCAATGCCGTGTTCCGCGCCGTGCATTCGGTGAAGGGCGGCGCCGGTGCGTTCGGGTTGGACCGGCTGGTCCGCTTTGCCCACGTCTTCGAAACCGCGCTGGACGCGCTGCGGTCCGGCCAGTTATCGCCCGAGCCGCCGGTCCTGAAGCCGCTGCTGCGGGCGGCCGACTTGCTGGCCGACCTTGTCCGTGCGGAGCGTGGCGGAGCCGCTGCCGATGAGGCCCAGGTTGCGGCGTCGATTGCCGAGCTGGCTGCGCTGCAGCCCGGTCTCCCCCTCCCATCGGATGCGGCAGCCGATTTCGAGTTGTCGTTCCTGCCGATTTCGGCCGGCGGTGCACCAATTCCGCCGCCTCAAACGGAATGGATCGTCCGGTTCAAG
>CAZZVB010000176.1:0-9258 GCA_964657445.1 uncultured Burkholderiaceae bacterium | reverse complement strand
CGTCGATCGTCGCCGCCCAGGCCGCGCCCACCAGCGTGGATGTCTCGTCCTCCGCGATGATCGCCGGGCCGTGCAGCGTGCTGCCGGCGGGCAGGGCGGCGCGGTCGTGGACCGGCCAGTGGGTGATCTCCCCGCTGACCGGATCGCGCACCGCCTGGTTTCTCGGCCCGGTCGCAGCGCGCGTGGCGGGCGCGGGGTCGGTCACCACCGGGGTCTGCGTCGCGACCGAGACGGCGTAGCTCATCACTTCGACATCGGAGCCGGGAACGGGACGGTCGTAGAAGCGCGAATACTCCCGGTCGAACGCCGTACGGATGCTCTCGGCCTCGTTCGCCGCCAGCGGGCCGTCCGGCAGCCGCACCGGAATCTCGTGGCCCTGGCCGACGTAGCGCATGAAGGCCGTGCGGATGGTGCGTACGGGGGCGCCGAAGCGGCCCGCCTCCACGACGGCCATCGCTTCGGCCGCCATGTCCGCGAGCAGATCGTTCGCCGCGGCCACGTCGAAACTGCGCAGCCGGGCATACAGGCTCCGCACGACTTCATACCCGACCGGGGCGCGCAAGAACCCGATCGCGCTGCCGACGCCGGCACCCGGCGGCACCAGGATTCGGCTAGCGCCGATCTTCTCCGCCACCCGGCAGGCATGCACCGGCCCACCGCCGCCGAACGCGATCACGGTGCGGTCGGCAAAATTCTTCCCACTTTCGATGGCGTGGATGCGCGCGGCATTGGCCATCGTCTCGTCCACCATCTCGACCACGCCACCCGCCGCGGCGCCTGCATCCACATGCAGATGCTGGCCGACCGCGAACTCCAGCGCGGCGCACGACGCTGCGGTGTCGAGCGACATCGTGCCGCCGGCGAAGCGCGCCGGGTCATAGCGGCCGAGCACCAGGTTGGCGTCGGTGACCGCCGGGTGCTTGCCGCCGCGGCCGTAGCAGGCGGGACCCGGATCGGCCCCGGCGGATTCCGGCCCGACCGCGATCCGTCCGAGCGCATCGACATGCGCCAGGCTGCCCCCGCCGGCGCCGATCTCCACCATCTCGATCACCGGGATACGCAGCGGCAGACCCGAGCCCTTCTTGAACCGCCCGATGCGCGCGACCTCGAAGGTGCGGGCGGTCTGCGGCACGCCGTCATCGATCAGGCAGATCTTGGCGGTCGTGCCGCCCATGTCGAACGACAGCACCCGGTCCAGCCCCGCCGCCCTCGCGATGGAGGCGGAGAAGATCGCGCCGCCCGCCGGCCCGCTCTCGACCAGCCGGATCGGGAAGCGGCAGGCGGTGTCCACCGTCGTCAGCCCGCCGCCGGACAGCATCAGGAACACGGGCGCAGACAGCCCCATCGCGTGCAGTTCACGCTCCAGGCGGCGCAGATAGCCCTGCATCAACGGCTGCACGTAGGCGTTGGCGGCTGCGGTGGAGAACCGCTCCCACTCGCGCATCTCCGGCGACACTTCGCAGGACAGCGTCACCGGGAAGCCCGCGGCGGACAAGATCGCCCCCGCCCGAGCCTCATGCACGCCGTTGGTGAAGGAATGCAGGAAGCCGACCGCGACGGATTGCACGCCTTCTGCCTGCAGCACAGGGATCAGCGCGCGCACCGCGTCCTCGTCCAGCGGCAACAGCACGCGGCCGGCGGCATCGATGCGTTCCGGCACCGGAAGGCGCAGGTAGCGCGGCACCAGCGGCTCCGGCAGGCGGATGTTCAGGTCATACTGATCGTAGCGGCTCTCATTGCCCATCGCGAGCACGTCGCGGAAGCCTTGTGTCGTGACCAGGGCGGTCGGCGCGCCCTTGCGCTCGATGATGGCGTTGGTGGCCAGGGTCGTGCCGTGCACCACCAGGCCGACGTCGCCCGGCGACAACCCGGCGTCCTTCAGGATGGCCGCGATCCCGGTCAGCACACCCTGCTCCGGCGCTGCCGGTGTCGTCAGCGTCTTGGCGGTGAAACGGCGGCCATCACGTTCGAGGGCCAGGTCGGTGAACGTGCCGCCGATATCGACGGCCAAGCGGGCTGAGGTCATAGGGCGGCAGTCTAGCGCCGTGTCGCGCCGCGGTAGAAGTGGCTCACCAGCCGTTAACCCGGGTCCAGACCGCCGTCACCTCGTCCGTTCCGTCCACCACGTAGTAGCGATCGTGCGCGGCCGCTGTCATGCAGGTGTGGTTGGGCGCCACCCTCAGCTTGCCGCCGATCGGCAGGCCTGGATACGGCAGGCTCGGATCGCAATCGACCACGCCGTGCTCCTGATAAGCCTGGCGCACCACGGCCCCGCCGAGCGAGGGCCGCCCCGCCGCATCCAGCACCAAACCGAAGCTGTAGTCGATCGGCGCTGCTTGCGTGCTGCGGTCCTTGGACAGCGCAAGCCCGCCCGCGTCGATCAGCAGCCGGTTTTCCGAAGGCCGCCGGCCGATGACGCTGGTCAGAACGGTGACGGCGATGTCGTCCAGCCCGTTGCTGCCGATCTGCATCTGGAACAGGTCGCCGAACATATAGACGCCGGCCCGCACCTCCGTGATGCCCTGCAGACTGGCGGCGTGCAGGGCCGTCGGCGTGCTGCCCATCGACACGATCGGCGCGGCAAAGCCCGCCTGCCGCAGCCGCTCGGCGGCAAGCGTGATGCCTGCCCTCTCCGCCTCCGCGACCCTGCCGAGGTCGCCGGCCGACCGGCTGGCGTAGCTATGGCCGGCATGGGTCATCACCCCGGCCAAACGATCGCCCAACGCCGCCGCAAGCTCCAGCAGCGCCGGGCTGTCGGGCGTAACACCGCCCCGGCCTTCCCCCACATCCACCTCGATCAGCGCCCGCCCCGGCTGTGGCGACACGGCGATGGCAGCCGCCATGGCGAGGTCGTCCGTGATGACGGTCACGTTCGCCCCGGCGGCGTTCAGCTTGCCCACTTCGACAAGCTTTTGCGGGGTGACGCCCACCGCATACAGCATCTCAAACAGGCCATGGCCGACGAAGTATTCGGCCTCCGCCAGCGTGGACACGGTGATGCCGCCCGCCTGCCCGGCCAGCGCCATCCGGGCCACGTCAATCGATTTGGCCGTCTTCATATGGGGCCGCAGGCCGACGCCGTGCCGTGCCACAGCCTGGGCCATCCGGTCGATGTTGCGCTGGAGCGTCGGGCGATCCAGCACCAGGCACGGGGTGGGAAGATCGTCCAGCCGCATGGCGGACCGGCTCAGAACCGTTCGACCCACGGGCGGACCGCGATCTCGTCCGTCCAGCAGGATCGCGGCTGATCGAGCATCGCGCCCATCGTGGCCGCGATCGCATCGGGGTCGAGCAGGCTATCGGGCGTGCTGTCCTGCCGCGCCGCGGACCGGATGCCGCCATCGACCACGATGTGCAGCACGTGGATGCCCTGCGGGTGCAGTTCCCGCGCCATCGACTGCGCCAGCCCGCGAAGCGCAAACTTGCCCATCGCGAAGGGTGCGGATTGCGGGAAGCCCTTCACGCCGGCCGACGCGCCGGTAAGCATGATGCAGCCGCTGCCCGCCGCGAGCATCCGCTTCGCCGCCTGTTGCGCCACCAGGAACGCTCCGAAGGCGGTCACCTGAAGCGATTGCTGCACCTCCGCCGGAACCAGATCGGCCAGCTTGCCCCTTGCCCTGGCGCTGGCGTTGTAGAGCACGATGCCGGGCGCCCCGACGGCGTCGAACAGCCCGGCGACCGCGTCCGGGCTGGTCGCGTCGCAGGCGTGCAGGGAGGCGCCGGTTTCAGACGCAAGCGCCGCCAGCTTGCCCGTGTCGCGCGCCGCCAGCGCCACGCTGTGTCCCCGCTTGGCCAGCAGCCGTGCGAACGACGCCGATAGCCCGGGGCCGGCGCCGACGATCAGGGCGTCGCTCACGTATTGTATTCCACGGAAACGGACCCGGCGTGCGCGAACTCGATCTGCACCTGCGCGGATGGGCCGACATAGTCCTTGCCGGTCCAGGAGCCGCAGGTGACGTATTGCCCTGCCTTCAGCCCGCCGGCCCAGCGGGCCCCGGTATCGGCCAGCCACTGGATCAGCCGGATCATGTCGCCCGCCGGGTTGGCGACCGCAGTCTTGAGGTCCTTGCCATCGACCAGGATGCGCACGGACTCGCTGGCGAAGTCGATGCCCTGCCAATTGGCTGCCGGCGGCCCATACACGAACCCGCCATGGGTCAGGTTGTCGGCCAGCAGGGTCCATTTGTCCTGCGCGTCAGGATCGATAAACCGCGACTCCAGCAGCTCGATCGCGGGGACGCAGCAGGCGATGGCCGCGATCACCTCGGCGCGGCCATACGGCTCCTCCCTCGGCGGCAGGTCGGCCCCAAGCCGGAAGGCGATCTCTGCCTCGATCCCGCGCAGCGCGTTGGCAGGGGCGTGGATGCGTGCAGGGCTGGCGTGGATGCCGGTCGCGGGCAGCGGCGCGCCGCTGCATGGGCCGTCCGGACCCGGCGAGCCGACCTTCCAGCCGCCGATCGCCCCAAGACCCTCGCTGACCCGGCGTTGCACGGCATACGCGGCGTGCTCGTCCGCCGGCGCGAGCACCGACGGCAAGGCATTCAGCTTCTGCGACGGGTCGCGCCAGACGCTCAGCAGCAGGTTGGCGGCGTCAGCGTGTCGGTCCATGCGGCTGGTCCTCGGGTCAAGGTCGGGGTGGCAGCGTAACCGATAACAGCGTCGTCGTCTAAAGACGGGCGGTCCCACTTGCCAACACCGGCACCCCTGGCGACAAGTCTGGCGGCATGGAAATCGACCACAAAGGCATGAGCCGGTAATGCAGCGGCACCCGGATTGGCGGGCGCTGCCGGCGAACGCGCGCGGCGGGACCGTCTGCCTCGGCAATTTCGATGGCGTGCATCGTGGCCATGCCCAGGTCCTCGCCAGTGCCCATGTGGCGCGTCCCGACGCGCCGCTCTCCGTCCTGACGTTCGAACCGCACCCGCGGGAGCTGTTCCGGCCGGAAGACCCGCCGTTTCACCTCAGCCTGCCCTCAGCACGCGCCGAAGCGCTCGGGCGGCTCGGGGTTCAGCATGTCGTCGAAGTCGTTTTTGACCGGGCGTTCAGCTTGCTGTCGGCGGACGAGTTCATCACCGACGTGCTGGTCGGGGCGCTGGGCGCCAAGCAACTCGCCTGCGGGCCGGACTTCGCGTTCGGGCACCGCCGGGGCGGGGATGTGGGCCTGCTGGCCGAGCGGGCCGAGGCGCTCGGGATGGGCCTGACCGTCGTGCCGCCGCTGGCGGACGCGCGCGGCCCGATCAGCTCCACCCGGATCCGCCGGGCTTTGCAGGATGGCTATCCGGAGCGGGCGGCCGCCGACCTCGGACGGCCCTGGAGCATTCGCGGCGTCGTCTCGCACGGCGATGCGCGCGGACGCACGATAGGCTTCCCAACCGCCAATATCGCGCTCGGCCGACAGTTGGAGCCTGCCCGCGGCGTCTATGCCGTCACGGCGCCGATCGATGGCAGGGTCGTAACTGGAGTGGCCAATATCGGCCGCCGCCCGACCGTCGCGGAGGGCGCGATCAGCCGCCTGGAAGCGCATTTCTTCGACTTCGAGGGCGATCTGTATGGGCGGGAGTTGGACGTGTCGCTGCACGCGTTCCTGCGGGCGGAAAAACGCTTCGGCGGCCTTGATGAATTACGGGCGCAAATCGCCATCGATGCGGACCAGGCAAGGCTAATCCTCGGCTCACACATGCCGGCTGGTTGAAGCGCGGTTACCTTCAGGCCATGTCTAGGGTTCGGGGGTGGGAATCCACCGCCGCCCAGCCTAGTATGTGGCTGAAAGTTTCGTGCGGGGCGCTATTAGCCCTGCCTGGAGGGATCCCATGGGTGGTTTAAGCATCTGGCACTGGCTCATTGTGCTGATGGTCGTGCTGCTTCTGTTCGGAAGCGGCAAGGTCAGTGGTTTGATGGGCGATTTCGCCAAGGGCATCAAGTCGTTCAAGAAGAACATGGCGGAAGACGATGCGTCCATGGAGGCGAGCGCCGACCGCCCCAGCGGCACCATCGCCGGCCCAGGTGCGGCCGCCAGCACCACGGCCCAGCGCGAAACCGCGTCCCCCCGCGTCTAATCTGTTCCCTCTCCCGTCCATCACGGGAGAGGTTCGGGGCAAAGGTCAGGGCGGCACTTGACCAGCGTGCCCGGACAGTGAGGATCGCCGGGTCTTTGACCCGGAGGTCCAGCCTTGGCCACACACCGTATCGACGCAAAGCCTGAGACGATCCGGTGGGGCATATTCGATGCCGCCTTTCCACCACTGCTGACTGTCGAGTCTGGCGACACCGTCGTGCTCGAGTGCTTGTCCGGCACGCCCGACATGCTGCCTCCGCCCAGCATGGGCGCCACGATCCACCCGGCGTTGCCGGCGATCCATGCCGCCAACCCGCCGCGAATGGCTGGGCACATCCTGACCGGCCCCGTCGCCATCGCCGGCGCCGAACCCGGCGACACGCTGGAAGTCCGCATCGACGCGATCGAACTCGGGGCCGATTGGGGCTATTGCGGCTTCCGCCCGCTTGCTGGAACGCTGCCGGAAGATTTCCCTGAACGCTTCGTCGCCCACATCGCCGTGGACCAAAAGCGCCGCATCGGAACGCTGCCCTGGGGCACCGAACTCGCGTTGTCGCCCTTCTTTGGCGTGATGGGCGTGGCGCCGCCGCCAAACTACGGCTCGATTTCCACCAAGGAGCCGCGGGAGCACGGCGGCAACCTCGACAATAAGGAGTTGGGCGCGGGCTCGACCTTGTTCCTGCCGGTCTGGGTGCCGGGCGCCAACTTCTCGGCCGGCGACGGGCATGGCGTGCAGGGCGACGGCGAGGTTTGCATCAACGCGCTCGAAACCTGCCTGACCGGGACCTTCACTTTCGTGCTGCACAAGGGCGGCGGCCTGCGCTACCCGCGCGCCGAGACGGCCACCCACTTCATCACCATGGGCATGAACGAGGATCTCGACCTCGCCATGAAGCACGCCCTGCGGGAGATGATCGCCTTCATCTGCAAGCGGACCAACCTGTCGCGGGAGCAGGCCTACGCCTTCTGCTCCCTGGCGGTAGATTTCCGTGTCACGCAGACGGTCAATGGCGAAAAGGGCGTCCATGGGATGCTGCGGAAGGGGCTGCTTTTCTAATCAGCCGAGCTCCCATCCCGACGGCTGCCACAAGCGCAGGCAGGCACGGAGTAGTCGCACACGCGGGTGCCGGCGTGAGGGCTTAAACGCTACAGCTAGTGGTCTGTCACGAGTTACCCACAATTTTCTCGGCCTAGGGTGCTAGTCACCTGCCACCGCCCCTTCTACCGTATCTTGGGTCGGTAATGGGTAAGGAGCACAAGCCATGGATTGGACGGACGAGATCATTGTTCGGCTGAAGGCGCTGTGGCTGGAGGGGCATTCCACTGCGGAGATCGGCCGCAGGCTCGGCATCTCCAAGAACGCGGTCGTCGGCAAGGCGCACCGTCTGGCGCTGGAGGCCCGGCCCTCGCCGATACGTCGCAGCCCTCCCGGCCAGACTCCGAAGCGTGAGGCGCCACGCCGGGTCACCGGTCCGACGCTGCCGCCGATGTCTGCATTCGCACCGGGCGTCGCCGCATCGCCGGCAACTGCCCCGGCCGGGGTCGCGCCGGAGCGGATCATCGCAGCACCTCCGCCGGTCCGGACGGCGAGCCCACAGCC
The DNA here is from genome assembly GCA_964657445.1 of uncultured Burkholderiaceae bacterium. Classification (GTDB taxonomy): domain Bacteria; phylum Pseudomonadota; class Alphaproteobacteria; order Acetobacterales; family Acetobacteraceae; genus LMUY01. The sequence continues at coordinate 1,603 of CAZZVB010000176.1, read as the reverse complement.
GGTGCTGCGCGCGGTCGGCCGTTCGAGCGGGCGTATGATTGCCTGCTGCTGGCCGATCGGCGAACCGGGCACGCGGTCGTTCCGGTTTTGCGACGACGAGTCGCTGCCGGGTAAGCCCTACTGCTCGGCCCATGCGGCGCTGGCTTATGTCAAGGTGCGCGACCGCCGGGAGGACGCGGCCTGACGAAAAATGACTTCCGTTACGATCTTGTGAGAGATTTCGTTGCGTAAGCGCTGACGTCATCCTACTCTGGCCCTTGACCGGATTGGGGATTGCCGCGCCGCACCGGCGCGGCCCGCTGGTGGGATGAGGATTGGTTTGGGCGGGCGCCGGCTTGGCCTGTTCCCTTCGCTGTAGGGAGAGGCGTTGCTTATGACGATTGGCGTCGTGAAATGGTTCAACCCAACCAAAGGTTACGGGTTCATCGCCCCGGAGACCGGCGGCAAGGACATATTCGTTCACATCAGCGCAGTCCAGCGCGCCGGCCTGCGCAGCCTGAACGAAGGGCAGAAGATCCAGTTTGAGATCGAGCAGCAGCAGAATGGGCGCGCTGCAGCCGTAGGATTGGCAGCCGCGGACTGATCTGGGGTTTGGCAGGCTCCGCCTGTCATGACCGTCTAGGCTGACGTGCTTCGGTCAGGACGGGCTTGCCGTCCGGCGGACGTGATTGTAGCAAGGCCTTATGTCTCAACGTTTCGACTCAACCCTGGCGGCCCCGGGTCGCCAGGCAGCGGCGCTTGACGCCGATGCCGTGCGCTCTGCCTATAAACGCTGGGCACCCTCCTACGATGCGATTTTCGGTGGGATCTCCGGACCCGGCCGGCGCCGGGCTGTCGCCGCGGTCAATGGCCTGCCAGGCACCGAGGTTCTCGAGGTCGGCGTAGGGACCGGATTGGCATTGCCATACTATGTCCCGGACAAGCGCGTCACCGGGATCGATCTTTCAGCGGATATGCTGCAGCGGGCCAAGGCCCGCGTCCAGGAGCAAGCGCTGTCGAACGTCGCCGGCCTGTCGGAGCAGGATGCCGAGGCAACCTGCTTCGCGGACGCGCAATTCGACATCGCCGTCGCGATGTTCGTCGCCTCCGTGGTGCCCAATCCCAGGCGGTTGCTGGCGGAAATGCGCCGGGTCGTGAAGCCGGGCGGAACGTTGTTGTTCGTCAACCATTTTGCCGCCACCGGTGGTATCCGCCTGGCTGTGGAGCGAGGCATGGCGCCGGCTGGCCGGGCGCTGGGCTGGCATCCGGACTTCAAGGCGGAGGCGCTGTTGCCGCCGGAAGACCTCGCGCGCGCAATCCGCACGCCCGTCCCGCCATTTGGCCTTTTCACCCTCATTCTACTCCCCAACTAGGCTCCATCGCAGCGCACACCTTGATCTAGGACGGGTGGTCGGATAGGTCCCGTCCCAGCGATGCGCGTTTGGGGAAGTTGAGGCAGATGAAGCAGTTTCGGCGCTTTTTGGCGCTGCCCGCACTTGCAGCACTGGCCGCCGGCTGGGCCACGAACCCGGCGTGGTCGCAGGTCCCCAAGCCGTGGGAAATCGGCATGCAGGCGCCGCACAGCCCCGTGGAGGAGAACCTCCATTCGCTGCATAATCTCGTT
>CAZZVB010000175.1:0-9282 GCA_964657445.1 uncultured Burkholderiaceae bacterium | reverse complement strand
GGCGGCTGAGCCGTTCCTTCGTTGCGTTCATGCGCATCAAGCTCGGCCAGATCACCAGGCGGGCGCTGCGCCGTGTGGCCGCCCCCCGCGCGCTGGCAGGGCGCGTGCCATGAACCGGACGGTGTTGGTCACGGGTGGCGCCGGGTTCATCGGCAGTCATACCTGCAAGCTGCTCGCCCGCCGCGGCTGGCATCCGGTGGCATACGACGATTTGCAGACCGGGCACGCCGCCTCGGTCAAATGGGGCGCGCTCGAGGTCGGATCGATCGCCGACGCGGCACGGCTGGATGCGGTGTTCGCCACGCATCGTCCGGCTGCGCTGATCCATTTCGCCGCTTCGGCCTATGTTGGCGAATCCAATGTCAACCCCGAGAAATACTACGAGAACAACGTCGCTGGCAGCCTATCCCTGTTCAAGGCTGCGCGGCGGCACGGTGTGGACAAGATCATCTTCTCGTCCAGTTGCGCCGTGTATGGGGAGCGCCAGGACACTGAGTTCCACGAGGCGCATCCGCAAGCGCCGATCAATCCCTATGGCTTCACCAAGCATGCCGTCGAGCGGATGCTGCGCGACTTCCACAGCGCGTACGGAACACGCTCGATCGCCTTGCGCTACTTCAATGCCGCCGGCGCCGACCCGGACGGCGAGTTGGGGGAGGACCACGATCCGGAAACGCACCTCATTCCCCTGGTCATCAAGGCCGGGCTAGGAACGGCGGCGCCGGTCACCGTGTTCGGGCGCGACTACGCGACCCCCGACGGCACCTGCGTGCGCGACTTCATCCACGTCACCGACCTCGCCGCCGCGCATGTCCTGGCGCTGGATCGGTTCGATGGCGAAGTGGGGGCTTCGGCCTACAATCTCGGCACCGGGCATGGGTATTCGGTGCAGGAGATCATCGGCCAGGTATCGGCCGTGATCGGCCGCCCGGTGCCATATCGTAACGCGCCACGGCGCCCCGGTGACCCGGCGGTGCTCGTCGCCTCGGCAAAGCTGGCCTTGGCTGGCCTGGGATGGCGGCCGGTACATTCCGATATCGGCACGATCCTGACGACGGCGCACGCCTGGTTCGCCAAGAAAGCGGAGACCACCTTTGCGACTGCTTGAAACCCGCGACTCGCTCCGTCTGGATGCGCCCAGAACGCCGGGCGTGCGCCGCGTCGCCGTGCTTGGCGATGCTGTGGTGTTCGGGCGGGGCGTCACCCCGACCGACACGCTGCCGTTCCATTTGCAGCGGCACCTGAACAGCCTGCGGACGGGATCGGTGTTCGAGACGATCAACCTCGGCAGCAGCGGCGACAGTCTGTGGAATAGCTGGACCAGCTTCGCGGATCAGCCGTCGAAGGTTGACTTCGCCCTGCTCGTGCTCAGCCCGGTGTCGATCCGGCTGTTCGGCCGTACCGTCCCGGCGATCCAGAGTGACGCGAACCGGTCGTGGCAACCCGGGCACCCGGCGCATGCCGGCTTGCTGGCCTGCCTGGATGCGATCGCCGCGCACGCTGCCGGGACGGGCATCAAGGCTGCGGTGGCGTATTTGACCAATGTCCCAGGGTCGGATGCCGCGCAGCGCGCGATGCTGGCGGCCGAGTGTCAGGCGCGCAGCCTGCCCTTCTTCGATCCGTCGGCAACGCTTGCCGGCGCCGGGCTTGCCGCTGCGGACCTGGCGGTGAGCGCGATCGACGCCGGGCCGGGCCCAAAGGTGTTCGACGCCGCCGCGCGCAGCATCGCCGCGCAGTGGCAGGACACCGGTGCCTTGGATGGCGAGCCGGCACTCCCGCTGGACACGATCTGCGAGACCATCCTGGCCGCAGCCGACCGGACCGCGCTCCTGCGCAGCGGACCATTGCTCGCGATTGAATGGGCGATCCAGGCACTCGCCGCGCAGGAAAGCACGGTCAAGCGCACCGCCACGCCCGGGGCCGCCGCAGCGTTTGGCGATCGCGCCGCCGAGGCAAGGGCGCAGTTGGGCCTGCGGATGGGACGGTGGCATCGCCACGCCCGCATGGGCGCCGAGTTGGACCAGTGCGACAAAGGGCCGGATTACCTGGGCAACCGCGTCTGGAAGTTCGACGAGGCGATGTTGCTGATCGACGAGGCCGTGTTCACGGCGCCCACCAGCGCCCCATTCGGCTTCCCGCCCCCGGCCGAAACCGGCAAGTCCGATGGCGAGTTCCTCCGTGGCCTGATGGACCCGGCAGGCCTGCTGGACTGCCGCAGCAGACTGGCCGCACCGCTGGATCAGCTTCGCCGGAACCGCGCCGCGCTCGCGGACGATCTGGAGCGGACCGCGCCGCAAAGCGTCCCACTGGCCGATTTCCGCATGCAACTGGAACGGTTGGACCAGCGCATCGCCGAGGTGGAGCTCCGCTTCGCCACCATCGGGCGCAAGCTCGACACCGTGCTCGGCCTCGCGCGCAGCCTGCTGGCGGTGAAAGGGCAGTCCTTGCGCTTCGAACTGCTGGGCTTCGCGCTGCGGGAGGCGATCGGCGCCTACCTGGAAACCACGCAGCGGCTGGCCGAAGCGACCGCGGTATCGCTCCAGCGGGACTTCTACAATCTGGTCGAAGTGACGGTCGATACGCACAAGCGCGACATGGTCATGCAGCTTGGCCTGTTCGTCGATTACATCTGGCCGAGGCGCCGCGCGATGCGCGACATGCAGCCGTTTGCGGTCAACGGATTGCAGCAAATTTGCCGGTTCAAGGTCCCTTACTTCCGCACTGCCGAGCTCACGCTTGAGATTTCCGGCTTCAGTGCCACCAAATGGTTCGAAACCCAGGCAGCCGACGGACCCCGCGGGGCCGTCAATACCGTGTCTATTATCAACAGTGCCGGGACGATGCGCCTTTCCGCGACCGCAATGGCTCGCAAGGAAAAAGGGCGTCTGCTATTTCCCCCGGTAACGCTCTAGAGATGCTCGCCCAAACCAAACGCTAGAGTTTTCTCCGATCCACTCCGGTCGGGGAAAAGCTTTAGCGGTGCGGGCGCCGCCCGGACCTGCAGCCGACAGAAGGACTTTGACGATGATCGACGCCCGCATTTCCTCCATCGAGCATGCAGCCCTGCTCATCACCCAGGATCTCATCGCCCGCCGCCTGGAAAAGCCGAAGACGACGGCCGAATACCTCAAAGTGGTAGCGACCTGCCTGGTGGCGCTGTCCAACCCGCGCGCCCTGACAGGCGATGGTGCAGTGAGCGCGCCGGCGGCCGACATCAACCAGTTCTGACCCGACCGAACGAACGCGACCATTGCAACGCCAAGACCGCGGGCCGGCCCTATGGAGACTTTGAATGCGTATTTTCATGGGGCGAACCTGGCGGCTGCCAGCGAGCCGTATCCAGGGCCTGACGCGGATCGCGATGCCGGGTTCCTCGATGACGGCGGGATACGGCGTGTCGCTGGACCAGACCATGCCCGTACAGCTCGAGCGGCGGTTGAATACCTGCCCGGGCGACACGCTCTACCAAACGATCAATTGCGGGATCAATAATTCAACCGCCTGGAACTCGCTTTCGGATCTGAAGCAGCGGCCGATATTCTTCGACGTGCTGGTACAGGAACTCAGCGTCACCAACGCCAACATCTTTCGCCGGACATTCAACAAGACCTATCCGACGATGACGGCGGCGCGCTGGCGCGCGGGAACACCGACGCATGACCTGCTGCGACTCCACCTGCGGCAGGCGGCCGAATATTACGCCTCGCTCAACATTCCGTTCGCGCTGGTCTATTACATCCATCGCGACAACCGGGTCGCGCGGGAGATCGGCCGCAACATCCAGGAGCTTTGCGACGAGAACGACCTGCCGCTGATCCACACCCTCGACGAGTTCAACGTGCCGATCACCGAACAGGTGCTGCTCGACGTCTCGACTGCGGATCTGCATCCATCCGAGCGGTCGCATGGCGTGGCGGCCGCCAAGATCGCGTCTGAACTCGCCAAGCTGAAGGCGCTGGACCAGTTCCGCCCGCCCAGCTCCATCGCCGATGCACCGGGCCGCATCGCCGCGATCATGCAGGAGATGCACGCGCAGGGCGACGAACCCGAAGTCATCCTGTCCTGGGCGCAGCGTGCCCTGGATGCCAAGCGCGAAGCCGCGGGGGCGGAGCCTGACCCCGGCGTGCGCGCAGAGTTCAAACAGGCTGCCGCCGAATTGGCCGGCCGCCTGCAGCAATGCCGCAGGCTATGGCGGCTGTGCGGACGGATGGCCGGCTATGTTGACGTGCTCGGCACGCCGGAAGGCAGGGTCGATCACCTGATGCGCCAGGCCAGTGAGGAGTTGCTCCGTGCCGATGAAGTCGCCATCACGGTGGCGTCTGCCCATGAGGATTGGGCCAGCGGCCTATTGACCGAACTGACCGCCGGGCGTGAGGCGATGCCGGGCGGGACGAACGCGCCTCAGGACTTGCCGGACCAGGCCCGCCAGGTCCAGGAGGAATTGGCGGACCGCGCGCATGACATCCAGTCGGCACTGCAAGACCCTGCTATGGCGATGATCCGGCCCGTGCTGCAGGACGGCGCGGCGCAATGCGACACGTTGGCGGCATTGATCGAAGATTGGCGCACACAGGCGCTGTCCGTCGAACGATCACGCGCCGCGCTCGAGGCGAAAACATCGTCGCGGGAAGGCCTGCCGTTCAGGGTGGCCAGCGAGGGCTTAAACATCGCCGCAGCCAACGTGGCGACCGGCCTGGCGGAGTTCAGCCAATTCGTTTTCGCGACCGACGGCGCCGACGATCTGCTGACGCATTTCATCGTTGTTTGGAAGACCGAGAAGCGCGCCAATCCGCACCGGTTCGATGTCGTCATCGACGTGAAATCCTTCGTGCCGCGCCGCACGCTGGTCCGCCATTACGCCACCATCTGGGAAGACGGCGAGCAGCACCAGATCAAGTTCCGGGTGCCGATGCTGTTCGTCGGCCAGGTCATGCTGTCCGCATTCGGCCGCAGCGCAGACCTGCCGGATCGGCTGGCCGGGCTCGATCGGATCGAGGTGTTCAGTGACCGTGAATACGGAACAAGCGTCAGCCTTCAGCAAGCCTACCGGGAGCCATGGGGCACCGCGGTCTTCCCTGTGTTCCGGGTCCGCTGACGCGGGTTAGATGTGACGCCGGTAAACCCTAAGCATCTGTTCCGCAATTGTGTCGTGACCAAAGCGAAGGCTGACTGTTGTGCGTGCCGCCTGACCAAGCCGCCTTGCATCGTCAGGTTGCTGCAATAGCGCCAGCAGCGCATCGGAGTATCCTTCGATATCGCTGGCCTCGACGATGGCGCCATCCACGCCGTTGGTCAGAATTTCCGGCAGGCCGCCGGCCGATGAGGCGACGATCGGTTTGCCCGCCGCCATGGCCTCCAGGCAGGCATAAGGACAGGCCTCCCACTGGCTGGGCATGAACATGACGTCGGCCTGCGCCAGCGCGGCGCGCACGTCTGCGGGCGTCAGGCGTCCGGTTAGGTGTACCCGATGATCCAGGCCGTGCTTGGCGAGCAGCGGCATCAACTCGCTGCGGCCATGACCGAAGTGATCGCTGCCGGCGATGACGGCGTGCGCCTCCGAACGGCGCAGCACGTCCAGCAGAACGGGCGCCAGGAGATGGACGCCTTTACGCGGCTCGAGCCGGCCGGTGAACAGGATCACCGGCATGCCCGGCGGTACGCCGAAGCGCCCGCGCATATCAAACCCGTCCGCTCCGGCGCCGTCGAACGCTGCGAGATCGATGCCGTTGTAAATCGTCTCGATGGCCCAGCGTTGGTGGCCCACTTTGGTGCGAACCTCCTCGGCGAGGAAGCTGCAGCAGGAGGTGAAGCCTGCCGCGCCCGACATCGCCATGCGTTCCAGCCATGAGCACAGAGCAAAATCGGCGCCGTTGACCCCGTAATGCGGCATGATCAGTTTGCAGGGGGAATGGAACCGGATGACGGCCGGGATCTCGGTCAGATGATTGACCAACAGGCCCTCCGCGCCGCACTCCGGCATCTCGATGACCTCCAGCCGGTGCTGCCGGTGCACCTCGCGCACCGAGGCGATCATGGACATGGCGGTTTCGATCCGGTTCTTCGACCAATGCAATTTGAACCGGTCCATCACACGGCCCAGCATCGCGGGCCGAATCTGGCTCTGGCCGCGCCAGACGGTGATGCCATCAGCATCGTGGCGCGATAACGCATGACGTCCGGACCACCCTGCGATCACGTGAACCTCGTGGCCGAGTTGGCGTAATCCTTTCGCGTGATTGAACGTGTAGGTTCCGATTCCGCCGAAACCTGTCTCAGGCGGATATTCGAAGGAGAGGAGGCCGATCTTCATATGCGACCGGTGCGGCTTCGCACCTGCGTACTCCCGAAATCCAAGTAATTCTACTTATAGCGAACGGTCACCTGCTTTGCTACGAAGCGTTCATTGCGTTTACGCGACGGTATGTTAAACGTGCAAACCATGAACGCCAGATGGGCGATCCGAGTGGGGCGACCGCCTGTGCAGGATATATCCTTTATAATTTGCACGCTAAATCGGGCAGAGAGTTTGCGTCAGACTCTGATCTCGATTGCGGAATCGCTTGCTACGACACCGCACATAGCGGCCGAGTTGGTCATCGTCGATAACGGCAGCACCGACCATACCAACGATATATTGGACGAATGGTGCAGAGAGGCTGCTTATCCCGTCCGTGTCATCAAAGAGGCACGCCGGGGACTGGCGGTTGCACGCAACACTGCCATCAAAGAGGCAACTGGCCGGATCCTGGTGTTTACGGATGATGATTGTTGCCTATCAGTGGACTTTACTGCCGACCTTATGCGGCATTATGGGAACGACCGGAGTCCTGTCATTCGCGGTGGCCGGGTTGAACTGGGAGATCCACGGGATCTTCCATTCACCATCAAGCTCGAGAAAACGGCGAGCCAGCTCTGCACGGGCACTCACCCCGGGGCATTCGTGCTCGGCTGCAATATGACCATGCATCGGCAGGTCATCGACATTGTCGGCGTATTCGATGAACGGTTCGGCGCCGGTGCGGCGTTCTGCGCAGGTGAGGAAACAGACCTGATCTATCGCGCGCATCTGCAGGGCATTTTGGTCGAATATGTGCCGGATATGACCGTGCAACATTTTCACGGCCGCCGCTCCCTGCGTGAGATCAGAAAACTGAATCATGGCTACCATGTCGGCACAGGCGCGCTTTATGCGAAATATAGATTATCGCACTGGCGTCTGCTCAAGCACTTCTACTGGGATATGCGAAGTGCGTTTCGCGAACTGGCGGGCGGGTCCAGCTACGATCCGCAGATCGGACTGTCGCACTTCCGCTCGATCGCGGGCAATCTGATCGGTGCATTCCTCTATTTGGTGTATGCGCGGCTGCCGCCCCGCCAAACCAGCCCGCATGGACGGCCAAGCCGCAGAGCGCAACAGCAGGCCCGTCAGGCAGAAATGGCGCTCTGATGTCCGGTCTGGTAGTAGCGGGTGAAATCGGCCAGGTCCGGGCGTTTGGCGGGAAACTTGCCGTAACGCGCATCGTCGTACCGCATGGTGACGGGAAGAATCCGCAACCCGGCGACGATGGCGGGCGGCGGGCATAGCCGGCCCGCTGGCCGCCGGAACCGGCCCTCCCGGACGGCCGCTTGCGCCTGGGCCAGCAAGACCCTGAAGTCCGCGGCCGCGTCCCGGGTCGTGTAGGAACCGCGCGTCACTTGCATGGCCGCCTGGGCCATCGACCCGCTGGCGCGATCCGCTTGCAGCCGGGCGAGGATCGCGCGCAGGCTCGCCACATCCGCTACCGGACAGATGAAGCTGTCGGCCGGCGTGACGTGCAGCCGATCGGCCAGCGCGATCATGGCCTGGTTGTCGGTGACCAGGATCGGAACACAACCGCGTCCGGCCGCTTCGAACAGCAGATCGGCCAGGCCGTCGCCGGCCGCCGGCGCCACGACGGCGTCCAGGGTGCAGAAGCGCTGCCGCAATTCGTCCGGCCGCAACAGCGTGACCGCGTCGCCGGCTGCCTTCTGGTGGATCTGGCGCGTCAACCGCACCACCGATAGCTCCAGCGCGACACCACCGGCCGAGGCAGCGTCGGCTACGATCGTCCGGAGCGCCGCGGCCCTCGCCGGATCGTCGCCCAGGACGGCGATCCGCAACGGTCCGCAACGGCGGACGGCAGCCGGGTGTTCCGGCAGGTCGAGCGTCGGCTCCAGCACATGCACCCGGCCGGCTACATCGCGCGGCAACTGATCAGCGACCATCGAGTCACCAGCGATGATCAGGTTGGCGTAAGGCCCGAGCCGCTCGACTTGCTCGCGGTAGAGCGGATCGTCGTGCGGCACGCTCAACGCCACCATGACATCATCTGGCAGCAGCGGGACGATCGCGGCATGCCGCCAGTCATATCCGGGCAGGTAAACGCAGGGCGCGCGATCCACCAGGTGGCGATACATCGCCCCCCACCGTGCACCCCAGCTCGCATCGGGCGACAGGCCGAGCGTGCTGCAGGGCACGTCACCCGGCAGCAGCAGGCGTGGCAACTCCGAAGGGGCGAGATGGCTGGTTTCTTCGGTGATGACGATCTCGGCCGCCATGCCACCGGTCAGCAGTTCGGCGGCGAGGTCGGCGGTGCGGATGTTGGCCCCGTTGGCGGCCCAGATCGTCGTGGCGAACACAGCCGAAAGATCGCCGAGATCGACCCGTTCGACCGGCTCCAGCTCCGGATGGCGGTGCCGGGCGAAGCTCCTGGCGTCCAACCGTGACGGAAAACGGCCGACCCCTGGCACGTGGAAGTGGCACCCGATCGGGAAGATGCCGATGCCATCGATGCTGGCCGGGGGCAAATTCAGCTCGCGTGCGGGCCGGTGCAGGCTGCCGCTGGCGATCCCGGCCGCGACCCGTTCGAACACGGCAAGGTAGCCATCGACCATGCGCGGCAGCGTGTAGTGGCTGCCGGCGACGCGGCCATGCGCTGCGCGGGACAGGCTGGCGAGCAATGCCGGGTCGGCTGCCAGCGCCGCGAGCCGGCTGGCAAAGGCGCCGATGTCGCCGATCGGCACGACGAAGCCGCCGACGCCGTCCGACACCAGTTCAGGGATGCCGCTTTCGACCTTGGACACCAGGGGCACGCAGCCCCGGCCCATCGCCTCCAGCAGCGCGTTCGGCATGCCTTCGAACTCGGACGTCATGATGAAGACGTCATGGCGGTCGAGAATTGCCGCGATGCCGTCGCGCGCCACGATGCCGGCGAAGCTCACCAGCCCGGTTGCCACCAGACCATCGCACGCGTTCCGGAGCGC
>CAZZVB010000174.1:0-9356 GCA_964657445.1 uncultured Burkholderiaceae bacterium | reverse complement strand
CCGAAGACGCCATCCTGCTCGACACCGCAGGCCGCTACACCACGCAGGACAGCGATCCGGAGATCGACAAGCAGGGCTGGCGCGGCTTCCTAAATCTGTTGAAAACCTATCGCCCGCTACAGCCGATCAACGGCGTGATCGTGGCGATCAGCCTGGAGGATGTGGTCAACCGCGACCCGCAGGAGCGGCTGGCCGCCGCGCAGGCGATACGGCTGCGTCTGACGGAGCTGAGCAGCGCGTTCGAGAGCCGTTCGCCGATCTACGTCCTGCTCACAAAGGCGGATCTGCTGGCCGGCTTCGTGCCGTTCTTCGACGCCTATAACCGCAGTGACCGCGAGCAGGTCTGGGGCATGACGTTCCCGCTCGATGACGGCAAACCCGATACCCAGACGGCGGTGTCGCGCTTCGACATCGAGTTCGACCAATTGCTGACCCGCATGAACGCGATCGTGCTGGAGCGGCTGCAGCAGGAAACCGACATCCAGCGGCGCGGGCTGATCTACGGCTTCCCGATTCAGGTAGCGACCCTGAAGGAACCGTTGAAGGAGATGCTGGACGAGATCTTCAGCACGTCCAGGTTCGACCGCCGGCCGTTGCTTCGCGGCATCTATCTCACGTCGGGCACGCAGTCCGGCGCGCCGATCGATCGCATGATGTATGCGATGGCGTCCACCTTCGGCATGGATGCGCCGCGCCAGCCCGTGTTTACCGGCCAGGAGAAAAGCTATTTCCTGACCCGCCTGCTGGACCAGGTGATCTTTGCCGAAGCGAGCCTGGTGGCGGCCGATCCACGCACGCGGCGCCGCATGGCGATGACGCGTGGGATAGCCGCCGGGGTTGCGGCCGCAGTCGTGCTGGTGGCCATGGGCGCGTGGGGCGTCGCCTACAGCCAGAACCGCGCCCTGGTGTCTCGCGCCGACCAGCAGATCGCGACCTACCGGAGCGAAGTGGCCGCGATCAACTTCAAGGATGTCAGCGACACCGACTTCGATCGCATCCTTCCACCGCTCGACCAATTGCGGGACGGCCCCGGCGTGCTGCGGAAGGAAGCAAGCCTCGAATGGCTGCCTGTCGGACTCGACCAGAGCAAGAAGGTGGCGTCGCAATATTCGGATCTCTATACGCGGGCGCTGGACGACCTGATGCTTCCGCGCGTGCTGGTGTTCCTACAGAACCAGATGCGACGCCACACCGGCGACACCGAGTTCAACCTGGCCGCTTTGCGGGTGTATCTCGGCCTGGGCGGGGAGGGCCCGCTGGACCGTGCCTTCGCCGCCAAGTGGATGTCAGCGGAATGGCAGACCCTGTATCCGGGCGCCGATGCGGACGCCAAACGAGCCGACCTGGATCGCCATTTCGCGGCCTTGCTGGCCCAGCCGATCCAGCCCGTGGCGCTCGATGCCGGGATAATTGCTGACGTACGCGCGCAGATTCAGAAAGTGCCGCTCGCGGCCCGCGCCTACGCCATCCTGCGAGACAGCCCGGACGCTGCGAAGCTGACCAGTTGGACGGTGGCCGACAAGGTCGGTGCCGCTGGCGAACGCGCCTTCATCCGCGTCTCCAATGCGCCGCTGACCGCTGGCATCCCCGGCTTCTACACCAGGGACGGCTACTACAACGTGCTGCTGCCGGGTCTGCAGAATGCGGTGGCCGAGGTGGGTAAGGAACGCTGGGTCTATGGCGAGACGGGGGCACCGCAGGCGTCCGACAGTGCCGTCAGCGCGGACGCCGTCGCCCTCTACAGGCAAGACTTCAATGCGCGCTGGACGACGCTGCTGGGCGATCTGCGGATCAAGCCGCTGACCGACTTAGGCCAGTCCGTCGTGGTGCTGACCGCGTTGTCCGGACCGGACTCGGTGCTGATGAAGCTGGTGAATGCGATCCTGCGCGACACTGACCTGTCGCCGCCGGACGCCAAGGACAAGGATGCCGATCGGATCAAGGCCTTGATTGGCGCCTCGCCGAACGGACAGGCGCCCGAACAGCCGTTCCAGCCGCTGCGTGATGCGATGAAGGGTAGCGACGGCAATCCATCGCAGATCGCAGGGCTGATGCGCACGCTGGGCGATCTTTACGAGCAACTCAGCCGCGCCAGCAATTCGCCGCAGGGCGTGCTTGCGGCCTCGCAGACTGCGTCGGGGCTGAACGATGCGAACCAGAAGCTGCTCAGCGAGAGCCGCCAGGTACCCGACCCGGTGCAGACCTGGCTGTCCGGGCTGACCACGGATGTGAGCAGCGTCACGTCAGGCACGGCGCGGTCCGCCATCTCGCAGGCGTGGGCGGCCTCTGCGGAACGCCTATGCGGCGCGGCGGTCAACAACCGCTACCCGTTCGCGCGCAACGCCACGTCCGAGATTTCGGTGGACGACTTTACGCACCTGTTTGGCCCCGGCGGCACGATGGACCAATTCTTCAACGAGAATCTGAAGCAGAACGTCAACACGTCCAAGCATCCCTGGGTTTGGGAAGCGACCGGCGTACAGCCGGTCGGCTCGGCGTTCCTGGGCGCGTTCGAGCATGCCGAGGCGATCAAACAGGTGTTTTTCGGCGGCAGCGGGGGCGCCTCGTTCCACTACGAGTTCACGCCGGAGTCGCTGGATATTTCGGCCAATTCCGAGACGCTCGATGTAGGCGGACAGACGCTGAGTTACGCCCATGGCCCAGTGCGGCCCACGACGATGGTGTGGCCGGCGCCCGGCGATGGCGGCGTGCGTCTGGATCTGGAACCGTCCAATGCCCCGGCGCTCACCTATCCTGGCCCATGGGCGCCGTTCCGCTTGTTCGACCACGGCAACATCTTCAACCGGACGCGGGATGGTTTCACCGTCTCGCTCACAGTCGGCACGCGCACGGTGTCGTTCCAGGTGAAGTCGGACGCGGCACTCAATCCGTTCACCCTTCGCGACTTGCGGCAGTTCCGGTGCCCAGGCGCGCTGTGAGCGCTCGCCCTCGCCGGTCGGCGCCGCCAGCGCCCGAAAAGCCCGAGCCGCCGGCGGCGCCCGGCTTGTTCGGCAAATTGCCGGCAAAGGGCGATTTCGTCAGCCGGCGGCTCGACCCGGCATTCCTGGACGGTTTCGATCAATGGCTGCAGCGCTGCACCGCCGTCAGCAAGCGCCAGTTAGGCGCAGCCTGGCTGCCGGCATTCCTCAACACGCCGATCTGGCGGTTCGTGCTCGGCCCGGGGTTGCTCGGCGATCTGCCGACCGCCGGCGTGCTGATCCCGAGCGTGGACCGCGTCGGCCGCTACTTCCCGCTGGTCCTGGCGGTGCAATTGCCGGGCTGCCTGTCGCCGGGCACGCTGTTCCACGGCGCGCGAGCCTGGTTCGACGCCGCCGAGGCGGTGATCCTGACTTCGCTCGACGACGATTTCGACTTCGACCGGTTCGACGCCGCCGTGCAAGCCCTCGGTTTGCCGCCCTACGCGCGCGCCGGAATGGGCGGGGGCAATGCGGCGGGCACGCTGCGGTTCGGGCTGGACCCGGATGGCGACATGACGGCGGCCTACGGCTACATCCTCGATCAGGTTCTGATCGGCAGCAAAACCGGGTTTTCGCTGTGGTGGACGCTCGGGTCGGACAAGGTCAAGGCCTCCGTCCTGCTGAGTGCCGACATGCCGGCGCCCACGAACTTTGCCGCCTTCCTGGATGGCAACTGGGGCGACTGGGGGTGGGAGCGGCCGGCGGAGGGCCAGGCCACGCTCGCTGAGATGCCGCTCTTGCTGCTGAAGCCGACCAAGACGCTCCCGTCGGCCGGGCGCAGCCATCCAGGCACTCGCCGCAAGCAGAACGAAGACGCCTACCTGATGCTGCCCGATCTTGCGCTCTGGGCCGTCGCCGATGGCGTCGGCGGCCATGACGCCGCCGGGTTCGCCAGCCAAACCGTGGTCGAGCATCTCGGCCTGATGCTCGCGCCGTTGAGTTTCGGCAGCGCCGTGGAGGAAGTGCGCGAGCGCCTAGGGGAAGCGAACGACGCGTTGCGGCAGCGCGCGCTTACCATTGGCGATACAGCCATTGTCGCCTCGACGGTCGTTGTGCTGCTGATTTATGCCGGGCATTACTGCATCGTCTGGTCTGGCGACAGCCGCGCCTACCGCTGGCGCAAGGGCGAGCTGGAGTGCCTGACCACCGATCACGCGCTTGGCAAAGGCGGAATGGTGACGCATGCGCTGGGCGCCGCGGCGGAGCTGTTCGTGGACACGGCGCACGGCCCGGTCGAACCCGGCGACCGCTTCCTGCTGTGCAGCGATGGCGTGATCAAGGTTCTGGATGACGGCGAACTAGCCTCATCGCTGGCGGACACAAGCCCGGAGCGGATCGTCGAGGCGGTCATACAGGACTGCCTGGTCGGCGGGGCGCGCGACAACATCACGGCGGTCGTCGTCATCAACCCGGCCGAATGATGCAGGCCCCCGACGCCGATGATGACGAGCCCACCAACATCGTCCCGGCGACGGCCGCTGCCACCGCGTCCGTCAGTGACCTAGCGGCGGGCGACGACTCCTCGTCCCGGGCCTGGTTCGACGACCGCCTGCAGAACTTCCTCGACGCCATGGCGCGCGACCCGTCCGGCCGGCCGCGCAGCGACGTGGAGCGCCGCGCCTTGGCCAGCGCCGCGCGCGACATGATCGAACGGCTCGGCTGGGGGAGTGCCAGCCCGGTGGCGATGCCGGACAATGCCGCTCTGCTGCCGGACCAATTGGTCGCCAACACCTACTACATCCGCGGCCTGATCGCGCGCGGCGGGATCGGCGAGGTTTACCGGGCCCGCCATCGCGACCTGCGGACCGACCATGCCATCAAAATATTGCTGCCGAAGCACACGCTCAACACGACCTTCACGACGATGATGTTCGATGAGGCGCGCCTGCTGCAGCGCGTGCGCCACGATGGCGTGGTGACGTGCCAGGGGCTGCTGCGCGATACGGATGGCCGGCTGCTGCTGGTTATGGAGTACCTAAGGGGGCGTACGCTGTCGGACCGCTTGCAGGACGGCCCGCTCTCGCAAACCGAGTTGACGGACCTCACGCAGCGCCTGGCCGCGACACTGGCCGCGCTGCACGGGCAGAAGATCATCCATCAAGACCTCTCGCCCACCAACATCATCCTGCGCGACGATAGCTGCCGGCTGGCGACGATCATCGATTTCGGTTTGGCGCGATCGCTGACCGATCCGGAGGACACCCACATGCTGGTGGACTTCGCGGGCAAATACGCTTTCGTGTCGCCCGAGCAATTGGGCATGGGCACCGGTGCGGTCGATGCGCGGTCCGACCTGTATAGCCTGGGGCTGGTCATCGCCGCCGCGGCGACGGGCCAGCGGCTGGATATGGGCCACGACGCCGACACCGCGCGCCAGGCCCGGCTCGCGGTCCCACCGCTGACCACCATGCCCGCGGGAGTGGCCGCGGTGCTCGCGCGCCTGCTTGTCCCTGATCCGGCGAAGCGCCTGCAATCGGCCAACGACGTCATCGCTGCCTGGAACGAGACATTCCGGCGCGGGGACGGCTTTTTTGGCAAGCTGTTCACAAGGCTGAATAGAACCGCCGCGCCCTGACGCGGACGTGAGCAGATATACTGTGAACATCGTTCATATTTTTCTTGAACGCTGTTCATGATGTGGTAAGTGTGGCCTCGTGAACAACGTTCATGAGGTTTCGCCGTGGCTCTTCACCCCTCAATTCCGCCTTGTCCTGCCAAGTCGGCCACCAGCCTGGGACAGCGCATCTGGTTCGGCCACGCCTTACCCTTTCTGGTCGCAAAGCTTTTCACCGGGCGCGTCCGGGTCATAGGCAGCGAGCGCGTTCCCACGGCGGGGCCGGTGCTGTTCGTCGGGCGGCATCGCGCCGGGCTGATGGATGGCTGGCTGTACGCCCATGCGCTGCCACGGCCCACCGTCTTCGTGATTGCGGCCAGGCTGCGGCGCAACCGGCTGCTCCGGCCGCTGGTGACGGGCATCGCGGTCATGCGCCGCAAGGACGGGGGTGACCGCACGGCGGCCAACCGTGCGGCACTCCAGGCGTGCCGCGCCGAACTGGCGGCTGGGAGGACGCTGTTCATCTTCCCCGAAGGCACCAGTAGCCTTGGGTCGGCCGCTTTGCCGCTCGAACCGGGCGCGGCCTTGCTGGCGCACGCGGCGCCGGGCACGGCGGTGGTGCCGGTGGCGATCCACTATGCCGATCCCGTCCGGCTCGGCACGGATGTCACGATCACCTTCGGCCCCCCGCACTATGTCGCGCCAACCGCCACGGTCGAGCAGGTGCACGCACGGCTGACCGTGTTGATGGGGTCGGTTCCGGAAGCGGCGATCGATGAGCTGGCGGAGGCCGGGTTCGTCGCCGATGCCCCGGTGCGATCACTCGCCACCTTCGCCGGGCGGCGATTGGCGGACGATGACACCGCTGTCCTGACCTGGGGCACGATGATCGGCCTGCCGCTGCAGGCGCTTTGGTCGGCGGGGCTGATCGCGGTGTGCCTGCTGGCTGGGCAGGGCTGGCTGGCCGCCCTGTATGCCGTGCTGCTCACCGTGCACCTGATGCGGCCGACGGAGCGGCGCCATGCGTAGCCGTTCATCGTTGATGCTGCACGAGGCAGCGTTCGTCGCATTCCTCGCGCTCACGGCGATCCGGCTCGGGGCCGCAGCCGGGTGGTCGCAGCCCGAAACGGTGCTCTACGCGGCACTCGCCCTCGCAATCCCGGTCGTGGCGTCGCTGGATGGCGGGTGGGGCGGTGTCTGGGCCGGGCGGTTGCGCCTGTTCGCCTTCGTGCCGCTGATGTGCTTCGTCTTCCAGGACCTTCGCCGCAGCATACCGCTCTTCCATCCCGGCCATGCTGACAGCCTGTTGCAAATGCTCGACCTTCGGCTACTGGGGCTGAGCCTGCCGCAATGGTTTGCGGGGCGGTTCGGCGCGTTGCCGACCGAAATCATGAGCCTGTGTTACGGGCTGTTCTTCCCCTATCTGCTCGCGTCCGCCATCGGCTGGCTGTTTGCCCCGCCGCGTAAGGCGCAGGCGTTCTATACGGGGCTGTTCACGCTCTACGCTGCCGGGTTCACAGGCTACACGCTGCTGCCGGCGCTTGGGCCGTACGCCACCATGGCGTTCGACACGCCGGTGCATGGCTACGGGATGACCCGGCTGCTGCTCGCCACCGTGCCGTTCGGCACCAACCGGGCGGATGCGTTCCCCTCGCTGCACTGCGCCGTCACGGCGTTCCTGCTGGGCTTCGAACTGCTTGCCGGCAGCCGGCGCCGGGCATTGCTGTGCGCCGGCCCCGTCGCGGTGCTGTGGCTCTCCACCCTCGCGCTCCGCTTCCACTACGGGGTGGACGTGCTGGCGGGGTTTGGCCTGGCCGCCTCCTGCCTCGCGCTCTCCGCCGCATTGCTGCGCATCCCGCGAATGCAGCCCAGCGCCCTTCCGTCTGCCAACCGTTCTTTCATCTGAGGAGACGACCATGTCCATGACCCTTCGCCTGACCGATCCGGATGCCGAGCGCCTCGACCTCTGCGGAGGCAAAGCCATGGGGCTGGCCCGGCTGGTTCGCCAAGGCTTCAGCGTGCCGCCAGCTATCGTGGTGACGACGCCGGCGTATTTGGCCGTTGCCGCCACTCTCGGCATTCCGGGGCGTGACGCTTGGCTCACCGCTGCCATGCCGGCCGGGCTGGAAGACGAGCTGGCTGACTTCATCGAGGAAGGTGCGGCCTACGCCGTCCGATCCTCCGCGACGCTCGAAGACTTAGGTGAAGCCTCTTTCGCCGGGCAGCACGATACGGTGCTGGGTTGCGTCGGTCTGCCGGCGATCGTCCAGGCAATCCGGGTCTGCTACGCCTCTGCCTGGGAGGATCGGGCGGTGGCCTACCGCCGCTATCACGGCATCACCAGCGACCCGGCGATGGCCGTGATCGTGCAACGCATGGTGCAGGCCCAGTCCGCAGGCGTCGCCTTCACGCTCGACCCGGTCGGCGGCGCGTTGGACGAGATCCACATTTCAGCCCATCCCGGTTTGGGCGAGTGCGTCGTCAACGGCGAAGCCGAAGTGGACCGTTTCGTCGTCGGCAAACGTGATCTCGCCCTGCGCGCGACGGAGACACCGCGGGCCACGGCGTGCCTGACCGCTGCGCAGGCTGCCGCCGTCGCCCAGGCCGCCCGCGCGATCGAGGTGCAGGCCGGCTTCCCGCAGGACGTGGAATGGGCGATCGACGCGGCCGGCGTGCAGATCCTGCAAGCCCGGCCCGTCACCGCGCTGCCACCCCGCTGGACCCGCGACGAATCCGCCGAGCGCTTCCCTAATCCGGTCACCCCGCTCACCTGGGATTTCGCGGAGGCGGGGTTCCATGACGCGCTCGCCTCATCCTTCGCGCGGATGGACCTGCCGCCGCTGCGGGCCAAATGGTTCGCGGCGTTCGACGGCTACGTATACGGCAACCAGACCGCCGTGGACCTCTATCTCGGCCAGGCGCTGGTACCCGCAGGATCGCTCGACGCGCTGCGTGCCGCGTTGCCGGGACTGGTCCGCCGGTTCACCTGGCTGCTGGAGTTGCCCGGCGAGTGGGAGCGTTCGCTGGACCGGTTCCTGATGGAGGTCGGACGGCTCGATGGCGAACCTCTGGAAGGGCAATCGGCTGCCGCGATCTGGCAGCATATCGGCCGGATCAATGCGATCGGACGACGCTACTTCCGCCACAACATCGCGATTTCCGTCGGGCACTCCGCCGTGCACAAGGCGTTGCGCGCCTTGCTCGCGGCGCTGACGCCCGATGCCGATACGGCCTACGACGCCCTGATGGCGCCCGTTCGCACCCGCACCGGCCAGGTGAATGCGGCCTTGGACCAACTCGCTGCCTTGGCGCGCGAGCAAACGGGTCTGGCGGCGCTGTTACGGGACAACCCGGCCGCGACGGTGCTCGCGGGCGGGCAACTTGGTGCGTATCCCGCGTTCCAGGCCGCCTGGACGGAGCTGTTGCAGGAGCATGGCCACCGGGAGCTCGATTTCGATCCCTACTGCGCCGGCTGGGCAGACGCGCCCTGGGCTGCGCTGGAGGCCGTGCGGGCGCGGCTGGACAGCCCATTGCCCGCGCCGCGCGACTTGCTCGCGGACCGCCTGGGGGCGGAGACGGCGCTGCGGCGCCTCACGGCCGGGCTTCCCGACGACCTGGCTTTGCTGCTGAGCGAATTGGCGCGGCTGGCCCGGCTCTACACCGAACTGGACGACACGGAGCACTACCATACCGCACGGCTCGGCCCGATCATGCGCCGGGCCGTCGCGGCGCTCGGGCGGCTCCCGGCGGCGGAGGGCGCGATCGAGCAGCCGCTGGACCTGTTCTTCGCGCACGAAGCCGATTTGGCGCAGGCCGTCACGCAG
>CAZZVB010000173.1:0-9485 GCA_964657445.1 uncultured Burkholderiaceae bacterium | reverse complement strand
GCGTGCCCGTTTTCCCCTGCGTGACGCCGGGATCGAGGTGCATGAGGTGCCGGGCCGGCCGGGCGCGCTGGGCTGCACGGTGCGGCTGCAGCCGCACTTCCAGCTCGATAGCATCGCGACCAGCTTCCGCCTCGTCACCAACCTCGCCAGCCGCCCAAGCTGATGGCCATGTCCATTCCGATCGCTGCGCTGCTGGATGCCGGCGAACTGGATCGCGCGACGGCGGAGCTGTCGGCCGCCGTGCGGACCGACCCGACGGACAGCGCTGCGCGCAGCCTGCTCGCCGAGTTATTGTGCCTGTCCGGCGCGTTCGAGCGTGCGGATGCGCAACTCGCGCTGCTGGCGCAACAGACGACCGATCGCCCGATCGCGATCGCCCGGATGCGCCACCTGGTGCGCGCTGCCGTCGCGCGGGAGGCTTGGTTCAACGACGCGGCCGTGCCTGCATTGCTGAAAGAACCCACCGTGCCGCAGCGCGTCGCGATTGCGCTCGCGCTGGCGTTGCGTGAAGGCTCCGGCGAGGCTGCCGCGCTGCTGGCGGAAGCGGAGGCACGGCGGCCAAAACTCCAGGGCATGGCAGATGGCGCGGGGTTCGACGACATCCGCGACGCCGATGACCGGTCAGCCTGGTTCTTCGAAGTGCTGACCCATGATGGCGGTTATATCTGGGTCGATCTCGATACCGTCGCCGCGCTCCGATTCGTGCCGCCAAAACGCCCGATCGACCTGCTGTGGCGCGAGGCCCGGCTGACCCTACGCGACGGGCGGGAGGCAGATATTGCGGTGCCGGCCCAATACGTTGACCCGGCGGCGCAACCCGCCCACCGCCTGGCGCAGCGAACCGATTGGCACGATGTGGCTGGCGGCGCAGTGGTGGGAACGGGGCAGCGCATCTTCCTTGCCGGCGAGGAGCCGCGTGGCCTGCTCGACGTGACCGAGATCGTGTTCGCGACATGATCAACCACGCCATTCCGCTCGCCGCGCCGTCGATCCTTGACCGCTTGCTGGACGATGCGCCCGATCTGTCGATCGATCCGCCGCGCAGCCGCCCAACCCAAGTGCGCGATGCGCTCGACAGCCTGCGCCGCGACCTCGAGGCATTGCTCAACACGCGCAGGCGGCCCATCACGCCGCCCAACGCGCTGCCGCAATTGCGGCGCTCGCTGTTCAGTTACGGCACGGCGGACTTCATCGGCGCCAACCTCGTCACGATCGAGCAACGCCGCCTGTTCGCGGCGCGGCTGGAGGAGGCGATCCGCGATAGCGAGCCGCGGCTACGCCAGCTCGCCGTTACCGTGCTCGACCCGAAAGACAATGCGGAGCGTGTGCTGCGCCTGCGGATCGAGGCGACGGTGCTGCTGGACGACGTCAACGTGCCCGTGCTGTTCGCCTCGACGATCAGCCCGGCGACGCTGCGGTTCTCGGTGGCCGAGGCGAACCATGTCTGACCGGCTGCTGCCGCTGTATGACCAGGAACTGGCGTATCTGCGGACCTTGGCCGGATCGTTCGCCGATGCGCATCCGAAGATTGCGGGCCGCCTGCGGCTGAATGCGGACGCGGTGGATGACCCGCATGTCGCCCGTCTCATGGAAGGCTTTGCGCTGATTGCAGCGCGCATCCGGCAGAAGCTGGATGACGAATTCCCCGAACTGACGGATAGCCTGCTCGGCGTGCTGTATCCGCACATGCTGGCGCCGTTCCCCTCGGCTGCCATCGCCAGCTTCTCGCCGATCGCTGAGATGGACGTTGCCTATCGCATCGCCCGCCACACACCCGTGGAGATGGAGCCGATCGACGGCGAAAGCTGCCGCTATCGCACCACGCAGGACGTCGATCTCTGGCCGATCGAGGTGCGTTCGGCGGAATTGACCGGCCGGCCGCTCGTCGCGCCCGATGGGCCGGCCGCGCCGCGCGCCGCGGCCACGCTGCGGCTGGTGCTGGAGTGCATGGCGCCGGGACAGACGTTCACCGGGCTCGGAATAGACCGGCTGCGGTTCTATTTGCGCGGCCCCATGCAGCACAGCAGCGCGCTGTACGAGTTGTTGTGCAATCACCTGCTGGGCGTGGCGCTCGGCGACCATCCGGAGGACCAGCGCGCCGTCTTCCTTGGGCCGCAAGCGGTGCAGCCGGTCGGGTTCGACCCGGCGCAGGCCATGCTGCCGGACTCGCCCCGCTCGTTCGAAGGCTACCGGCTGCTGAGCGAATATTTCGCCTTTCCCGCCAAGTTCATGTTCATCGACCTGGCGGGGCTCAGCGCGAAGACGTGGCACTCCGCCGGGTCGCGGCTGGAAGTGTTCTTCTACTTCGACCGTGAGGCGCCGGGTCTGGAGCGGCACATCTCGGCCGACACGATGGCGCTCGGTTGCACGCCGATCATCAACCTGTTCACGCAGCGCGCAGAACCGATCGCGCTGACCCATGAGCGCGCAGAATACCTGGTGCTGCCGGACTCACGCCGGCACGCCACGCGCGAGGTGTATAGCCTGGACTCCGTGGCGTTGAGCGAAGCGGGGCGGCCGGTGCGCGAGGTGCTGCCGTTCTTCGCCAGCCACCATGCCGCCGATCCGGACCGGCAGCGGCTGTTCTGGACCAGCCAGCGGCGGCGCCTGGCGGAAGGCGACGACAGCACGGACGTCACCGTGTCGATCGTAGATGCCGAATTAGGCCCGGCCTCACCGACGGATGGCGTGCTGTCCGTGTCGCTGACCTGCCTCAACCGCGACCTGCCGCGCCGCATCCCGTTCGGTTCGAACCGCCCTCACCTCAGCCTCGTGGACGGTGCAACGGAGGTGACGCAGCTTCGGTGCCTCACGCCGCCGACATTGACGTTGCGGCCGGTGCCATCCCGGCAGGCGGGGTGGCGGCTAATCTCCCAGCTTTCGCTGAACCACCTTTCGCTCAGTGGCGGCGTGGCGGCGGCGGACGCGCTGCGGGAGATCCTGCGGCTGCATGACCTGCGGGACCTGCCGGAGACGCGGGCGGCAATCGACGCCGTGCGCAGCGTGGAATGCACCCGCGCGTCCGCCCGGCTGCCCGGTAGCGGCGCGATCTGCCGCGGGTTGGACGTGACGCTGGAGCTGGACCCGGCGCGGCTGGAGAGCAGCGGGATCTACCTGTTCGCCAGCGTGATCGATCGCTTTCTGGCTCTCTACGCCAGCATCAACAGCTTCTCGCGCCTGCACGTTCGCCTGCTGGGCCGCGGCGAACCGATGCGGGTCTTTCCGCCGCGAGCCGGCGACCGGCCGCTGCTTTGACCAAGCCGCTCGCCTTGGCCGACCGCTTGCGACAGGCGCCGCACCGCTTCGACGGTTTGCAGGCGCTGAGGCTGCTCGAACTGGGCGCCGGTCAGTTCGGCAGCGAGGCCTTGCCGCAGGAGGAGCCGGGGCAGATCGCTGCCGCGCAAGGCATGATGTTCGCGCCCGCTCCGGTGGCGCGGGTCGAACCCGCGCGCGCCCTCATCGCCTTCCTCGGGCTCACCGGGCCGCTCGGCGTGTTGCCGCAATCTTACACCGAGCTTGCGCAGCATGCGGAACGGCACCGCAACCGGGCGCTGGCTGCGTTTCTGGATGTGTTCAATCATCGTCTGGCCGGCTTGTTCCTGCGCGCGGCGGAGAAGTACCGCCTCGCGTTGCTGGTGCAGCGCGGTGCGTCCGCGCCGGAGGCATCCCGTGCGCACGACCCGGTCAGTGAGGCGATGTTGTCACTCGCCGGCTACGGCACGCCGCATCTGCGGGGCCGCAGCGTGTTCAACGAAGAAGTGGTGCTGTTCTACGCCGGGCTGTTCGCAATGCGGAACCGCCCGGCCGTCGCACTCCAATCGATCGTCGCCGATTATCTGGGCTGCCCAGCCAAGATCGAGCAATTCTCCGGCCGCTGGATGCCTCTGGCCGCCGCGGAGCAGACGCGGGCGCCGCGTGCGGGTGAGCCGCCGTCGTTCTCCCGGCTTGGCGTGGACACGGTGGCCGGTGCGCGGACCTGGGATGTGCAGGGCCATTTCCGCATCGTCATCGGCCCGGTGGACTACGAGCAAGTGCTGGAACTGGCGCCAGATACCCCGAAGCTGCGCCGCCTGATTGCTTTGGTCCGCGCGTATGCGGGGCCTGATCTCGGCTTCGATCTGCAGATTATCCTTCGGCGGGAGTCGGTGCCGAGCCTGCGCTTCGACCCGGCAATGGGCCCCGGCGCGCCCCGGCTGGGCTGGAACAGCTGGGCCAAGTTCCTGCCAGCCCTAGAAGACAGCCGGGACATCGTCATCGATCCCGACCGGCTCACGGAGCGGACATGAAGCTGACCCTTAGCCTTAACACGCCCAATGGCTCCGATACCCGTGTGCTCGAGACGGGCACGCTGACGATCGGGCGCGGCGCCGACAATGACTGGACCCTGGAGGATCCGGAGCGCGTGCTGTCGAAGGTGCACTGCCGCATCGATCAGTCTGGCGACGGGTTCCTGCTGACGGACGTCAGCACCAATGGGGTGTTCGTGAACGGTGATGTGCAGCCTGTCGGCCGTGGCCATTCCTGCGCAATCGAGGATGGCGATACGCTGACCGTCGGTCCCTACGTCATTGCCGTTGCGGTTCAAACCGAAGAGCCTGCGGCCGGCTTGCGGTTCGGGGAGGGCCTGGTTGCGGCGAAAGGCCCCGCCCCCTCGCCGCCTTACAACGGCATTCCACAGCTTGCCGACTCGCCGATTGCGGGGCCGCCGGAGGAGCCGTGGCTGCAGACCATTCCGGGAGGCGAGTTCGGCCCGGGGCTGCGCGCCGCCCCGATTGGCTGGGACGCGCCGCCCGATCCATCGGATTACGGGGCCAGCGGGCAGCGCGCGAGCGAGCTGACGATGCCGCCCCCATCGACGGAATTTGCGCAGGAGTCGGAACATCTGCCGGCGATCTCCGGCCTGCTGAAACTGCCGGCCGCGCAGGTTGTGCTGCCGCCGAACTGGATGGAGACGGACCCGCTCCACAATGTGGAGCTAGCACCGTCCAATATCGCTCCGCCCCTGTCGGAAACGATGCTGGCGCCCGAGCCGGCGGTGCCGCCTGAGCCTGTGACCCCGCGGGAACCGCCGTCGACTGAGCCCTCTCCGCGCGAGGCTGAGGTCCGGCCTATGGCGCCAGAGGATTTCGTTGCCGGCTTTCTGGAAGGCGCCGGACTTCCCGCAACGGCATTGGGGGCTGATCTGCACGAGGCGGGCCGGAACCTTGGCCGGCTTGTGCAGTCCGCCGTGGAGGGTATCCGCGACATCCTGGCCACGCGCGCTATGGTCAAATCCGAACTGCGCGTGGACCAGACGATCGTGCAGGCGGCCGGCAACAATCCGATGAAGTTCGCCCCCGACGTGCAGCGCTGCCTCGCCGCTATGGCGGGTCAGCCGCCTGCCGGGTTCCTTCCGGGTGCGGCAGCGATGCGTCAGGCGCTGGACGACATCAAAGTGCATGAGCTCGCGCTGATCGCCGCGCTGAACAGCGTGTTTGCGGAACTGTCCGCGCAGCTCGACCCGGAGATGATCGCGGAAAAGGTCAAAGGGGAGTCCAGCCTCGGCTCGGTGCTGCCGGTCGCACGCGCGGCGCGTTGCTGGGCGATCTACGAGAAGAATTACCGCATCTTGCAGGAAAGCGGTGCGCAGAATACGGGCGGTTCCCTGTTATCGCCGTTAGCTGCCGCCTATGCCCGCCAGGTACGCCGCAGCCATTGACCGCTATGGGGACACCGATGATCCGTTTCGTCCGCCTTGCGTTTTGCGTCGCCGCCGCCGCGGGCCTGGCCGCTTGCAGCGGCGGGGTGCCCTCGGTCGCCAACGTGGCCTTGCAGGGCGGCAAGGATCTCAATTCGACGGCGGGGACCCCGACTCCGGTGCAAGTCCGCCTGTACCAGCTCAAGAGCACGGCGCGGTTTGCGAACGCCGATTATTTCCAGCTTTCGGATAAGGAAACTGCGACGCTAGGCGATGAACTGGTGGCCCGGGAGGATACGTTCGTGCATCCCGGGCAATCGACGAAGATCGCGATCACCGTCAAACCGGGTGCACAATACCTGGGCATCGCGGCCGGGTTCCGCGACATCGACCATGCCACTTGGCGGGTCACGGCGCCGTTGAAGTCCAACATGCCCATCACGCTCTCCGGCGATAAAGTTCAGGTCGCCGCGAAATGACAGGGTTCTGATGCTCGGCAACAACCGTGTCGTCTGGACGGAGGGCATGTTCCTTCGCGTGCAGCACTTCCAGCAATCGGACCGCTGGACCGAGGCGCTGGTGCAGAATGCGGTGCGAGACTTGCAGCCGCATCGCTGGGGGCTGTCGGACATCGCATATGACCGCGACTTGTTGAACATCGGCAAGTTCGCACTGTCATCCTGCCGCGGCATCATGCCCGACGGAACGCCGTTCAGCATTCCAGATGAAGCCGACCACCCGCCACCGCTGGAACTGACTGGCAGCGAACGGGGCGCGACCGTGTATCTGGCGATGCCGCACCGCCAGCAAGGCGCGTTCGAGATCGGCGGAGACCGGCGGGAGGAGGCGGGCACGCGGTCGCGCCGCACGACGTACGAGGCGCCCGACGCCAATAGCGGCAGCTTCGCCAGCGCCACCTTGGATGTGGGCCGCTCCCGGCTGGTCTATCTGCTGTCAGGCGGGCCGACGGCGGGCTATGCGCTGCTTCCGGTAGCGACCATCGTGGAGATGCGCAGCGACCTTTCGGTCGTGCTGGACGATAAGTTCGTCGCACCCTGCCTGAACTGCGCCGTGCAGCCGATGCTGTCCGGTTTCCTGGCGGAGTTTCAGGGCCTGATCACGCACCGTGCCGAGGCGATCTCCGCCCGGATCGCCGATCCCTCGGTCCGCGGCACGGCGGAGGTCGCCGACTTCGTCTTGTTGCAGACATTGAATCGCTGTGAACCGCTGCTGCGTCACTTGCTGCAAAGCGCGCATGTTCTGCATCCGGAAGCCTTGTTCCAGCATTGCGTGGCACTCGCCGGGGAGCTTGCGACCTTCACCACACAGTCGCGGCGCGCGACCGTGTTCCCTGCCTACCAGCATGGCGACCTGTATGCGACGTTCGCGCCGGTATTCGCCGACCTGCGCAGTTCGCTGTCGAGCGTGCTGGAACAGACGGCGGTCATGATCCCGCTGCAAGATCGCCGGCATGGTGTGCGGGTCGGCATGATCACCGATCGCTCGCTGCTGGTGAACGCCACGTTCGTGCTGTCGGTGCATGCCGACGTGCCGGCCGAGCAGTTGCGGCGAATGTTCCCGAACCAGATCAAGATCGGCCCGGTCGAGCAGATCGCGCAACTCGTCAACATCGCGCTGCCGGGCATCCCGATCCGCGCGTTGCCGGTTGCGCCGCGCCAATTGCCGTACCGCGCCGGATCAACCTACTTCGAACTGGATGGCGGCGGTCCGCTCTGGAAGTCGCTGGAGACGAGTGGCGCGCTGGCGCTGCACCTGGCCGGCAGCTTCCCCCAACTGGAAATGGAATTATGGGCGATCAAGGCATGACCTATGGCCTATGAACCGCTGGATGACGATGGACCGACCATCCTCAAGCCCACGCCGGGCGGCAAGGTTCGGCCGGGACAGGCCGCTGCACGCGCCGCGACCCGGCCGCTTGCGCCCGCAAATGTGGTTTCGTTCGACTTCGCTTTGCTTGCCAGCAGCAGCTTCAACGTGGTGGTGGGCGCGGCGGCGCAACTGCTGAACCTCGCGCGCCGGCTGCGTGGCAGCGTCAGCAACCGTGACGTGCCGGCGCTACGGGCCCGCGCGGTGGACGAGATCAAGAACTTCGAACGCATGATCATGGCCGCTGGCGTGCCGCCCGAGCAGGCGCGGGCGGCGCATTACGCGGTGTGCGCGACCCTGGACGATATTGTGTTGAACACGCCTTGGGGCGCCTACAGCGCCTGGGCCAGCAACAGCCTCGTCAGCACGTTCCACGTCGATGTGACGGGTGGCGAGCGGTTCTTCGACCTGCTGACACACTTGCATAAAGATCCTGGCAACAACCGCGATGTGCTCGCGCTGATGTATCTGTGCCTGTCGATCGGGTTCGAGGGGCGGCTGCGCGTGATCGATCAGGGCGCGCTGGAACTCAGCCGGATTAGGGAAAGCCTATACCGGACGTTACGGCAGGTATATGGCGACTTCGAGCGGGAACTGTCGCCGCATTGGCGCGGCGTGCAGGCGCGGCATCGCCCGCTGCGTTCCTCCATCGCGCTGTGGACCATCGCGGCGGTGACGGTGGCGCTGCTCGTCGGCGGCTACCTGTTGTTCAGCACGCTGCTGAACAACGCGTCGGACGGCACGCTCGAGGCGATCGCCACCGCGCCACCGGGCGGCCCGGCGACGCTAGCGGTGTCCGCCCCGGCGCCCCTGCCGCAAGTTGCCCCGAGTGCGCTCAATGAGCTGCGCACGCAACTCGCCCCGCTGACGAAGGCCGGTGAGGTGGAGGTGCTGGCCGACGGCGCCAACCTGATCGTGCGTGTGCACAATGCCGGCATGTTCGCATCCGGTAGTGCGACGCTGACGGCCAAATACCGGCCGATCATCACCCAGATTTCCCAAGCCGTGGCGGCGCAGAAAGGTGATGTTCAAGTACAGGGCTTCACTGACAACCAGCCGATCCACAGCGCGCGGTTCCCTTCAAACTTCGAGTTGTCGCTGGCGCGCGCGCAGGCCGTGGCGGACGTGCTGGCCGACACGATCCCGCGGGACCGCATGCGGGTGAACGGGCGAGGGGCGACTGCGCCGTTGCAGCCCAACGACACGCCGGCTGGCCGGGAGGCCAATCGGCGGACGGAGATCGTCATCAGCGACGTCGCCACTACGGCCGACCCGGCGGCCCACCCGGTGAGCGCAGGAGCCGCGAAGTGAACTTCCTGCGCGGCTTCATCGGCATGGCGTCCAGCTACGCGCAGCCGCTGATGCGGTCCATCAAGCGCCGCTGGTTGCGCGCGCTGATTTGGGCGCTCGCCGCCTGCCTGGTGCTGTTCTTCTACGGCGACGCCTTCCGGCTCGGGCATTGGGAGCCGTTCGACACCCAGCGGTCGCGCATCATAGCCTGCCTGGCGATCCTGGCGGGCTGGGCGGTTTACGTGATCGGCGCGGAAATCCAAGACCGGCGCGCGAACAAGTCGATGATCAACGCGATCACGACCGACCAGCAGCCCAATAAATCCGATCTGTCCGCCCAGGAGCTGGACCAGATTCGCGGCCGGTTGCAAGAGGCGCTGGTGCAGTTGCGCCGGGTTGGCGGCGGCCGGCGCGGCTACGTGTATCAACTGCCGTGGTATGTGATGATCGGGCCACCCGGCTCCGGCAAGACGACGGCGCTGCTGAACTCCGGCCTGAAGTTCCCGCTGGCGGAATCGATCGGCAAGGATCCGCTGCGCGGTGTGGGCGGCACGCGCAATTGCGAGTGGTGGTTCACCGAAGACGCCATCCTGCTCGACACCGCAGGCCGCTACACCACGCAGGACAGCGA
>CAZZVB010000172.1:2953-9498 GCA_964657445.1 uncultured Burkholderiaceae bacterium | reverse complement strand
CAGTTGGTTAGAGCGGGCCGCTCATAACGGCTTGGTCGCGGGTTCAAGTCCTGCCAGGCGCATACGGCAATCCGGATGGAGGCGGTGTGAGCGAGGCGATCAAGCAGTGCTTGCGCGGCGAAATCTCGGCCCAGGTGGCGTTGTCGCGCATGTTGCTGGGGGGTGAGAACGCTGACAGCATCGCCGCCGCCGTGCAGGGCGCCCGGCCGGAGCCGCCGAGCCAAGCCTGGCAGGATCTGGCCGCGTTGCTTAATGGGCGCGCCGCGGAGCTGGACCGACTGGCGGTGGAAATCCGAACGACAGGCAGTGACCATAATGCCCTGGGCGGCGTCGCAGGCGTCGCCGCGTTCTTCGACCGGGCGGTGACACACTCGCCCGAGGCGGGGGTAGCGCTCTACTCCCTCGGCGACCCGGCGATCCTGCAAGCGGCTACCGACGAGATCGTGGCCTGGCTGCATGCCGAGAGCCTGCTGCCGGACGGCGCTTCCGCGCTCGATCTCGGCTGCGGGATCGGCCGCATCGCCGCGGCTTTGGCGCCGCATTGCCGGTCGGTGCTCGGGCTCGATGTGTCGGCGGGTATGATCGCGGAGGCGCAGCGCAGGCACGGGGCGGACAGCCGGATGCGGTTCGTGGTCACCGATGGCCGGTCGGTGCCGCCCGGCCCGTTCGACCTGGCGTTGGCGGTGGACAGCATGCCCTACATCGTTCGGGCGGGTTTGGCCGACATGATCGTGGATGGCATCGCCGCGTCGCTCTCGCCGGGCGGTGCGCTGGTCGTGCTGAATCTGTCCTATGGGCGCGGCGATGCGACGGACCGCGCCGA
Source organism: uncultured Burkholderiaceae bacterium (assembly GCA_964657445.1). Taxonomy (GTDB): domain Bacteria; phylum Pseudomonadota; class Alphaproteobacteria; order Acetobacterales; family Acetobacteraceae; genus LMUY01. Next base: position 8,675 of record CAZZVB010000172.1, on the reverse strand, counting down.
TGCGGGGCGCTGGGCGGCGCGGCATGGCTGGTCCGTCAGCGCCAGCCGCCCATTCAGGCTGTGGGACGGCTCGGCTTTCGTGCTGCGTTAGCCAAGTTTGCTTGCATACGCTGCCGGGCCATATGGGCCGAGTGAGCGAACCGGTTGCCCTCTACATCCATTGGCCGTTCTGCCTGGCGAAATGCCCGTATTGCGACTTCAACAGCCATGTGCGGGAGCGCATTCCGCAGGCGCGGTTCGCGGCGGCGCTGCGCACCGAGCTGGCGTGGGAGGCGGCGCGGCTGGGCCGGCGGACACTCGGCTCGATTTTCTTCGGCGGCGGCACGCCCAGCCTGATGGAGCCGGCCACCGCGGCGGCGCTGATCGGCGACGCGTTGCGGCTGTTCGACCCGGTTGCGGACATCGAGATCACACTCGAAGCCAACCCGACCAGCGTGGAGGCGGCCCGGCTGGCGGATTTCCGGGCGGCGGGCGTGAACCGCGTGTCACTCGGCGTGCAGAGCCTGGAGGACGAGCCGCTACGGCGGCTTGGCCGGCAGCACTCGGCCGCCCAGGCGATCGCGGCGCTGGAGGTGGCGCGGCGCATCTTCCCGCGTCTGTCGTTCGACCTGATCTACGCCCGCCCCGGGCAAACGCTCGTGGCCTGGCGGGAGGAGTTGCACCGGGCGCTGGCGCTCGCAGCCGACCATCTGTCGCTATATCAGCTCACCATCGAACCCGGCACCGCCTACGAAGCGCTGCATCGCCGGGGTGAATTGATTTTGCCGGGTGAGGACGATGCGGCTGTGCTCTACGAAGCCACCGCGCAGGCGGCTGCGGACCATGGCTTGCGGCAATACGAGGTATCGAACTACGCGGCGGCGGGCGCGGAAAGCCGGCATAACCTGGCCTACTGGCGCTACGGCGATTATGCGGGCATCGGCCCGGGCGCGCATGGCCGCCTCTCGTTCGAAGACAAACTGATCGCCACCCGCCGCCACCGCGCGCCGGAGCCATGGGCGGACCGGGTCGAGCGGGACGGCCACGGCAGCACGGCGGAAGAAATCATCAGCCCGCAGGACCGCGCGCGGGAAATGCTTCTGATGGGGCTGCGCCTGCACGAAGGCATCGACGCCGCGCGCTTCGCCCAGCGCACCGGGATGGCGCTGAACGAGGCTCTGGACGAGCGAGTGCTCGCGATGGCGGTGGAGGAAGGTTATGTCGAGCGGACCGGCGAGCGCCTGATCGCGACCGCGGAAGGCCGCCTGCGGCTGGACGCGCTGTTGCCGGCCTTGCTGCGGTAACAGCGTTGCGCTGTAGTCAACCGCATATAGCGGAGGCACCGATGCGCGCGACCCTGAGATCGGTTCTGGTAGCTGCGACACTCCTGGCGGCGACGTTGCCTGTCCACCTGTCTGCCCAGACAGACCCCGCAATTCATGTCACCGCCGCGGATGGGACGGCCAAAGACATCACCCTGGCGGACCTGCGCGCATTGCCGGCCGCGATGGTCACGTTGCCGGGCGAGCATGGCGCGGCCTTGCACCTCAGCGGCCCAGTGCTGTGGGAAGTTCTTCTGAAGGCTGGTGCGATCGAACCGAACTTCCACAAGCGTGTTCGCCAGACCATCACCGTCACCGGCACCGATGGTTACTCCGTCGTGCTCGCGGCCGGGGAGATCGACCCGGAGTTCGAGGACAAGCCGGTGATCATCGGGCTGAGCAACAATGGCACGGCGATGACGCTGCCTCGGTTGGCGATACCCGGCGATAAGCGGATGGGGCGCGACGTGCGCGATGTTGCGAGTATCGCCGTGAACTGAAAGCCCTCTCCGGAAAGGGGTGAGAGGAGGAAGGGGTTGCGTCATTCCCGGCTCAGTTCCAGCGCCCTCGCATACACCGTGCGTCGCGGCAGCCCGGTGGACCCGGCGACCAACGCGGCAGCGTCCTTCACGCTGCTGGTTGCGAGGGCGGATCGCAACTGGGCGTCGAGGTTCTCGGCGTCGCGGGCTTCGGGGGGTGGTGGGCCGATCAGGACGGTAATCTCGCCGCGGGCCGCTTCGGCGGCGTAATGGGCGGACAGGTCGGCCAGGCCGCCGCGGCGCACCTCCTCGAAGCGCTTTGTCAGCTCGCGCGCGACGGCGGCAGGGCGGTCACCAAAGGCCGTGTGCAGGTCGGCCAGCATTTCGGCCAGGCGATGCGGCGCCTCGTACCAGATCAGGGTGGCTTCGAGCCCTGCCCGCTCGGCCGCGCGCAAGGTGCCGAAGGCGGCGGCGCGGGCCGCCGAGCGAGGCGGTGCGAAGCCCAGGAACAGATAGGGCTGCGGCGGCAGGCCGCTCAGCACCAGCGCGGTCACCGCGGCGTTGGCGCCGGGCACCGCGTCCACCGGCACCTCGGAAGCAAGCGCCGCTCGCACCAGCCGAAAGCCCGGATCGCTGACCAGCGGCGTCCCGGCGTCCGATACCAGCACGATGCGCTGCCCGCCGCGCATGGCCTCGAGCAGCGCGGGGATGCGCCCATCCTCGTTATGGTCGTGCAGGGGTGAGGTCGGGACGGAGATGGCATAAGCCGAGAGCAGCCGGGCGGTCACTCGGGTGTCTTCACAGAGCAGCAGATCGGCCTTGCCGATGGCATCGAGGGCGCGGGCGCTGATGTCCCGGAGGTTGCCGATGGGCGTGGAAACCAGCACAAGTCCACCCGCCGGGCTGGGCTGCTCATCCAGGCTCGCCTCGGCCTCACTCATCGGAGGGCGGACCTTGATTTGCCGCGTAACTGCCGTCGTTGGCTCATGCAAACTCCGCCCGCTCCTGATCGTAGCCTTGCTGGCAGGCTGCGTCATGCCGCCCGGCACGGCGCCGGGCCTGCGCCCTGGAGAGGCCGGCTACGTCCCGCCGCCAGCGCTCAACCGCAAGGTTGCCGTCCTGGTGCCGTTGACCGGGCCGAATGCCAGCCTCGGTCACGACCTGCTGCAAGCGGTGCAGCTTGCGCTCGGGCCGGACGGGCCGCAACCGGACGTGCGGGACACGATGGGCACGCCGACCGGCGCGACGGCGGCGACGCAGGCGGCGATGACCAACGGCGACGCCATCATCATCGGCCCGCTCACCGCGCCGGAAACGGCGGCTGCGGCCGCGGTGGTGAACGGCGCCGTTCCTATCCTCGCCTTCACCTCCGACCGGCAGCAGGGCCGGCCGGGCGTGTGGGCGATGGGGATCACGCCGCAACAACAGGTAGCCCGGCTGGTGCAAGCGCTTTCGACGACCGGCAAGGCACGGATCGGCGCCGTACTGCCCGACAATATCTTCGGCAACGCGCTGGCGGATGGGCTATCCCGCGCTGCGTCGTCCGCCGGCGACCCGCCCCCGGCGGTCAAGCGCTACCCGACCGGGCGCGTCGCCGACTTGCAAGCGGCGCTGAAAGACGTGTCCGACTACGCGCACCGGCGTGGCGCGATTGACGACCAGGTCCGTGCGGCTCGGGCGGACAGCGATCCCACGATCCAAGGCCAGGCCGACGTGCTGGCGCAGCAAACGGTGCCGCCGGCGCCGATCGACGCCCTATTGCTCGCGGAGACCGGCCCCACGCTCAAAACCGTTGCAGGCGTGCTGCCGTCCTACGACATCACCCCGCCGGAGGTGCAGGTCATCGGTCCCGCCACCTGGGCTCGGGACGCGGCCAATCTCGTTGGCCTCGACGGCGCCTGGTATGCCGCGCCAGACCCAGCGTCGCGCACGGGCTTCGAGCAATCGTATCGCGCACGATTCGGCTCTCCACCGCCGGGCTTTGCCGACATCGCCTATGACGCGGGCCGGCTGGCGCGGATCGCGGCTGGAAATCCGGGCATCCTGACCCAACCGAGCGGCTTCAACGGCGTCGATGGCCCGTTCGTGTTGACTGCCGCCGGCCAGGTCGGGCGTGGACTGGCGGTGTTCGCGGTGAGCCCCGGCGGCAACCGCCTGATCTTCCCGTCGCCCCCGTCGGCAGCGCCGGGGAGCTGACGCGCACAATAGAAGGACGTCCCGCATGCCGATCCTTTTGCAGCTTTCACCGCTTCGCCCGGACATCCAGGCCCAGCTCGACGCCCACTATACAGTGCATCCCTATGATGTATCCGGCAGCGAAACCTGGCTGGCGGCGCATGCGGCCGAAGTCGCTGGGGTGGTCACCGCCGGGCACCTCGGCATTACGCCCGAGCTGATGGCCGCACTGCCGAACCTCAAGATCGTCGCCATCAATGGCGTGGGCTATGACAGGATTGACCTCAAGGCCGCCGAAAGCCGCGGCATCCGGGTCACCAACACGCCGGACGTGCTGACGGATGACGTGGCAGACCTGGCGGTCGGGCTGACGATCGGCTTGCTTCGCCAACTGCACCATGCTCATCGCCATGTCACCGCCGGGCTGTGGCCGAAGGGCGACATGCCGCTGGCGCGCAAGGTGAGCGGCAAGCGGTTCGGCATTCTCGGCATGGGACGGATCGGCCAGGCCGTCGCGCGGCGTCTGGCCGCCTTCGATGGCGCGATCAGCTACTACAGCCGGTCTAAAAAGGACCTGCCTTACAGCTTCGTGCCCGACGTGCTGGCGTTGGCGCAGGGCTGCGACGTGCTGGTGATCTGCGCGGCGGCCTCCGCCTCCACCAAGCACATGGTCAACCGCGCGGTGCTCGACGCACTCGGGCCCGACGGCGCTGTGGTGAACATCGCGCGCGGCTCCATCGTGGACGAGGCGGCGCTGGTGGAGGCACTAAAGGCCGGGACCCTGGGCGGCGCGGCGCTCGACGTGTTTGCCGCGGAGCCGCATGTCCCGGCGGAGTTGTTGACGATGGACAACGTGCTGCTTACCCCGCACGTGGCCAGCGCGACAAACGAGACTCGCGCCGCTATGGGCCAACTGATGCTGGACAATCTCGCGGCGTTTTTTCTGGGAAAGTCGCTACCGTCGCCGGTGGTCTAGGCAACGGACACAACCAGAAGTGATTGTTAACAATCTGATATCATGACACCTCTTGGACACGGTTGGTTGATGGCCTAGACCGAGAATACGTACGGGTGAGTTATTTACCAATTGCGCGCATTATAAGACGGGTCATCGCCCCGCAGGTGTAAAGCCGTGTTCGGTCATTTCGAGAAAGTCGCGGACGTACGCTCCGCCAAGATCGCGCTGGACGGTGTTGAGCGTCTTACCTACGGCCAGCTTGCAGAGCTGGCCGACGCGCTTGCGAGAGCGTTCTGGCAGGCGGGTCTCCGCCCTGGTGACCGGGCCGCACTCGTCGCGGCGCGGTCTGCGCGGGTCATCGCTGCGATGCTTGCAGTGCGGAAGATTGGTGCCGCCTACGTTCCGATCGAGCCTGACCTGCCGGCCGTGGCACGCGATGCCATCTTGGCCGACGCCGCCCCGCGGCTGCTGATCACGGATCGCGACATTCCGTCTGCCGTAACGACGCTGCGCCTCGACAAGCCGGTTGCGGAGGCGCCGGCGTTTCCCTGCCCCGTAGAGGATGCCGGGAGCGCCGCATACGTCATGTACACGTCCGGCTCGACCGGAACGCCAAAGGGCGTTGTGACGCCCGTTCGCGGCGTGCTCCGGCTGGTGTGCGGCCCGGATTACGTGAAGCTAGGCCCGGATGAAGTGGTGCTGCAGGCCGCGCCGCTCGGGTTTGACGCGTCCACCTTCGAAATTTGGGGCGCGCTGCTCAATGGCGGGACACTCGCGATCCTGCCGGATGCAGTACCGTCGCTGGACGC
>CAZZVB010000172.1:0-2853 GCA_964657445.1 uncultured Burkholderiaceae bacterium | reverse complement strand
CGCCGCTGCCGATCGGGCGGCCGATCCGCGGCACGCAGGTGTTCATCCTGGACGATGCGGGCCAACCGGTCGCGCCGGGTGAACTGGGCGAATTGTGCGCCGGCGGCGATGGTGTCGCACTCGGCTACCTGAACCGCCCCGATCAGACGGCCGCCGCGTTCCGTTCCGGTCCGGATGGGCGCGTGCTGTATTACACCGGCGACCGCGCCCGCATGCGCGCAGATGGCGTGGTGGAGTTCGGCGGCCGCACCGACCGGCAGGTCAAAATCCGTGGCCGCCGCGTCGCGCTGGACGAGGTCGAAGCCGAGCTGCTGCGGGATCCCGCAGTGCGCGAAGCCGCGGTGCAATATCAGAATGGCCGCATGTCGGCGTTCGTTACGGGACAGGCCGACGGCACCGGCCTGCGGCGTGCACTGCTTGCCAGGTTGCCGGAGCACATGGTGCCGGCCACGATCACCGTGCTGGACGCCATGCCGCTGAACCGCAACGGCAAGCTGGACCGCAAGGCTTTGCCAAAGGCCGCACAGTCTGGCACGGCCGGCCAGCTCGCCGCCATCTGGCGCGACGTGCTGGGCCAGGAACTGCCGCCGGCTGCAAACCTGTTCGATGGCGGCGCAAGTTCGATGGACGTCGTGCGCGCGCATGCAGCAATGATCGATGCCGGCATGCCGGTCGCGCTGACGGATTTGTTCGCTTACCCCAGCATCGCAAGCCTGGCCGCTCACCTGGACGGCGCTACCGCAATCGATCCGGCAGCGCATTTGCCCTCGGTGACGTCCGGCATCGCGATCGTCGGGATGGCCGGACGTTTCCCGGGCGCCGAGGACGTTCCGGGTTTCTGGGCGAACCTGTGCGAGGGTATCGAATCGATCACCCGCTTCCGCCCTGACGAGTTGCAGGACGCTTTCCCGCCGGAACGACGCGCCGACCCGGCTTTCGTGGCGGCACGCCCCGTTCTGGACGGCATCGACCAGTTCGAACCCGCATTCTTCGGCATGACCCGGCGCGATGCGGAACTGACCGATCCGCAACAGCGCGTGTTTCTGGAGATTGCCTGGGAAGCGCTGGAGTCCGGCGGCTATGACCCGGCGGCCTACCAGGGCCGCATCGGCGTGTTCGCCGGCAGCAGCCCGAACAGCTACCTGCTGCGCAACGTGCTCGCCGATCGCGATGCAATCCTCGCCTACACGAGCCAATACCAAACCGGCAGCTACCCAACCCTGCTCGGCGCCGGGGCGGATTTCCTAACAACGCGGGTCGCCTACAAGCTCGACCTGCGGGGCCCTGCGGTGACCGTGGCGACCGCATGTTCCACCTCCCTCGTCGCCATTGCCCAGGCCTGCGCCGCTTTGCGCGCCAACGAGGCGGACATGGTGCTGGCGGGCGGCGTCTCGATCACCCTGCCCCAGCAGCGCGGATATCTGCACGAGCCGGGCGGGCTTGCTTCGGCGGACGGGCATGTCCGCCCGTTCGATGCGGCGGCCAGCGGCACGGTGTTCGGCAGCGGCGCAGCGGTGGTTCTGCTAAAGCGCCTCGAGGACGCTTTGGCCGACGGCGATCATGTCCATGCGGTCATTCGCGGGGCGGCTACGAACAATGACGGCGCCAGCAAGGTCGGCTTCACCGCCCCTAGCGTCAGCGGCCAAGCGGATTGCATCCGCGCGGCGCAGGCGCAGTCGCGCATCGCTCCAGCGCAAATCGGCTATGTGGAGGCCCACGGCACCGCGACGCCGCTCGGCGACCCGATCGAGTTCGCGGCACTTTGCCAGGTGTTCGGCGATGCCGGCGCGGCGGGCCACTGCACGCTTGGATCGGTCAAGGGCAATGTCGGCCACCTCGACGCGGCAGCCGGCGCGACGGGCCTGATCAAGGCGGCGCTTGCGGTCGAGCAGGGCGTGATCCCGGGCACGCTGCACTACCAATCGCCGAACCCGGCGATGCGCCTGGCGGGTAGCCCCTTCCGCATCACGGCGCAGGCCGGAGCGTGGCAGGGCGACCGGGTTGCTGCCGTCAGCGCGTTCGGCGTTGGCGGCACCAACGCGCATGCGGTGCTGGAGCAAGGGCCAGCCTACGCCCCGGTCCCGTCGCGCAAGCATCAGGTCCTGCTCGTTTCTGCGCGTAGCGAGGCCGGCCTGGCCAAGGCGCGCACGCGGCTCGCCGTTCACCTGCAAGCCCATCCCGAACAGGACCTGGCCGACATCGCGTGGACGTTGCAGACCGGGCGGCGCCGTTTCGCGCACCGTGCCGCGGTCGCGTGCAGCAGTCATGCCGACGGTATGGTGGCGTTGGAGGATGGCCGGGCGGCGACCGGCAGCGGCAAGGGTGGGAGCACGGCGTTCCTGTTCCCCGGCCAAGGCGCGCAGTATCCGGGCATGGGCCGCGCGCTCTATGAGCAGGAGCCGGTATTTCGCGACGCGGTCGATCGTTGTGCAGCGATCTTGCAGCCCTTGCTCGGGCTCGATCTGCGCAGCGTGGTTTACGACCCGAGCCACGAGGACGCGCTGCTCGGCACCGGTTTGGCACAGCCCGCGCTGTTCACCATCGGCTATGCCACGGCGCTGCTCTGGCAGTCCTGGGGCATTCGGCCTGCCGTGATGCTGGGTCACAGCGTGGGCGAGTTCGTGGCCGCTTGCCTCGCGGGGGTCTTCAGCCTGGAGGACGCGCTGCGCCTGATTGCAGAGCGCGGCAGGCTGATGGCCGCGATGCCCGGCGGGGCCATGGTCGCGGTGCGCCTGTCGGAGGCGGAATTGACGCCTCTGCTTGGCAGCGAACTCGACCTGGCGGCGATCAACTCGCCTGCGCTCTGTGTGGTCGCCGGGCCATTCGACGCGATCGAAGCGTTCGAGGCCGGCC
>CAZZVB010000171.1:0-9678 GCA_964657445.1 uncultured Burkholderiaceae bacterium | reverse complement strand
CTACGACTACTACGGCGACATGGGCTTCGCAAAGCTGATCACCGCGATCGACAAGGTGGACGACTACACCGTCAAGTTCACCCTGACAGATCCGCAGACGCCGTTCCTGGCCGACCTCGCGATGGATTTCGCGTCCGTCCAGTCCGCCGAATACGCTGACGTGCTGATGAAGGCGGGCAAGCCGGAGCAGATCGACCAGCAGCCGATCGGCACCGGGCCGTTCAGCTTCGTCGCCTACCAGCGGGACGCGACCATCCGCTTCCGCAGGTTCGACGATTACTGGGGTCCGAAAGCCAAGCTCGACTCGCTGGTGTTCTCCATCAACAAGGATCCGGCCGTGCGCCTGGCGAAGCTGCGCGCCAACGAATGCCAGGTGATGGCCTACCCGCAGCCGGCCGACCTTCCGGGGATCAAGGCTGATGCCGATCTGACGCTGCTACAGCAAGCCGGGCTGAACATCGGCTACTTGGCGTTCAACAACCAGAAACCGCCGTTCACCGATAAGCGGGTGCGCCAGGCGTTGAGCATGGCCATCGACAAGAAGGCGATCCTCGACGCGGTGTATCAGGGTGCGGGACAGCCGGCCAAGAACCTGATCCCGCCCACCATGTGGTCCTACAACGACAGCGTCGTGGACTACCCGTACGACCCGGCGGCGGCAAAGAAGCTGCTGGCCGAGGCCGGCTTCCCCGATGGCTTCGAGACCGAGTTGTGGGCGATGCCGGTGCAGCGCCCGTACAACCCGGATGCTCGCCGCATCGGTGAGCTGATGCAGGCCGACCTGATGAAGATCGGCGTCAAGGCCAAGATCGTCAGCTACGAATGGGGCGAGTACCGCAAGCGCGTGCAGGCCGGCGAGGCGACGATGGCCGAACTGGGCTGGACCGGCGACAATGGCGACCCGGACAACTTCTTCACGCCGCTGGCAAGCTGTGCGGCGGCCCGAACCGGCGGCGGCAGCGCGTCCAAATGGTGCAACAAGGACTTCGATGCGCTGATCCAGAAGGCGGCGACGCTGCCCGGGCAGGCGGACCGGGCGAAGTTGTACGAGCAGGCACAGGTCATCATGCATGACGAGGCGCCGTTCTTCCTGATCGCGCACTCGATCACCTTCCAGCCGCTACGCAAGACGGTGACGGGCTACACGATGAGCCCGCTGGGTGGACACTTGTTCGACCAAGTCGATCTGCAATAGCGCTTGCTGAAGCTTCTTACCCGGCGGCTGGCGCTGATTATACCGACTTTGGTCGGCGTCTCGCTGCTGGGTTTCTTGCTGGTGCATGCCGTGCCGGGCGACCCGATCGAGGTGCGCACCGGGGAACACGGCATCTCGCCGGAGCGGCTGGCCTATTTCCGGCACGAACTGGGCTTGGACCAGCCGCTCTGGAAGCAGTTCGTGGACTATGAAGCCCAGCTTCTGCACGGCGACATGGGCCACTCGCTTGTCACCCAGGAAAGCGTTTGGGCGGAGTTCAAGACGTTCTTTCCCGCCACCGTGGAGTTGGGCGTCTGCGCAATGCTGTTCGCGCTGGTGCTTGGCCTGCCACTCGGGGTGATCGCCGCGGTGCGCCGGGGTTCGCCGCTGGATTACGGGCTGATCGGGCTGTCGGTGACGGGCGCGTCGATGCCGATCTTTTGGTGGGGCCTGATGGCGATCCTGATCTTCTCGGTCGCGCTCGGCTGGACGCCGGTGTCCGGGCGGATCGACGACCTCTACTACATCGAGCCGCATACCGGGTTCCTGCTGATCGACAGCCTGTTCTACAGCGACGACCCCGGCGCATTCGGCTCCGCAGTGCGCCACCTGATTTTGCCGACGATCGTGCTCGGCACCATTCCGTTGGCGACCATCGCGAGGATGACGCGGTCGGCGATGCTGGAGGTGTTAGGTGAAGACTATGTCCGCACGGCGCGGGCCAAAGGGTTGTCGCCGGGCCGGGTCGTGGTCGTGCATGCCTTGCGGAATGCGCTGATCCCCGTCGTGACGGTGCTCGGCCTGCAGGTCGGCTCACTGCTCGGCGGTGCGATCCTGACCGAAACGATCTTCTCCTGGCCCGGTGTCGGCCATTGGCTGGTGGATAGCGTGCAGCGCCGCGACTACAACGTCCTGCAGGGCGGCACGCTGCTGATTGCGATTTTGGTGATGGCGGTGAATTTGGGTGTGGATGTGCTGTACGGGGTCCTGAACCCGCGGTTGCGGCGATGATGCCTGGCCTTCAGCACGGCCCTCTCCCGCAGGCGGGAGAGGGAGCAAAAAGCTCTATTGCTCCGGGAGAAGGTTGGGTGAGGGGCCAACGCGTATTATGAGTGCCACCAGCCTCCGCACCCCACGCTTCGCGTTCACGCGGCGACTCCTGGAATCACCTGGCGCCGTTGCCGGCCTGGTCATCATGGTTGGCCTCATCGCTGTTGCCGCAGCGGCGCCCATCGTCGCACCGCATGGCCCGGCGGAGCAGTTCCGGCAGTCCTTCCTGACACCGCCGTTCCAGCAGCAAAGCTTCCCGCTCGGCACGGATAGCCTCGGGCGGGATATCCTGACGCGGCTGATCTATGGCGCACGGCTGTCCTTGCTGATCGGGGCTGTCGTCGTTGCGCTGTCGCTCAGCGTCGGCACGCTGCTGGGCCTGACGGCGGCGTTCGCCGGCGGGGTGACCGACGTCGCGATCATGCGGCTGATGGACGTGCTGCTGGTGTTTCCGTCTCTGCTGCTGGCCATCGTGGTGGTGGCGATCCTGGGGCCGGGGCTGACCAATGCGATGCTCGCCGTCGCCGTCGTGCTGCTGCCGGGTTACGTTCGGCTGTCACGTGCCGCGGCGCTGGGCGAGCTTGCGCGGGAATACGTCATCGCAACACGATCCGCCGGCGCCGGGGTGCTGCGGCTGATGCTGCTGGTGGTGCTGCCGAACTGCCTGGCGCCGCTGATCGTGCAGGCGACGCTCGGCTTCTCCTCCGCCATTCTGGACGCCGCTGCGCTGGGCTTCCTCGGCCTGGGCGCGCAGCCGCCGACGCCGGAATGGGGCACCATGCTGGCTGACGCGCTACAGTTTTATCAGCGCGCCTGGTGGCTGCTGACCTTCCCTGGCCTCGCTATCCTCGTCACCGTCATGGCGTTCAACCTGCTGGGGGACGGGCTGCGCGATGCGCTCGACCCGAAGCTGCGGCGATGAGTAGCGTCCTGCTGGAAGTCAGCAGCTTGTCCGTCGCGTTCGAAACCGCCCGCGGCCGCTTCAACGCCGTGGAGGAGGTGGATCTCACCTGCGCCGCCGGGGAAGTGCTCTGCGTCGTGGGCGAGTCCGGCTCGGGCAAGAGCGTGTCGATGCTGGCGGTCATGGGGCTGCTGCCAGCCATCGGTCGTGTCGAAGCCGAACGCATCGCGTTTCGCGGCGCCGATGTGCGCAGCCTGTCGCCGAAGGCCCGCCGCCGCCTGGTCGGCCGCGACGTGGCGATGGTGTTTCAGGAGCCGACGTCCTCGCTCAACCCGTGCTACCCGATCGGCTGGCAGATTGGCGAAGCGCTGCGCGTGCACGGCGCCATCCCGCGCAATCAGGTCCGGGCGCGGGTGCTATCGCTGCTCGGGCTGGTCGGCGTTCCCGCGCCGGAGCAGCGCATGCGGTCCTTCCCGCACCAGCTCTCGGGCGGGCTGAACCAGCGGGCGATGATTGCCATGGCGATCGCCTGCAATCCGGCGCTGCTGATCGCCGACGAGCCGACCACCGCACTCGACGTCACGGTGCAGAAGGGCGTGTTAGACCTGCTGGTCGGGCTGCAGCGCGACCGGGGCATGGGATTGGTGCTGATCACGCACGACATGGGCGTCGTCGCGGAGACCGCGCAGCGGGTGCAGGTGATGTATGCCGGCCAGGTGATGGAGGAGCAGCCGGCCGGCGCGCTGTTCGCCCATCCGCGCCATCCCTATACGGCTGCTTTGCTGGACGCGCTGCCCGAACGGGCCGAAGGCAAGCCGCGTCTGCCCACCATACCCGGCGTGGTGCCCGGCATCGACGACCGGCCTGCCGGCTGCCTGTTCGCGCCGCGCTGCGCTCACCGGACCATGCGCTGCAACTTCGAACGCCCGGCGCTGCGCCCGGTAATGGGCGCCAAGGTCCGCTGCCATTATCCGCTGGATGATGCCGGGCGGCCGACGGGCAGGCCGTCGTGACGGTCCTGCAGGCGGACGGCGTCACACGCCACTACCCGGCCGGACGCGGGCGCGTGCTGAAAGCCGTCGATGGCGTGTCATTCAAGCTGCAGGCGGGCCAGACTTTGGCGGTGGTTGGCGAGTCAGGGTGCGGCAAATCCACCCTGGCGCGGGTCTGTGCCCTGATGGAACCACCCACCGCCGGCGGCATCGCCATCGCAGGCAAGCCCGCCGGGTCTGAGCGTTCGCTGCAACTGCAGAACCAGATGGTGTTCCAGAACCCGTTCGGCTCGCTCAATCCCCGCCGCACCGTGGGCGCCGCGCTGGTGGAGCCGCTCACCATCAACCGGCGCGGTTCAGGGCGCGAACGCGTGGCGGAAGCGCGCGCCATGCTGGATCGGGTCGGCCTGCGTCCGGAGGCGTTCGACCGCTATCCGCACATGTTCAGCGGTGGCCAGCGCCAGCGCGTGGCAATCGCGCGTGCGCTGATGCTCCGCCCGGCGGTGGTGACGGCGGACGAGCCGGTCAGTGCGCTCGATCTGTCGGTCCAGGCGCAGGTGCTGAACCTGATGCGCGACCTGCAGGACGAATTGGGCATCGCCTACCTGTTCATCAGCCACGACATCGCCGTCGTGCGCCACATGGCCCGCGACGTGCTGGTCATGTATTGCGGCCGCCCGGTGGAGCAGGGGAGCCGCGCCGCGGTACTGGATCGCCCGCTGCATCCGTACACGCGGATGCTGCTGTCCTCGACGCCGTTCGTGGACCCGGCCCGCCGCCGCGCCTTCGTGCCTGTCCGCGGCGAATTGCCGTCGCCCGTGGATCCGCCGCCGGGTTGCGCATTTGCCAGCCGCTGCCCGTATGCCGCCGACCGCTGCCGCGTTGACCGTCCGGAGCTGCGCTTGGTGGATGACCGGCTGGTGGCGTGCCATTTCGCCGAGACCGTCGCGGCGGCCTAGCGCTTTCACGGAAGCACCTGCCCGATTATGACCCTGCCATGAAAGCCGCCATCGTCGGGATTTCCGGTCTGACCCTAACCCCCGATGAGGTCGCCCTGTTGCGGGAGCATAAGCCGGCCGGGGTCATCCTGTTTGCGCGCAACGTCGCGGACCCAGCGCAAGTCGCGGCATTGACCGCGCACATCGCCCGCGTTTTGCCGGCACTCGCGGTGACGATGGTGGATCAGGAAGGCGGACGCGTCGCCCGGCTGCGGCCGCCGCATTGGCTCAGGCATCCTCCGGCCGCCGAGATCGGCGCCTTGCATGACCAGGACAGTCCGGCAGGGCTCCGCGCGGCCTGGCTGACGGGGGCGCTGATCGGCATGGAAGCGGCTGCGGCCGGGTTGGACGTGGTCTGTGCGCCGGTGCTCGACCTGTTCGTGCCGGGCGCGGACAAGGTGATCGGCGACCGCGCCTACTCCGCCGACCCGGCCGACGCCGGGGAGATCGGGGCGGCGATGGGCGCCGGGTTGCTGGCAGCCGGGGTGCAGCCGGTGGGCAAGCACTGCCCCGGCCACGGCCGCGCCACCGTGGACAGCCATGCCGGTCTGCCCCGGCTGGACACGATCGCGGACGCCGATCTGGTGCCATTCGCGCGCTGCGCCCATCTACCCTGGATGATGACCGCCCACATCGTCTATGCCGGTTCCGACCCCGCCCATCCCGCCACCCAGTCGAAAGCGATCATCGAGGAGGTCATGCGCGGCCGTCTTGGGTTCGAGGGCGTGCTAGTCAGCGATGATCTCACCATGGGTGCGCTATCCGGCAGCCCGGCGGACCGAGCACGCGCGGCCCTAGAGGCTGGCTGTGACCTCGCCCTGCACTGCTCCGGCGTGCTGGACGAGACGGCCGAAATGCTCGCAGGCTGTCCCATTGTCAGCGACATCGGGCTGAATCGCATGCGAACCGCGCTGTTCCTGGCGCAACGCTCCCGCCAGTTGCTCGACCCTTCCGCGATGCTGGCCGAACGCGAGGCGCTGCTGGCCCAGGCCGCGGCATGAACTCGACCTGGATCGATATTGCCGTCACCGTCGTGGCGGCGATTGGCGCGATCACCTTGCATGAGGCGGCGCATGGCATCGCAGCCTGGGCACTCGGCGACGATACGGCCAAGCTGGCGGGGCGCCTGTCGCTGAACCCGATCCGCCATATCGACCGTTTCGGCACCATCCTCCTGCCCGGGCTGCTGCTGATCTCTCAGTTGCTGACCATCCATCGGGTCGCCTTCATGTTCGGCTGGGCCAAGCCGGTGCCGGTAAACGCCTATCGCTTCAAGCACCCCCGGCAAGATATGGCGCTGGTGGCCGCCGCCGGCCCGGCGATGAATTTCGTGCTTGCCTGGCTCGCCGCTGTGGCGCTGCACCTGACCGATACCTGGCCCGGCATGTCCGGCGATATTGCGGCCAGCTTCCTTTACTCGTTCATCCTGACCAACCTTGTGCTCGGCCTGTTCAACCTGCTGCCCATCCCGCCGCTCGACGGCGGCCGCATCATGGTCGGCGTGTTGCCGCGTGAGCTGGCGATGCGCTGGGCGAGGCTGGAGCGTGCGGGCATCGCGCTGGTGCTGCTCGGCGTGTTCCTGATGCCGCAATTGCTGCGCGAGTTCGGCGTCCAGTTCGACCCGGTGGGCTCCGCGCTCAATACGGTGATCCCGCGCGCGGTCGATCTGGTGATGCGCCTGGCGGGCCATAATGCCTGAGGTGGAGACCACGGCGGCCGCCCCGGAAGGTCTGCGGCTGAGCCTGCAGCTCGATGGTTTCGAAGGCCCGCTCGACCTGCTGCTAGACCTGGCGCGGTCGCAGAAGGTCGATCTGGCGAAGATTTCCATCCTGCATCTGGTCGAACAGTTCCTGGCCGCGATCGGCGGCGTGCGGCTGGAATTGGCGGCGGACTGGCTCGTGATGGCGGCGTGGCTGACCTGGCTGAAATCGCGGCTGCTGCTGCCGGACGATGCGCCGGAGGCGGAGGAGGGGGCAGAGGCCGCCGAGGTGCTTGCCGCCCGGCTGCTGGCGCTGCACCGGATTCGCGCGGCCGCCACCTGGCTCGGCGACCGGCCCACGCTGGGCCGCGACGTCTGGGGCCGGGGTGAGCCGGAGCAGTTGACGGAGATCGACCGCTCCGGGCTGGCGGCCGACACGGCGGGCCTGCTGCGGGCATATCTGGCCGTGATCCGCCGCGGCGGCGCCACGCGCAGCTATCGCCCGGCTGCAATCCCGCTGTGGAGCGTGCAGGACGCGCTTGGCCGGCTCGGCGCGATGCTCGGGCGCATCCCCGACTGGACCGTGCTCGAACAATTCCTGCCTGAGATGCCGATGACCCCGCTTGCTCGCCGCGCCGCCACCGCCTCCACCTTGCTGGCCGGGTTGGAGTTGGCGCGGGACGGCCGGATGCGCCTGCGGCAGGACAATCCCTTCGGCCCGATCCTGCTGGCTGGAGGCACGGATAATGTCTGACGATTCCGAACCCGGCGACGAGCATCTCCGCCTCGCGGAGGCGTTGGTATTCTCCAGCGCCGATCCGGTGCCCGCGCGAGCGCTGCAACAAGTGCTGCCTGACGGTGTGGATGCCAGCGCCGTTCTCGCCGCGCTGCGGGACCAGGTTGCTGGGCGCGGCGTGACGCTGGTGGAGGTGGCAGGCGGCTGGCAGTTCCGCACCGCGCCGGATTTGGCGCCCGTGCTGCGCCGGGTGGTGCCGCAGCCGCGCCGGCTGCCGCGTGCGGCGATGGAGACGCTGGCCATCATTGCCTACCACCAGCCAGTGACTCGCCCGGAGATCGAGGAGATGCGCGGCACCAGCCTGTCGCAGCAGACCATGGACGCGTTGCTCGGCGCCGGGCTGATCGTGCCGGGCGGCCAGCGCGAGGTGCCGGGCCGGCCCACGCTGTGGGGCACCACGCCGGCATTTCTGGCGCAGTTCGGCCTGCGGGACCTGCGCGATCTGCCGAAGCGGGAGGACCTTCTGGTCGAGCCGCCGCCGGTCGTGCCGGTGCCGGTGCGGGAGGATCCGGCCCACCTGCTCGAGCGGGACGATGAGGCGTCCGGTGTGGGTGAGACCGATTTCCCACCCTAGATATGACGTGCTAGACGGCCCGTCAGGAGTTCGGCTGTTATGTTCGATTTTGCTTGGACCGAGATCGCCCTGATCGGCGCGGTGGCGCTCGTGCTGATCGGGCCCAAGGATATGCCGGTCGCGATCAAGGCCATCACCACCATGGTCAAGAAGGCGCGCCGCATGGCGGCCGAGTTCCAGACCCACGTGGACGAAATGGTGAAGGACGCCGACCTGACCGAAATCCGCGACCAGATTCGCGAGGTCCGCAGCCTTGACATCCGCGGCACGATCGCCCGGGCGGTCGATAGCGACGGCTCGATCCGATCTGCCTTTCAGGACCCGGTGCGTACGCCGCCGCCGGTCGTGACCACGCCGGTTGAGGCATTGCCTGAGCACACGATCGCCGCGCCTGCCGAGGCGAGCGAGATTGCCCACCATGCGCCTGCGCCGGCTTTCATTCCGCCGGCAGACAGTGTGGCCGAACCGGTCCACGCCACGCCCGCGATCACCCCGCCCGCTTTCATTCCGCCAGAGGCTGTGCATGGCCCCGGCGCGCCCGCTCATTTGTCCACGCGCGATTCTAGCGCCGTGGGCGCTTGACCCGGCACCACCAGGAACATCTCCGTGGCCGATACGACCGAAGACACCATCAACGACACGCCGATGCCGTTGCTCGCCCATCTGGTGGAGTTGCGGCGGCGGCTGATGTGGTCGGGTGCTGCGTTCTTTTTATGCTTTATCGTCTGCTATCACTACTCGACGCAGATTTACTCGTTTCTGGCACAGCCGCTGGCGAACATCCTCGAATCCCGCACACGGCAGGATCGCCGGCTGATCTATACGGCGCTGTATGAAGCGTTTTTCACCTACCTCAAGGTCGGGTTCTTCGGCGGCGCATTCCTGTCCTTCCCGGTGATCGCGACGCAGATCTACTTGTTCGTGGCGCCTGGCCTGTATCGCAGCGAGAAGCGCGCTTTCCTGCCGTTCCTCGTCGCGACACCGGTGCTGTTCCTGGCTGGGGCGGCGCTCGCCTACTACTTCGTCTTTCCGGTTGCGTGGCGTTTCTTCCTGTCGTTCGAGACGCCGAACGGGGCTGGCGGATTGCCGATCGAGTTGCAGGCCAAGGTCAGCGAGTACCTCGACCTGGTGATGAAGCTGATCTTCGCGTTCGGTATCGCGTTCCAATTGCCGGTCCTGCTGACCTTGCTTGCAAAGGTCGGCATCGTGACGTCGCGCGGGCTGAAGAAGATGCGGCGCTACGCCTATGTCGGCATGTTCGTGGTGGCCGCCGTGCTGACCCCGCCCGACGTGATAACGCAATGCGGCTTGGCACTGCCCTTGATCGTTCTGTACGAGATTTCGATCATCGCTGCAGGATTGGTCGAGACGAAGCCGGTGGACGTGTAGCAGCACAGACCTTGTAGGGTGCCAATCCGCACTGCACCCGGCGATGAGAAAACCGGAGACTAACAGCGTATGCACGACATCCGC
>CAZZVB010000170.1:0-9681 GCA_964657445.1 uncultured Burkholderiaceae bacterium | reverse complement strand
GGCCGCGATCGTGCCGAGCGTGCTGCCGCTGCTGGCCGTGCTGGCGTTGGTCGTCTGCACGGCGGTAACGCCGGCGCCCGTGCCGGTCGGCGAAGCGACGCCGTAGTTCGTGTTGCCTGCGGCGCCGTTGTTCACGTAGCCGGCATAGAACCGGAAGCGGCCGTTCAGCCGCACGGTCACCGAGCCCGGCGTCGGGAAAGACTGCCCGTTATTGTCGTCCACCACGATCTGGGCATCAGCGTAGGACGCTACACCCATCGAGGCGCCCAGCGCGGCCACAGTGGCCAGCAGGAGCTTGCGCATTCAACCCTCCTCTAAACACCGGACAACCCGGCAGGAAGTCCTACGGATTTGCCTACCAATTGATACGAAAGCGTCCCAAGCAGAGAGGCGGTTGCGATATCAAAAGATAAGCCAAGCCCAGACCTGTCCAGAGTATTGCTGCGGCGTTCACAATCGGGCAACCGGCCAAAGCGGAGAAAAGTTGTAAGACCGAGACACTGTGATGGGAAAGCCACGGTTGTTACTGTCAACGGAAGCAAGATCCGAAAACCTACTCAGTCTGATACTGTAATAAGTGGACCAAATGTTAAACATCGGTAATTTTGCCGTGAGGGCAGCGTATGTAAGTGTATGCAACGCCGAGGAGGTGGAGCGATTACTTGGTAGGTCGTTTCGATCCCATCTGTGCTAGGTGCCGTTGACTGTGCAGGCATGTGAAAACATAGACTTGAGGCGGTTGCGCAGCTTCTCAGTAGTCGCCAAAGCCGGAGGCTTTGGAAAAGCAAGTATAAGTCTTGGCGTAACCCAGCCGGCGTTGACGAGATCGATACAAAGCCTCGAGAAAGAGTTGGGGAATTCGCTTTTTCGCCGGCATTCCAAAGGAATAAGCCTGACGGAGGAGGGGCGGAGACTGCTGGCAGTCTATGAAACGATCGAGAAATCCCTCGGGCGCCTGAACGCAATGGGCTCGGGTGCCGCGGCCCGGCGCTCCGTTACGATAGGCCTGCCACCGAGCTTAGGTCCGCTTTTGTTGCCGGCCTTGTATAGGCGGACACGCCAGCTTTGGCCCGGCGACGATTTCAAGTTCATCGAAGCACAGTCGGACGCGCTGGAAGCACAGATGGGCAATGGCGAATTGGATGCTGCCTTCATCTACGACGGCGCAACCATCGACGACGCGGTCAGCGCGCCGCTGGTCCAGGAAACGCTCATGCTCGTCTTCCCGCAGACCTGGCCATTCAAGCCGCCGCCGCGCCCGCTTCGCCTCCGCGAGGTGGCGACCCTGCCCGCCATACTTCCAAGCGCCGGCTGCAGTGAGCGGCGGGCAATCGCCCGAGCCGAGCGGCGTAACGGCATCCAGATCAGCCCGGTGCTCGAGGTCGATGTGCCCTCGACAATCCGCAGCTTGGTGAGCGAGGGCGTCGGCTACACCATCGCGACCGAACAGGCCGTGTCCGGCGAATTGCAAGCGGGCCGGGTGCGGACCCACCCGCTCGAGACGCCGTCCCTCAAGACCACGCTTTCTCTCTCGATCAACCACAATGCACGTATGACGCGCCGGATGTCGGAAATTGTCAGCATGGCGCGTGCGATTGCGTCAGGCCTGATCGAAAGCGGGAAATGGCCGGGCGCTACGATGCTCGAATGGTCGCGCGCCGCTCTGCCGGACGAATCGAAGGCTGCGTGATCAGTCGCATCAGTCGCGCAGCATGGGCAGCATCGACGCGACGAGCAGCAGCGCCATGACGATGTTAAAGGCGCGGCGCCGTGCCGGGTTGGCCAAGACCGGCCGGAACGCCGTGCCGAAACCGGCCCACAGGCAAATGCTTGGCGCGTTGACCACTCCGAGCAGGGCAGCAAGCACGAGAACGTTGACGGCGAATCCCTCGCGCGGCGCGTAGGTGCTGGCGGCGCCGACGACGAGAACCCAGGCTTTCGGGTTCACCCACTGGAAGCCCGCCGCCTGCAAGAACGTCAGCGGCTGGCCGGGGCCGTCGCTGTCGCGCAGCGGGCCGGAATTGGCGATCTTCCAGGCGAGCACCACCAGATACAAGGCGCCCACAACCCGCAGCACGTCATAGACCGCCGGCACGGCGGCAAAGACCTGCCCCAGCCCGAGCCCGACCAGAAGTAGCATCACGACGCAACCGACGGAGATGCCGGCGATGTGGGGCAGGGTGCGGCGGAAGCCGAAGTTCACCCCCGACGCGAGCAGCATCGTGTTGTTCGGCCCCGGCGTGATGGAACTGACGAACGCGAACCCGGCGAAGGCGAGCATCAGCGCAGGGGTCACCAAAGACTACTCCTTCGCGCTTGCGTCCGGGCTATCGCCTGCCTGTGCCGCGTCCGGCTCGTTCGCCTTCCGCAGCGCAGCCTCTTTGCGGTCCTTCAGCTTGGCATCCTTGGACGCCTTCTTGGCCCGGTCCCGCTCGGCGCGCTGGTGGTTGTAGTTGGGCTTGGAGGGCATGCTGGCTGATCCTGACGTTTGTTTGCGGCCATATGACGCTATTGCCGCTCAAAACGCGACCGTCGGTTTGGTCCGGCTTCCGGGGCGCACTATGCAGATTGGGAATGCGCACTCGCACAGAGTGGCCTGGTGGAGGGGGTTGGATTCGAACCAACGTAGCCATTACAGCAGCGGATTTACAGTCCGCCCCCTTTAGCCACTCGGGCACCCCTCCGGCCGGCAGCGACGTATTCCTGAAGGCTGGGGGTTGTCAACGCACTACTCGGCCGCGGCGGCGGCCTGGCTGAAGTCGGGCGTGCGCTTCTCCGCGATGGCGGCGAAGGCCTCCCGCGCCTCCGCGCCGTGCAGCAGGCGGGCGAATTCGGCGCCTTCCGCGCGCATCACCGTCGCGACGTCCTGCCGGTTGCGGCGCAGCAGGGCGCGCGTCGTGCGCAGCGCTTCGGGCGGCTTGGCCGCCAGCGCCGTGGCCCGGGCGAGGGCTGTTGCGTCGGCCTCCGCCGGGGTCGGCAGCACCGCATTCACGATCCCGGCCTCGCGCGCAGCCACCGCGTCGAACGGCTCCCCCAGCAGGAGCAGTTCGTTCGCGCGCAACGTGCCGGCGATCGCTGGCAGCAGCAGGCTGGACGCGGCCTCCGGGCACAGTCCCAAATTGACGAACGGCAGCTGAAAGCGCGCCCCGGCCGAGGCGTATGCCAGGTCGCAATGCAGTAGCATCGTCGTGCCGACGCCTACCGCAGCGCCATTGACCGAGGCCACGATCGGCGTTTCGCAGGGAATCAGCGCCTCCAGGAAGTCCCACGCGGCCGAGCGCTCGCCGGGTTGCGCGCGGGCGAAGTCACCGAGGTCGTTCCCCGCGGTGAAGCACTCGGGGCTGCCATGGAGCCAGATCGCGCGCGCACCGGCGGCGGCGGCCCCGGCTAGCGCTTCTGCCAAGGCCCAGTACATGGCCCGGGTGAGGGCGTTGCGCTTGGCCGGGCGGTCGATCGCCACCTCCCGCACGCCGGCGCGGTCCGTCACGATGATTTCGCTCATTGCCTGGGTTTCCTTGCCATTGGTTGGCGCCACGCTAGCCCCGGCGGCATGGGGCGGCTATACCGCCGCGATGCCATCACCCCCTCGCAAGCCCGGCGGCCCCTCGGGCTCGCGCGGCGGTCCGTCAGGGCCCAACGACTTCTCTGGCGGTTACGGGCCAGGTGGCGGACGCAACACGCCCCGGCCACCGCGCTCGCCTCCTGGAGCGCCCGGCCGGCCCACCTCGAACGTGCACTTCAGCAAGGGCGGCCCGCGCCCTGCGACTCCGCGCCCGGCCGATGGATCGGACAAGCGCACCAGCCGGCCCTATGAGCCGCGTGGCCAATCCGATGCGCCGCGCGGCGATGGGCCAAGAGGCGCGCCGCGCGGGGACTATGCCCGAGGTGCCGGGCCGCGTGGCGCCCACCCCGGCGCCGCAACCCCTAGGAGCGACACGCCACGCTCCGACGTGCCTCGGCCGCCCGATGCCCGTCGCACGCTTGAGGCGCGCCCGCGCGAACGTCTGCAGGCCGAGCACCAGCCCGGCGAGCCGAGGGGAAGCCGCGCGCCAGCCGGTCCGCGCCTGCCGGAGGCGCCGCGCGGGGCTGTCTGGCTGTATGGCATGCACGCAGTGGACGCAGCGCTCGGCAACCCCGCCCGCCGCCTGCGCCGCCTGATCCTGACGGAGGAGGCGGAGGCTGCGCTGACCGCGCGCCGCCCGCAGCCCTGGCCGCTGACGCCGGAACGGTCGGACCGTGCGCGCCTGGATACCCTGCTGGGGCGCGACACCGTCCACCAGGGTGTGGCGCTTTTGGCCGATCCGCTCGGCACGCCCCTGCTGGCGGCCGTGCTGGAGCGGCCGGGCCCGGTTCTGGTGCTCGATCAGGTGAGCGACCCGCGCAACGTGGGCGCGGTGCTGCGTTCGGCCGCAGCGTTCGGCGCGGCCTGCGTCATCACGCAGGACCGCAACGCGCCGGAGGAGACGGGCGCATTGGCCAAAGCGGCTTCCGGCGCGCTCGAACTCGTGCCGCTGATCCGTGCCGTCAATCTTGCGCGGACACTGGTGGCGCTGAAGGCGGCCGGGCTTTGGACGGTCGGTCTGGATGCGGGCGGCAAGCCGCTCTCCGGCCCTGCCCTGGCGGAACGGCGAGTTGCGCTTGTGCTGGGCGCTGAAGGGCCCGGCATGCGGCGCTTGGTGCGCGAGACGTGCGACGAGATCGCCGGCCTGTCGATGCCGGGCAGCATGGAAAGCCTGAACGTGTCCGCAGCCGCGACAGTCGCCTTGTATGAGGTGTGCCGCCGCTGACGTGGTGCGGGTGGCGGGCCAACGCTTCCTTAACTGCTCAGGAATACGCTCAGCGCTGCGGCGCGGCTGTGTATCCGGCGTCATATCCGCCAAAATGGCTTGCTGAACGGAACGAAGCGATGCTGGCCGATTGGAATTGCTTGTCGGACGAAGCGCAGTTGCTGCTGTCGCGGGAGGCGCTGTGGCGTGCGGCGGAAATCATCGCCGGCCAAGCGGAAGTCTTAGCCGGAGAGATGGAGGAGGGCGCGTTGCGCGATCGAGGGGGTCCGGACGCGCTACGGCTGCTTGCGGGTGTTGTGCGTCTGCACGGCCAAGTCACGGCCGGCCCGGCCGGGCGTTGCTGACGTCGAGTTCGGGCCATAGGACGAAGGTGTTCAGGCTTTCGGTGAGGCGGTCGAACACTGCCGGATAATGCGCGGCGAGGTAGGCCTTGGCCCGGCTTTCTGCGATGTCGTACTTATGGCGGTCGGTGTTTGCAGCATGCCCATTGCCGTTCGGGCTGAACGGCGTGTGCCACAGCCCTTCTGACCAGTTCAGGAACCGGTGTCCCTGCAAGACCAGCCCACGGAACCAGTCTGTGCCGACATCCACGTTCATCGCCCCGAAAGGCATCACCGGGCCAAGCGGCATCACCTGGTCGCGGCAGCGCGCGACATTGATGAGGCAGCCGAATTCATTCAGCCGGCACTCCGGCAGCGGCATCGGCGACGCCGGGTCGATGCCGCCTTGCTTGGTCCGCGGGCCAGGGTGGGACGCGATGAGCTGCAGCGCCTCGGCGTAGTCAGGCCTGTAGCTCTCGTAGATGTCGCCGTTGCATCGCCCTGCGAAGTGTGCCGGACAATTCCAGCACTGCCCTATCATTCCGACTCCCGTGTAGGTTTCGTCTTTCAGGCGGTCGAGCATGCCGCCGATGATGTCGGACTGGTATAGGCAATCGTTGTGGGTCAGGAACAGGAAGTTCTTGTCCGTCGTCTCCCACGCATATTGATAGCGTAACGACAACCGGAAGTCGCGATCCGTCAGTTGCTCGCGGCGGGTGTAGTCGTAATACAGCCAGTGTCTGGACCGGTAATGCTGCAGGTTGCGGCCGGGAAAGCATGACGCCACCGCGTGCGCCGGGTCGCCATAGGGCTGCTGCAACTCCTCATGGAACACGATCCGGTCGATGTGCTCGCCACTGACGTCCAGCAGCGACGCGAGCGTCACCGCGGTCTGATAGGGTTTGCCATAGACCGAGATGGCGACGTCCACGAGTGGCCTCATCGTGCGACGATCACATAATTGCGCAACCGGCTCTAGTCGCCTGCGGCCCGGAGCGCGGCGCCGGCCGCCAAGGGGCACAATGGCAGCGCCGCCGCCAGCAGCGCGCACAGCAGCAGCAAGTGGGGGCGAGGACTCAGCCCGGTCGCCGCGGCATCCGCCGCCGCAGCGCCGAAGATCAGCACGGGGGTCGCGAGCGGCAACAGCAGCAGCGGCAGCAATACGCCGCCCCGCCTGGCACCCAGCACGATGGCACCCGCCGCGGCACCCAGCAGCGACAGTACGGCGGTGCCAGGCAGCAACCCGGCCAGCAAGGCGGGGATGACCATCGGGTCCATCCGCAGCATCAGCGCCAAGGGGCCTGCCGCCAGCAGCAGCGGCAGCCCCGTGACCACCCAGTGCGCAATGGCCTTCGCCAGCGCCACCATGGACGCCGGCAGCCCGGACAGCAGCAACTGATCGAGCGAGCCGTCCTCGCTATCCGCGCCGAACAGCCGGTCCAGCGGCAGCAACGTGGCCAGCAGCGCGCAGACCCAGACGACGCCGGGCGCCAGCCGCGCCAGCACTTCGGGCGCCGGGCCGATCGCCAACGGGAACAGCGCGCCAGCCAGCACGAAAAACAGCACGGCAGCGATGGTATCGCCGCCATGCCGGACCGAGAGCAGCATTTCGCGCCCGAGCAGCCGAAGGAACAGCATCAACCGAGCCTGAGCGTTGCCGCACCCGGCAGTTCGAGGTCCTGGTGCGTCGCGGCGATCACGCCACCGCCCGCAGCCCGGTGTGCTGCCAGCAGCGCCGCCAGCAGGCCGAGCGAGGCGGTGTCGAGACCCAGCGTCGGTTCGTCCAGCAACCACAGCGGCGCGCGGGACAGCGGCAGCCGTGCCAGCGCCAGACGGCGGCGTTGCCCGGCGGAGAGCATGCGGCCCGGCAACTCCGCCAGCGTCTCCAGCCCAAGCGCGGCGAGGGCCGGACCGGCCGGGTGCCCGGCGGCGACAAACCGCAGATTCTCCAGCACGGTCAGGCCGGGCTTGATGGCGTCGGCATGCCCGAGATAGGCCACGGGTGTTTCCGTATCGTCCCGCCAGGCGATCGTGCCGGCATCCGGACGCTTCAGCCCGGCCAGCAGCCGCAGCAGGGTGGACTTGCCCGATCCGTTTGGACCGAGCAGCAGCAGCGCCTCACCGGGCAGAACTTCCAGCGAAACGCCCTCCAGCACCAGCCGCTCACCCCTGAAGGCCGCCAAGCCACCGGCGCTGATCAGAGCGCGCGCGGCGTCGCGGGGTGCCGTCTCATTTGATCCCAAGCCGCCTCCCGTCAGGTGGACCCGCAGCCGACCGTGTGGTTTAAGCACCACATCCAAACGACAGCGAGACCGCGACGCATTCCTGCGCCGGCCCAGACAGCGAGGCAACTATGAAGAGCACGGGGCAGGACAGCCTGAAGACACGCCAAACCCTCACCGCCGGCGGGCAGGAATACCACTATTTCTCGATCCCGAAGGCGGCGGAAACCATCGGGGACGTGTCGCGGCTGCCGGTCAGCCTGAAGGTCCTGCTGGAGAACGTGCTGCGGTTCGAAGACGGCGGTTCCACCACGGTGGACGACGCCCGCGCCATCGCCGAGTGGGCCAAGACCGCCACGAGCGCCAAGGAAGTGCCGTTCCGCCCCAGCCGCATCCTCATGCAGGATTTCACGGGCGTTCCTGCGGTGGTGGACCTCGCCGCGATGCGTGACGGCATCATCAAGCTGGGCGGCGCGCCTGACAAGGTGAACCCGCTGATCCCGGTGGACCTGGTGATCGACCACTCCGTCATGGTGGACGTCGCCGGCACCGAGAACGCACTGCATGACAACGTGGAGTTGGAGTTCGCCCGCAACGGGGAGCGCTACCGTTTCCTGCGCTGGGGCAGCCAGGCTTTCGAGAATTTCCGCGTCGTGCCGCCCGGCACGGGCATCTGCCACCAGGTCAATCTCGAATACCTGGCGCAGACGGTTTGGACGGCCAAGATCAAGGACGAGCAGTTCGCCTATCCGGACACCCTGTTCGGCACCGACAGCCACACCACCATGGTCAACGGCATCGCCGTGCTAGGTTGGGGCGTTGGCGGCATCGAGGCGGAGGCGGCCATGCTCGGCCAGCCGATCGCGATGCTGATCCCGGACGTGGTCGGCTTCCGCATGACCGGCGCCATCCGTGAGGGCGTGACCGCGACAGATGTGGTGCTGGTCGTAACGCAGATGCTCCGCAAGCATGGCGTGGTCGGCAAGTTCGTCGAGTTCTTTGGCGCTGGACTGGACGAAATGGCGGTCGCCACCCGCGCCACCATCGCCAACATGGCCCCGGAATATGGCGCCACGTGCGGCTTTTTCCCGACCGATAGCACCACGCTCGATTACCTGCGGCTGACCGGGCGGGACGAGGGGCGGCTTGAGCTGGTGGAAGCCTATGCGAAGGCGCAAGGCATGTGGCGGGACACCAATACGCCCGACCCGGTGTTCACCGACGTGCTGGAGCTGGACCTTTCGACCGTGGAGCCTTGCATCGCCGGGCCGAAGCGCCCGCAGGACCGGGTATTGCTCAGCCAGGCCAGCAGCGCATTCAAGTCCGAGCTGACCAAGAGCCTGGGCGTGCCGGCGAACGACGACATGAAGAAAGTGGC
This sequence comes from uncultured Burkholderiaceae bacterium, assembly GCA_964657445.1. Taxonomy (GTDB): domain Bacteria; phylum Pseudomonadota; class Alphaproteobacteria; order Acetobacterales; family Acetobacteraceae; genus LMUY01. The sequence goes on along the minus strand of CAZZVB010000170.1, from coordinate 974 downwards.
CGTCAACGGCAAGAACTACGAGATCGGCCACGGCGACGTGGTGATCGCGGCCATCACCTCCTGCACCAACACCTCCAACCCGTATGTCATGGTCGCGGCCGGGCTGGTGGCGCGCAAGGCGCGTGCGCTCGGCCTACGCCCGCAGCCATGGGTGAAGACGTCGCTCGCCCCTGGCAGCCAGGTCGTCACCGAATACCTGGACAAGTCCGGCCTGCACGATGACCTCGACGCCATGGGCTTCGCCCTGGTCGGGTATGGCTGCACCACCTGCATCGGCAACTCCGGCCCGCTCGACTCGGCGATCGGCGAGGCGATTGACCAGAACAAGCTGGTCGCCGTCTCCGTCCTGTCGGGCAACCGCAACTTCGAAGGCCGGGTGCATCCGCAGGTGCGCGCAAACTACCTGGCAAGCCCGCCGCTGGTCGTCGCCTACGCGCTGCTCGGCACCATGAACGAGGACATCACCACGGCCCCGCTCGGCACCGGGTCGAACGGGCAGCCGGTGTACCTGAAGGACGTGTGGCCGACCAACGACGAAATCGCCAAGATCGTCCGCGGCGACCTGACGCGCGCGCAGTTCCTCAAGCGCTACGGCGAAGTCTTCAAGGGCCCGGAGGAGTGGCAGAAGATCGAGGTCGAGGCCGGGACCGACACCTATGGCTGGACCGATGGCTCCACCTACGTGAAGAACCCGCCTTATTTCGAGGGCATGACGATGGAGCCGGTCGCCAAGGGCGACATCGTCGGCGCCCGCGTGCTGGGGCTGTTCGGCGACAACATCACGACCGACCACATCAGCCCGGCCGGCAACATCAAGAAATCGTCCCCGGCGGGCGACTACCTGATCGAGCGCCAGGTCAGCCAGCGCGACTTCAACAGCTACGGCGCCCGGCGCGGCAACCACGAGGTCATGATGCGTGGCACCTTCGCCAATATCCGCATCAAGAACGAGATGCTGCACGGCGTTGAAGGCG
>CAZZVB010000169.1:0-9706 GCA_964657445.1 uncultured Burkholderiaceae bacterium | reverse complement strand
CAGCGGTGCACTGACGCGAATCGTACCGCGTGGCTCGGCGGTCTGCCCGGCGATTTCGATCTGTCGATACGTGGCTTCGGGGCTTCGACCCAGCGCAGAGGCATAGGCCATGCTCATGAACTCGACTTGTTCCACTGGTCGATCTGGTTCTGCAGCGCGGTCTGCGCCGCCAACAGGCCCGGCATCATCCTGGCTGCGTCCAGGTATGGGCGGAGGTAGTCCCGGTTCGTGGTCAGCAGGTAGCCGCGCTGCCCGGTTTCGGCATCCTGGGTCGCGATCAGGATATCCGTCAGCATCGTCAGTTCCGCCCGGGTGCCGCGCGCCCGCTCGATCGCATGGCGATTCTGGTCGGCCTGCCACACCGATGCCGCGCCGATGCCAAGCAGAATGAGGACACATCCCAGGAGTGCAAGAACGCCGAACCCATCCAGCGGCCTAGCGCGCGGCCCGCGCCCGAACACGCCCCGGAGACCTGATCCAGGGTTTAGGATTTGCAACATGATCGGTTTATCGCTTTCATCGTCCGCGCCGTCTGCCGCACGCTCGACCAATCCACGTCACGAAACCGTGACGCCTTGCTCTCAACCTGTGAGCGGGTTGCGCCGGAATGGAAGCTTAACAAACCTATGGTTCGATTTGCCCTTAAGGTAGCGTTAGCCTACGCCGCCGGGGCCGATCAGAGCGGGGCCTAAGGCGAATGCCTTGGCTGGCGCCCGACATTCTGGCCTGCTTCGCGAACATTTTGGGGACTTAGCGATGGATCAGCCGGTGCAAACCTCGACAGCATCAACCAGCCCGAGTGGCGACATCGACCAGATCGCGATCAACACCATTCGAACCCTGTCGATGGACGCCGTGCAGAAGGCCAAGTCGGGCCATCCCGGCACGCCGATGGGCATGGCGCCGGTAGGCTACACGCTGTGGCAGCACGCGCTGCGCTATGACCCGGCGGATCCCCATTGGCCCAACCGGGACCGCTTCGTGCTCTCCGTCGGTCACGCGTCGATGCTGCTCTATTCGCTGCTGCACATCGCCCGCGTCGCCTCGGACGTCGAGCACAAGGACAAGGGGCCTTACGCGGTCAGCCTCGACGACATCAAACAGTTCCGGCAGCTTTCCTCGGTCACGCCGGGTCACCCGGAATACCGGCTGACCTCGGGTGTGGAGACGACGACGGGGCCGCTCGCGCAAGGCGTGTCAAACAGCGTCGGCATGGCGATGGCGCAGCGCTTCCTCGCCAACCGCTACAACAAGCCTGGCTTCCCGATGTTCGACTATCACGTGTACGCCCTGTGCGGCGACGGCTGCATGATGGAGGGCGTCTCCAACGAGGCCGCCTCGCTCGCCGGGCACCTCAAGCTCGGCAACCTGACCTGGATCTACGACAGCAACTACATCACCATCGAAGGCGCCACGAGCCTGGCGTTCGGCGACGACGTCGGCGCACGGGTCGCAGCAATGGGCTGGCACGTGATCCACGTGGATGACGCCAACAACACCGCCGCAGTGGCGAAGGCGCTGGATGACGCGAAGGCCTTCACCGACGCGCCGACCATCATCGTCGTGCACAGCGTCATCGGCTACGGCGCACCCAAGAAGGCGGGTACCCGCGAAGCGCACGGCGAACCTTTGGGCGACGAGGAAATCAAGGGCGCCAAGCGCAGCTATGGCTGGCCCGAGGACTCGCAGTTCCTCGTGCCGGACGGCGTGTACGAACGCTTCTCCGAAGTCATGGGCGCACGTGGCGCCAAGGCCCGTCACGAGTGGATGGACCTGCTGACCAAATACCGTGAGCAGTATCCCGATCTCGCACGCGAACTGGACATGATCGACCGGCACGAATTGCCGGAGGGCTGGGACAGTGAGATCCCGGTCTTCCCAGCCGATGCGAAAGGCATCGCTTCACGCGATTCGTCGCAGAAAGTGCTGAATGCCATCGCCAAGCACGTGCCGTGGATGATCGGCGGCGCCGCCGACCTCGCGCCTTCCACCAAATCCAACCTGACGTTCGATGGCGCCGGGTCGTTCCAGCCGGACAATTACGGCGGCCGCAACCTGCATTTCGGCATCCGCGAGCACGTCATGGGCTCGGCCTGTAACGGCATCGCGCTGTCGGGCATGCGCGCTTACGGCAGCGGCTTCCTGATCTTCTCCGACTATATGAAGGCGCCGATCCGGCTTTCCGCCATCATGGAACTGCCGGTCATCTACATCTTCACCCATGACAGCATCGGCGTCGGCGAAGACGGCCCGACCCACCAGCCGATCGAGCAACTCGCGGCACTGCGGGCGATCCCCGGCATGATCGTGCTGCGCCCGGCCGACGCCAATGAGGTGGCGGAAGCCTGGCGGGTGGTGATGAAGCTGACCCATCACCCGGCTTGCCTTATCCTGAGCCGGCAGGCTTTGCCGACCATCGATCGCAGCAAGTTCGCATCCGCCGCTGGCACTGCCAAAGGCGCTTACGTGGTCGCGGATTGCGAGGGCACGCCCGCCGTCATCCTGATGGGCACGGGATCCGAGCTGGCGCTCTGCATGGGCGCTTATGAGACGCTGACCGCCGAGGGTGTGAAGGCTCGCGTCGTGTCGATGCCGTCCTGGGAGTTGTTCGAGCATCAGGACCAGGCGTATCGCGACGAGGTGCTGCCGCCATCCGTCAAGGGCCGCGTGGCGGTCGAACAGGCCGCGACGCTCGGCTGGGACCGCTACATCGGCATGGGCGGCGGGATGATCGGGATGCACAGCTTCGGCGCCTCCGCCCCGCTGGCGGCGCTGCAGAAGCAGTTCGGCTTCACGCCGGAGGCCGTCCTCGAAGAAGCCCGCAAGCAGGCCAAGCGCACGAACTAAGGAGAGCCAGCATGGACATGCAGACCGAGACGGCCAATCCGCTGAAGTCGCTGGAGCAGTTCGGCCAGTCGCCCTGGCTCGACTTCATCGAGCGCAAGTTCCTCCAGGACGGCAGCCTCCAGACCCTCATCGACCGTGACGGGCTGAAGGGCATGACATCCAACCCGTCGATCTTCGAGAAGGCGATGGGTCACGGCACCAACTACGACCCCGGCTTCAAGGAGCTGGCGGAGAAGGGCGACCTGGACGCGCAGACCATCTACGAAACGCTCGCCATCCAGGACATCCAGCGCGCGGCCGACCTGCTGCGCCCGGTGTACGAAGCGACCGGCCGGGTGGACGGCTACGTCTCGCTCGAAGTGTCGCCCTATCTGGCGCTTCGCACCGAGGACACGATCGCCGAGGCGCGGCGGCTGTGGAAGCTGGTCGGGCGCGACAACCTGATGGTCAAGGTGCCCGGCACCACCGAAGGCACCCCGGCGATCAAGACGCTGATCGGCGAGGGCATGAACATCAACGTCACGCTGCTGTTCAGCCAGCAGGCCTACAAGGACGTGGCCGAAGCATTCATCGCCGGGCTGGAGCAGTTCAAGGCAGCGGGCGGCGACGTCAGCCGGGTTGCCAGCGTCGCCAGCTTCTTCGTCAGCCGTATCGACAGCCAGATCGACAAGAAGATCGACGACCGGGTGAAGGCCGGCGGGGCCGACGTGGAAACGCTGAAGCGGCTGCGCGGCAAGGTCGCCATCGCCAACGCCAAGCTGGCCTATCAGCACTATGTCGAGCTGACCGGCAGCGAGCGCTGGAAGACGCTGGCCGCCGCCGGTGCGATGCCGCAGCGCCTGCTGTGGGCCAGCACCGGCGTCAAGGATAAGGCCTATCCCGACACGCTGTATGTGACGGAGCTGATCGGCCGCGACACCGTCAACACCATGCCGCCCGCCACCATGGACGCCTACCGCGACCACGGTCACGGCAAGGAAGCGCTCACCGTCGGGCTGGATGACGCGAAGGAGGTCCTGGCCACCGCGAAACGGCTGGGCCTCGACCTGGACGGCGTCACCCACGCGCTGGTGGAGGACGGCGTAAAGCAGTTCGCCAAGGCGGCGGACGACTTGCTGGGCGCTGTGGCCGCCAAGCGCAACGCCATGCTGGGCGACACGCTCGCCACCGTGACCACCATGCTGCCCGAGGATATGGGCAAGGCGGTCGAACAGGCGCTGGATAGCTGGCGCGAAGCCGGCAAGGTGCGCGATCTCTGGGCACGCCAAGCCTCTGTCTGGACCGGTGGCGACGAAGCCAAGTGGCTCGCCTGGCTCGACGTCGTGGCGGACCGCACCGCCGATCTGCCCGCGCTGAAGGCCTTCCAGGACGAGGTGAAGGCCGCTGGCTACACCGACGTGCTGCTGCTCGGCATGGGCGGATCGAGCCTGGGCCCGGAAGTGCTGGCCGAAACCTTCGGCAAGCGCGGCGGCTTCCCCACCTTGCACGTGCTGGACAGCACCGACCCGCAGCAGATCGCGTCCTTCGAGAAGAAGGTGACGCTCGCAACCACGCTGTGCATCGTGTCTAGCAAATCCGGCGGCACGCTGGAGCCGAATATCCTCAAGGCGTATTTCTTTGACGCCATGCAGAAGGCGGTCGGCGCGGACAAGGCCGGCGAGCATTTCGTCGCCATCACCGACCCCGGATCGCACATGCAGACGGTGGCGGAAGGCGACCGTTTCCGCCACATCTTCTACGGCGACAAGGCGATCGGCGGCCGCTACTCCGTGCTGTCCAACTTCGGCATGGTTCCGGCCGCGGCGATGGGGCTGGACCTGGAGCAGTTCCTGCACTCCACGTCGCTGATGGTTCGCGCCTGCGCCGCAGGAACGCCGCCGTTGCAGAACCCGGGTGTCCAGTTGGGCGCCGTGCTGGGCGTCGGCGCCACGACCGGGCGGGACAAGGTGACCATCGTAGCCTCCCCGCACATCTACGACGTGGGCGCCTGGCTGGAGCAGTTGCTCGCCGAGAGCACGGGCAAGCAGGGCCACGGCATCGTCCCCGTGGACAACGAGCCGCTGGCCGGCGCGTCGCATTACGGCAATGACCGCGTGTTCGCCTATCTGCGCCTGAAGGACGCCGCTGACCCGGCGCAGGAAGCCGCCATCGACGCGCTCGCCAAAGCCGGGCACCCGGTGGTGCGCGTGGACCTCGCCAACCCGCTGCAGATCGGCCAGGCATTCTTCCTGTGGGAGTTCGCCACCGCGGTGGCCGGTTCGATCATCGGCATCGACCCGTTCGACCAGCCGGACGTCGAGGCGAGCAAGATCGAAACCAAGAAGCTGACCAGCGCCTACAACGACAGCGGCACCCTGCCGCCGGAAAGCCCGTTCCTCACCGACGGCGCGATCCAGTTGTTCAGTGACGAGAAGAACGCCGCCGAACTCGCGAAGGCCGGCAACACCTTCGCCGCCGTCATGAAGGCGCATCTGGCCCGGCTCGGGGCTGGCGACTACGCGGCCCTTCTCGCCTACATCGAGCGGACGCCGGAGCACATCAGCCTGTTGCAGGATCTGCGGACCAAGATCCGCGATGCCAAGAAGGTGGCGACGGTCGCCGAGTTCGGCCCGCGGTTCCTGCATTCGACAGGGCAGGCCTATAAGGGCGGACCTAACAGCGGCGTGTTCACCCAGATCACGGCCGAGGATAAGGCCGATCTGGCCGTGCCCGGCGAGCGCTTCACCTTCAGCGTGGTGAAGGCGGCGCAGGCGCGGGGCGACTTCGACGTGCTGGCCGAACGTGGCCGCCGCGCCTTGCGTGTGCATATCACGGGCGACCTCGAAGCCGGCCTGCACACCTTGGCGTCCGCTATCAGCAGCGCACTTTAACCCGGAGCATTCAGCATGAAGCTTGGCGTGATCGGCCTGGGCCGTATGGGCGGCAATATCAGCCTGCGGCTGATGAAGCACGGCCATGAATGCGTGGTCTATGACAACAGCGAGAAGGCGGTGGACGGCATCGTCGGCCAGGGCGCGGCCAAGTCCAGCGGGCTGCAGGACATGGTCAGCCAGCTCCCCTCCCCCAAGATCGTCTGGGTCATGCTGCCATCGGGCAAGATCACCGAGGACACGGTGCATGCGCTCGGTGAGCTGATGGGCAAGGGCGACATCATCATCGACGGCGGCAACTCGATGTACAAGGACGACATCCGCCGTGCCGCCAAGCTGCGCGAGAAAGGCATCGTATATGTCGATGTCGGCACGTCCGGCGGCGTCTGGGGGCTGCAACGCGGCTACTGCATGATGATCGGCGGCGAGGACGCGGCGGTGAAATACCTCGACCCGATCCTGTCCGCGCTGGCCCCCGGCGAGGGCACCATCGACAAGACGCCGGGCCGGGAGGGCCGCAACCCGACCGCCGAGCAGGGCTATCTGCATTGCGGACCGGCCGGCGCCGGGCACTTCGTCAAGATGGTGCATAACGGCATCGAATACGGGATCATGCAGGCCTACGCCGAAGGCTTCGACATCCTGAAGAACAAGGACAGCCACGAGCTGCCGGAGAACGAACGCTTCAGCCTCAACATGGGCGACATCGCCGAGGTATGGCGCCGCGGCTCGGTGATCTCATCCTGGCTGCTCGACCTGACCAGCCTGGCTTTGGCCACCGACGAGAAGCTGGAGAAGTTCACTGGCGACGTGTCCGACAGCGGCGAAGGCCGCTGGACGATCGACGCGGCGGTCGAGGAAGCCGTGCCGGTGCCGGTGCTGGCGGCCTCGCTGTTCGCCCGCTTCCGTTCCCGCCAGGAGCACACATTCGGCGAGAAGATGTTGTCGGCCATGCGGTTCGGCTTCGGTGGTCACGTAGAGCCGAAAGCGTAAAGCGGTGAGCACCGCAGCCCAGCAGATGGGCGAAAACCAGGCGCTGATCAAAACCGCCAAGCCCGCGCCGCCATGCACCATGGTGATCTTCGGCGCCAATGGCGATCTGACCAAGCGCCTGCTGATGCCGGCGCTGTACAACCTATCGGGCGCCAAGCTGCTCGATGACGGGTTCTCGATCCTCGGCGTGGATCGAGACGCCGGGTCCGACGACGATTTCCGCGGCCGTCAAAAGACCATGATGGAAAGCTTCACGCCCTCTGCAGGCGGCGAGTTCGCCGAGAAGACCCTGAACATGGACTGGTGGGGTTGGCTGGAACCGCGCCTGCACTTCATGGCCGGTGACTTCACCAAGGACGAGACATTCCACGCTCTGTCCGATCGGCTCAAGGACGGCAACGCCGTCTTCTATCTCGCGGTCGCGGACCGCTTCTTCGGCGGCATCATCGACATGCTGCACAAGGCGGAGCTGACCAAGGAGAAGGAGGGCACGTTCCGCCGGGTGGTGATCGAGAAGCCGTTCGGCCACGACCTGCAATCCGCGCAGGAGCTGAACACCCACATCCTGTCCGAGCTGGACGAGAACCAGATTTACCGGATCGACCATTTCCTCGGAAAGGAGACGGTCCAGAACATCATGACGCTGCGGTTCGCCAACGGCATCTTCGAGCCGCTCTGGAACCGGGACCACATCGATAGCGTGCAGATCACCGCCGCCGAAACGGTGGGCGTGGAGGCGCGCGGCAAGTTCTACGAGATCACCGGCGCACTGCGCGACATGGTCCCGAACCATTTGTTCCAGCTGCTCGCGATGACGACGATGGAACCTCCTAACTCGTTCGACGCGGACGCGGTGCGCAGCGAAAAGGCCAAGGTGATCGAAGCCATCCACCCGATGACGGCGGCGGATGTCGAGCGCAACGTGGTGCGCGGCCAATACACCGCAGGGCATATGAGCAGCGGCGATGTCCAAGGTTATACGGACGAGCCAGATGTCGATCACGGTTCCAAGGTCGAGACGTTCATCGCCATCAAGCTGATGATCGACAACTGGCGCTGGGCGGGCGTGCCCTTCTACCTGCGCACCGGCAAGCGGATGTCCACCCGCACGACCGAGATCGTCATCACGTTCAAGCAAGCGCCGTTCATGATGTTCCGCGACACCGCGGTGGACAAGCTGCCGCCGAACCACCTCGTGCTGCACCTGCAGCCGCATGAGGGCGTGTCGCTGCACTTCAGCGCCAAGCACCCCGGCCAGATCGTGGAACTCGGCGGCGTGCGGATGGATTTCCGCTACGAGGATTTCTTCAAGCTGCAGCCATCCACCGGATACGAAACGCTGATCTACGACGTGCTGATCGGTGACCCGACCTTGTTCAACCGCGCCGACAATATCGAGGCCGGCTGGAAAGGCGTGCAGCCGATCCTGGACGCCGTGGCGAAAGGCGGCGGCGCCGTCCATACCTATGCGGCTGGCACGGATGGGCCGGCCGCAGCGATGGCGTTGCTGTCCCTGGATGGCCGCCACTGGAAGCCGCTGAAATGATCAAGCTCGTCGTCTCCGACGTCGATGGCACCATGGTCACCACCGACAAGGTGCTGACCCCGGCCACCATTGACGCCGCGCACCGGCTGCGCGCGGCCGGCATCCACCTCGCCTTGGTCAGCAGCCGCCCGCCGCGCGGCATGGCGTTCCTGACCATGGACCTCGGCCTCAGCGGCCCGCTCGGCGGCTTCAACGGCGGCACCATCCTCGCCCCGGACGGCGCCGTGATCGAGGAGCGGTTTGTCCCCGAAGACGCTGTGCGCACCAGCCTAGAGCTGTTCAAGACGCGCGGCGTGTTTCCGTGGCTGTTTGCGGACAACCAGTGGATCATCACCGACCCCGAGGGCGACTACGTCTGGAAGGAGCGGATGACCGTCCGTTTCGAACCGACCATCGTCCCTGACTTTGAACCTTTCATCGGCCGTTGCGGCAAGATCGTCGGCGCCTCCAAGCAGTTCGACATGCTGGCTGAATGCGAGACCGAGCTGCAGGGCCTGCTCGGCCACAGCGCCCACGCCCACCGCTCGCAGCAATACTACCTCGACGTCACCAACCCGTCCGCCGACAAGGGCACCGCGACGCACGCCATTGCCAAGTGGTACGGCGTTGACGTGGCCGACGTCTGCGTGCTGGGCGACCAGGCCAATGACGTGCCGATGTTCCGCGTCGCCGGGCACAGCATCGCCATGGGCAACGCCCCGCCTGCGGTCGCAGCGGAAGCGAAGCAGCACACCGAGACCAATGAAGAAGACGGTTGGGCGAAGGCGATCGATCGTTTCGTCCTCACCGCTTAGGAGCGTCCATGGCCCGACCCAGACCGAAGAAGCTCGCGCTGCTGCTGGCGGACGTGGACGGAACGCTCGTCACCAAGGACAAGGTGCTGACGGACCGGGCGCAGAAAGCCGTCCGTGCCATGGCAGCCGCCGGCGTGAAGTTCGCCGTCACCAGCGGCCGCCCGCCGAAGGGCATGTCCATGCTGATCGAGCCGCTGGACCTCAAGACGCCGATCGCCGGCTTCAACGGCGGTCTGTTCGTCAACCGCGACATGTCGATCATCGAAAGCCATACGCTCGATCCGCAAGCGGCGCGGAAGGCGGCCGAGCTGATCGAGCAACAGGGGCTGGACGTCTGGGTGTATGCCGGTGACGACTGGCTGTTGCGCGACCCGAATGCGCCCCACCGCGAGCGCGAGGAGCACACCGTCAAGTTTGCGCCGAAAGTCGTCAAGCAATTCACCGATGAACACTTCAGGTCGGCGGTGAAGATCGTCGGTGTCAGCGACGATTTGGACAAGGTGGCCGAGACCGAAAAGGCCGTGCAGCAAGCCCTGGGCAAGTCGGTGTCCGCGGCACGCTCGCAGCCCTACTACCTCGATGTCACCAATCCGAACGCCAACAAGGGCGCGGTGGTGGAATACCTTTCGCGAACACTGGGCATCGACGCCGGGGAG
>CAZZVB010000168.1:0-9827 GCA_964657445.1 uncultured Burkholderiaceae bacterium | reverse complement strand
ACGTCGATCTGCACGTGGTCGATGAAGTTGCGGTTCCAGATCGGCTCGAACAGGCCGTTGGCGAACCGGAACGCCAGGATGTTCTGCGCCGGCTCCTTGCCGAGGAAGTGGTCGATGCGGAAGATCTGGTTCTCCGCGAACACCTCGTGCAGGCGCGCATTCAGCATGACGGCGCTGGCGAGGTCGGTGCCGAACGGCTTTTCCATGATGATGCGTGACCCGGCGACCAGCCCCGCCTCGGCGAGCAGCCTGACCGCCGAGAGGGCGGCGTTCGGCGGCACGCTGAGGTAGTGCACGACGTGACTCTCACCGCCGAGCGACTGCCGGGCGGCTTCCACCGCGGCCGTCAAGGCGGGTGCGCCAGCGCCCATCGGCACATAGTCCAGGCCCGCGGCGAACGCCGGCCAGTCCACCTCATTCAGCGCGCGCGCGCTGAATTGCTGCATGGCTTGCCGCGCAACCGAGCGGAAGCCGTCCGCATCGATATCGTCCAGCGACACGCCGATGATGCGGCACCCCGGGATGAAGCCGTGGGTCGCCAGGTGGAACAAGCCCGGCAGCAGCTTGCGCTGGCTGAGATCGCCCGTCGCCCCGAACAGGACCACGACTTGCGGAGCTTTCGGACCAACACCCGGCGGCACTTTTGCCATGGACCCATCCTGTCACAATGATGCCGGCTGCCCGGTGACTCAGGCTAACCCACAATCGTGCAGAAGAGGCAACGCCGAGGGCATCGGGGGCGCTACCATGCAAGTGTCCTAGCCAGCCCCCGCCCGCTGGTCTAGCGTCGTGCCGACGACACGACGACACGAGGATACGTGCGACCATGCCGAACGACCCGCTTTCTCCGCCCGAACTCGAACCCGGCGCGATCCCGGCGGAGGCGCTGAGCCACCGCAAGACGGCGGAGCAGCTTCGCAGCCGCCGCTGGTTCGGGCCGGCTGATTTACGCTCGTTCGGACACCGCTCGCGCGCGATGCAGATGGGGTACGCGCCGGAGGAGTGGACGGGCAAGCCTGTCATCGCGATCCTGAACACGTGGTCGGACCTGCAACCCTGCCACAGCCACTTCAAGACGCGGGTCGAGGACGTCAAGCGCGGCATCCTGATGGCGGGCGGCTTTCCGGTGGAGCTGCCGGCGCTGTCGGTGTCGGAGAGCTTCGTCAAGCCGACCACGATGATGTACCGCAACATGCTCGCCATGGAGACGGAGGAGCTGCTGCGCTCCCACCCCGTGGACGGCGCGGTGCTGATGGGCGGGTGCGACAAGACGACCCCTGCCCTGCTGCTGGGTGCCACCAGCATGAACATCCCGGCCATCTTCGTGCCGGCCGGGCCGATGCTGCGCGGCAACTGGCAAGGCAAGGTGCTCGGGTCCGGCTCGGATAGCTGGAAGTATTGGGACGAGCTGCGGGCGGGCAAGATCACCGACCAGGACTGGTTGGGCGTCGAGGGCGGCATAGCCCGGTCCTACGGCACGTGCATGACCATGGGCACGGCCAGCACCATGACGGCGATTGCCGAGGCGGTGGGCATGGTGCTGCCTGGCGGGTCGTCGATCCCGGCGGCGGACGCCGGGCACATCCGCCTGGCGTCGGAATCCGGCAGGCGCATCGTGGACATGGTTTGGGAGGACCTAACCCCGCGGAAGATCCAGACGCGCGAGGCGTTCGAGAACGCGATTGCCGTCGCCATGGCGATGGGATGTTCGACCAACGCGATCATCCACCTGATCGCGATGGCGCGCCGCGCCGGGCAGGAGATCGGGCTGGCCGATTTCGAGCGTTTCAGCCGCCGGGTGCCCGTGATCGGCAACGTGCGCCCGACCGGCAATGCGTATCTGATGGAGGATTTCTTCTACGCCGGCGGCATCCGCGCGCTGATGGGCCAGATCCGCGACCATCTGCATCTCGACTGCATCACGGTGACCGGCCGCACGCTGGGCGAGAACATCGAGGGAGCCAAGGTCTATAACGAGGACGTCATCCGGACCACGTCCAACCCGATCTACGGCGAGGGCTCGCTGGCCGTGCTGACGGGCAATCTTGCGCCGGATGGCTGCGTGATCAAGCCGGCGGCGATGGACCAGCGCTTCCTCAAGCATTCAGGGCCGGCGGTGGTGTTCGACGACTATCCCAGCATGAAGAAAGCGGTGGACGACGAAAGCTGGGACATTACGCCGGACCACGTCATGGTGCTGCGCAACGCCGGGCCGCAGGGCGGGCCGGGGATGCCGGAATGGGGCATGCTGCCGATGCCAAAGGCGCTCCTGAAGAAGGGCCTGCGCGATATGGTCCGCATGTCCGACGCGCGCATGAGCGGCACCAGTTACGGCGCCTGCGTGCTGCACGTGGCGCCCGAGGCGTATATCGGCGGACCCTTGGCGCTGCTGAAGACCGGGGACATCGTGAGCCTGGACGTGGACGCGCGCACGATCAGCATGGACGTGTCAGACGAAGAACTCGCCCGCCGCAAAGCCGCCTGGACGCCGCCGCCGAAGCGGTTCGAGCGAGGGTATGGGTTCATGTTCACGCAGCATATCCAGCAGGCGGACCAGGGCTGCGACTTCGACTTCCTGCGCACGGAGTTCGGCGCGCCGGTCGAGGAGCCGGTGATTTACTGAAAGCCTTTCCTCTCTCTGCTAAAGCCCTCTCCCTTCGGGAGAGGGTTGGGTGAGGGGGCCACCCGGGAGATTTCAGGGGCGTTGGCCCCTCACCCCGGCCCTCTCCCGTTGGGAGAGGGGGAAGCAAAGAGAAAGGAGTAGCCTATGACGCCGGAGACGAAGGACAAACTGAAGCGCGTCAGCACCGCCACGCTGGCGACCGCGTTGTTCAAGCGCGGTTTCCGCAACCAGATGATCCAGGGCGTCCAGCCGCTCTCGCCGCCCAAGGCAGAGTCCATGGTCGGCGAGGCCTACACCCTGCGCTACATTCCGGCACGCGAGGACCTCAACGACATGAGCGTGTTCCGCAATCATAGCCATCCGCAGCGCAAGGCGGTCGAGGAATGCCCGGCCGGGGCGGTGATGGTGATCGATAGCCGCAAGGATGCGCGGGCGGCGTCGGCCGGCGGCATCCTGGTGACGCGGCTGATGGTGCGAGGCGTTGCCGGCGTGGTGACCGATGGCGGCTTCCGCGACTCAGCGGAAATCGCGCAGCTCGGCATCCCGTCCTACCACGTGCGGCCGAGTGCGCCGACCAACCTGACCTTACATCAGGCCATCGACATCAACGTGCCGATCGGCTGCGGCGACGCGCCCGTGTTCCCCGGCGACGTGATCGTGGGCGATGGCGACGGAGTGATCGTCATCCCCGCGCACATCGCCGATGAGATCGCCGCCGAAGCGACCGAGATGACCGCCTATGAGGATTTCGTCACCGAACGGGTGCGCGGCGGCCAGCCGACGCTCGGCCTGTATCCGCCGACCGACGAGGCCAACCTGGTGGCGTTCAAGGCGTGGCGGGAGACGCATCACCGCTGATGGGGCCCGATGAACGCATCCACGCCGCCCGGCGGCGCCCGACCGTCGCGATGGAGGTCCGCGGCCACCTGCGCCGCTTGATCGTGGAGGGCCGGCTGATGCCCGGCCATCCGCTGTCGGAGAACGACGTCGCGGGCGTGCTCGGCGTCAGCCGGACGCCGGTGCGGGAGGCGTTCATCAAGCTCGAAGAAGAAGGCCTGCTGACGATCTATCCGCAATACGGCAGCTTCGTCGCGCCGATCCGCATGGCGGACGTGTACGACAGCCAGTTCATCCGGGAATCACTGGAATGTGCGGCCCTGGTGAAGGTGGTGGACGCGATCACGCCCAGCGACCGCCAGTGGCTGGAAGCGCTGCTCGCAACCCAGCGGCGCCACATGTCCGGTGACCCGGCGCCGTTCTTCGAAGCCGACGAGGCGTTCCATGCCGGGCTGATGCGCATCGCCGGCCACGAACGGGCCTGGCTGGTGGTGGACACCGCCAAGGGGCAGCATGACCGGGTGCGCCGCCTCGCCGCGCAGGACCCGCTGAAGCGCCGGGCGGTGCTGAAGGAACATTCGGACGTGGTGGCGTGCATCTTCGCGCGCGACACCGGCGGCGCGGTCGCGGCGATGACGAAGCACTTGCGCGGCGTGTTCGTCAGCGTCGAGGACGTGATGCGCGACCAACCCGCGTTCTTCGCCAGCACCGATGCGGGCGCGCTGCGTGTCCCGAAGCGCCCGCAACGCCCGGCGCGGCTGCTGCAGGAGGCGACTGACATCGCCGGGTGAGCGCGGTAGAACCCGGCACCCGTGCTGGAGACCCTTGGCGATGGATATGACCGCTCTTCGCGCCCACGCCCACCAGGTGCTTCGCGACGCGACGATCCCGGAACTGCCCAACCACTACAGCGGCAAGGTGCGGGACAATTACGACCTGCCCGATGGCCGCCGGGTGCTGATCTCGACGGACCGGCTGAGCGCGTTCGACCGCATCCTGTGCTGCGTGCCGCTGAAGGGCCAGGTGCTGACCCAGACGGCGCGCTACTGGTTCGAGGCGACGGCCGATCTCTGCCCCAACCACGTGCTCGGCTATCCCGATCCGAACGTGGTGATCGGCCAGCGGCTGGACATCCTGCCGGTCGAGATCATCGTGCGCGGCTATCTGGCCGGGACGACCGGAACCTCGATCCTGACGATGTACAAGGCCGGGCAGCGCGACATGTATGGCGTCCGCCTGCCGGACGGGCTGCGGGACAACCAGCGCCTGGCGCAGCCGATCCTGACGCCGACCAGCAAGGCGTTCGACGGCGGGCATGACGAGCCGCTCACGCCTGATGAGATCCTAGCGCGCGGCTTACTGACCGCTGGGCAGTGGGAGCAGCTCAACGGCTACGCCTTCGCGCTGTTCGCCCGCGGGCAAGCGATGGCGGCGGAGCGGGGATTGATCCTGGCGGATACGAAATACGAGTTCGGCACGGATGCCAGCGGCCGCATCGTCCTGGCCGACGAAATCCACACGCCGGACAGCAGCCGGTATTGGAAAGCCGCCAGCTATGACGACCGGTTCGCCCGCGGAGAGAAGCCGGACAGCTTCGACAAGGATTTCGTGCGGAGTTGGGTGGTCGCGCGGTGCGACCCATACAACGACCCGATCCCAGAGATTCCGGACGACCTGATCCTGGCGACGGCTGCGGTCTATATCGAGGCGTTCGAGACGATCACCGGTCAGGCATTCGCGATGCCGGCGGATGACGGCCCGGTGCTGGACCGAATCCGCGGCAATCTGGCGACGCTGTTCACTGCGTAGGCGGTTCCGCCAGCATGCGGCGGTCGGCGACGCGGCGGGTGAAGCGGATCGAATCCAGGTGTTCCAGCAACGGGACGCAGTATTTGCGGGAGATGCCGAGCGCCACGCCGGCCTCGCCCACCAGGACGCCGGGTGAGGCCCTCAGCAGCGGCGTCAGTTGGCGCTTGGCGGCCTCGACCGCATCGCGGTGGAACAGGACCTCGCGTTTCTGCACCTTGTCCAATGCGCGCACGACCACGCCTTCCTTCACCAGCCGGTCCATCAGCCGCTTGGCCTGCGGGTCGGGGGCCAGGGTGCGCAGATCGGGCGGGCTGAGCCCGAACTGGCGCAGCGCGTCGGCAAGGCGGGCGGCCTGGGCGGCGTCCTGCGTGGCGCGGTCCTGGTCACGGCCGGGCCGGTGCAGGCGCAGCGCGCCGCCTGCGCGGACCACCTTGCCCTGCTGCACGAGTTCGGCCGCGGCATCCTCCAGCACGGCGGCGCTGGCCCAGGGCAGTTGCGCGGCCAGGCGGTCCAGCGGCAGGCCGGCGTCCGAATGGGACAGGATGACCGTGATGGCGGCCCGGGTGCGGTCGAACCCGGCCCGCAGCACGGCGACCCGGCTGCGCCCGATGATGACGGGCAAACCCTGTAGCGATCCGGCCGCGCGTGCCTCCGATACGCCCGCGAGTTGTGCCAGGCGGCCGAGCGGGACGCCGGCGGGGCCGGCGGCCTCGACCTCCCGTTGCACGATCTCCGCCGGGGTGGCGCCGGCGATCGCGCCCAGGCGGGCCAGCACGCCGGGTGCGTGACGGCGCAGCCGATGGGCCGCCGGGTCGATGACGACGCCGCCAGCCAGGGTTTGCGGCGGCGAGACGCGGCGCAGGATGAACCGCTCGCGCGCGGGCAGCGACACCGGCGAGGCGCATTTCAGTTGCGCCAGGGCGATGTCGCCGGGTTCCAGCGTGTCCCGGTCGAGCAGGCGGACCAGCGCCTCGACCTCCTCGGTGCCGAACAGCAGCATGATGCGCGTGGACGTGCCGATCGGTGTCGCGCCATCGACGGCGCGGAGTTGCACGCTCAGCCATTGCGAGGGCGGGAGCAGCCCCATGCCGGTCAGCGCCGCGCCGCGATGAATCTGGCCGGCCTCGAGGTCGCGCAGGTTGGCGGCGACACGCTGGCCGGGTTGTGCCGTTTGCGCGCGCTCGCCATGCACCTGCAGCCCGCGCAGCCGCACCGCCCGGCCGTCCGGCACCAGGGCGACATCGTCGGTCAGGGCCAGCGTGCCCCGGCGCAGCGTGCCGGTGACGATGGTGCCGTGTCCCTGCACGGAGAAGACGCGGTCGATCGGGAGGTAGGGGAAGCCGTCGTCACGCAGGCCGGGCGTCACATGGCCCACCGCAAGCAGCGCGTCCCGAAGCGCGCCGATCCCCTGCCCCGTCGAGGCCGAGGTCAGCACGGTGGCGGCAACGGCAAGGCCGGCCGCGCGCACGAGGCTTGCGGCTTGCCGGGCGGTGTCCTCTGCCTGGGCGGGCGGGACCAAATCCGCTTTGCTGACCGCCAGGATCACGCGGCCGATCCCGAGCAGGGCCGCGATGTCCAGATGCTCGACGGTCTGCGGCTTGATGCCCTCATTCGCGGACACCACCAGGAGTGCGGCATCGACGCCGGTGGCGCCCGACACCATCGTGCGGACGAACCGCTCGTGACCCGGCATGTCCACCAGGTCCACCGTGACGCCGCCCACGGTCAGATGCGCGAAGCCGAGCACGATCGAGATGCCGCGCCGCTTTTCCTCCGCGAGCCGGTCGGTTTCCATGCCGGTGAGGGCGCGCACGAGGGCGGTCTTGCCGTGGTCCACGTGGCCGATCACGCCGACGACGAGTCTCATCCGGCCAGCGCGTCCTGCACCGCCCGGGCGAGTTCCTCCACATCGGAGTCATCGGCCGTCAGCATGTCGAGCAGCACCTGACCGTCGGCAATCCGGCCGATGACGGGTGGGTCGCCGGCGCGCAAACGGGTTGCCAAGTGCTCCGCTCCGGGGGCCGCGAGGGCCACCGCCGCGCTGGGGATGGCGGAGTCCGGCAGGGTGCCGCCGCCGGCGAACCCGGCGGACGCCACCACGCGCGCTGCCGGGCCGATCCGTCCGGCCAGGCGCTGCGCCCGCGCCTGCAGTGTTTCCAGCGTTTGCGCCATGATCCGCAGCACCGGGACGTCGCGCCATGCGCCGTCGCAATGCAGCCGCAGCGTCGCCTCCAGCGCCGCGAGCGAGAGCTTGTCCATCCGCACCGCCCGCAGCAGCGGATGCCGCCGCAGCGGATCGACTGCGGCCGGGCGGCCGGCCAGCAGCCCGGATTGCGGGCCGCCCAGCAACTTGTCGCCGCTGAATGCGACCAGATCGGCGCCCGCGGCGATGGATTGCTGCACCGTCATCTCGGCGGCTTGGCCGAGCTGGCGCAGATCGGTCACGGCGCCGCTGCCCAGATCGTGCACCAGCAGCAGCCCGTGCTGCTTGGCCAAGGCCGCGAGTTCGGCAAGCGGCGTTTCCTCGGTGAAACCGGTGATGCGGAAATTGCTCTGATGCACCTTCAGCAGCACGCGCGTGGCCGGCGTGATCGCGCGCGCATAGTCGGCCAGGCGGGTCTTGTTGGTGGTGCCGACCTCGATCAGCCTGGCGCCGCCCTGCTGGATCACGTCGGGGATGCGGAAGCCGCCGCCGATCTCCACCAGCTCGCCGCGGGAGACGATGACCTCGCCGCCGCCGGCCAGGGCGCTGAGGGCCAGCAGCACGGCGGCCGCGCAGTTGTTGACCGCCAGCCCCGCCTGCGCCCCGGTGAGTTGGCAGAGCAGCGGTTCGACGCCGGCGATGCGGCTGCCGCGTTCGCCGGACGCGAGGTCGAATTCCAAGTTGCTGTAGCCGCCCGCGACCGCCAGCACGGCCTGCACGGCCGATGCCGGCAGCGGTGCGCGGCCGAGGTTGGTGTGCAGCACGATCCCCGTCGCATTGATCACCCGGCGCAGCCCGGGGCCACGCTGAACGAGCCTGGCGTGGGCGCGCGCCAGAATGGCGGCTGCGGCGGGCGGCGTCGCGTCCTCGTCACGAAGCTCAGTCCGCACTTCGTCCAGCACGGCTCGCAGCGCCGCCAGCACCGCCGGGCGTGCGAACTGGGCGGTGAGCGCGGTGGCAGCGGGAAGTTCCAGCAGGCGTTGAACCTGCGGCAGGGCGCGCAGCTTATTGCCGGCGTGCTGGTCCATGCCTAGGCGGCCGTCAGCACAGGAGGTGCATGTTGGATTTCGCCGAGCCACGCCTGACGTCGCTGGCCCATGGCGGCGGCTGCGGCTGCAAGCTGTCGCCGGCGGTGTTGCGGGAGCTGCTGGCCAGCGTGCCGCCGGCCGCCGCCTTCCCCAACCTGCTGGTCGGGGCGGAGACGGCGGACGATGCGGCGGTGTACCGCCTGACGGACGAGCTGGCGCTGGTCGCGACGACCGATTTCTTCATGCCCGTGGTGGATGATCCGTTCGAGTTCGGCCGCATCGCGGCCACCAATGCGCTGTCCGACATCTACGCCATGGGTGGGGCGCCGGTTCTGGCGCTTGCCGTGCTGGGCATGCCGCTGGGCAAGATCAGCACAGGCGCGGTCGGGCAGATCCTGGCAGGCGGCGCGGCGGTCTGTGCCGAGGCCGGCATCCCCGTGGCGGGCGGCCACTCGATCGACAGCCCGGAGCCGATCTACGGGCTGGTGGCCTTGGGCATGGTGCATCCCGGGAGGGTGCTGCGCAACAGCGGCGCGCAGCCCGGCGACGCGCTGATCCTGACCAAGGGGCTGGGAGTGGGCATCTTCAGCGCCGCGTTGAAGCAGGAACGGCTCGGCGCGGCGGACTACCGGACGATGATCCGCTCCACGACGCAGTTGAACCGCGTGGGCAAGGAGGTTGCGGCCATGCCCGGCGTTCACGCGATGACGGACGTGACAGGGTTCGGCTTGCTCGGGCATGGGCTGGAGATGTGCCGCGGCGCCGGGCTGCACGCGACGGTGCGATGGCAGGACGTGCCGATCCTGCCGGGTGCGGCGGAGTTGGCGCAGACCGGGCTTGCGACCGGCGCGGGCGGCCGCAATTGGGACAGTTACGGCAACGAGGTGGCTATGCCGCCGGGTCTGGCCGGCTGGCAGCGGGCGCTGCTGTGCGACCCGCAAACCAGCGGCGGCCTGCTGATCGCCGTCGCGGCGGACCGGGCGCATGACGTTCTGGGTCACGTGCGCGACGCCGGGTTCCCGCAGGCGGCCGTGGTGGGGTTGATGCAGGCCGGGGCCGCTGGGATCGAGGTCATCGGGTGACAAAGGCGGGCATCTGCCCGACATAGGGTGCTCGGTTCGGCCTGCCTAGCCGAGTGCTTCGGAGGCGATTGGGGTCTGGTGGCCCCCCTGGTCTTCAAAACCAGTGGCCCGCCAAAAGCGGGCGGTGGGTTCGATTCCCATCCGCCTCCGCCACAAGCAAAATGATATTGGCGGCGACGTTATCGGATGGTGCCAATGCAGCACGCGTGGCACGAGGGGCGGATGTGGTCGCCGCCTGGTTCCTG
>CAZZVB010000167.1:0-9838 GCA_964657445.1 uncultured Burkholderiaceae bacterium | reverse complement strand
CGCGGTCGATCGACTTCTCGCGCGCGACAGCGTCGGCGACCAGCAGGAGTTCGGGGCGGGAGACGGCGGTATCCATGGTTCGTGTCCTCAGTTCGTCTCGGTCTCGGGTCTCGTTTGGGCGGTCGCAGCGATCAGCGCGTCCGTCAGGATCAGTTTTGCACGCCTGATATCGGCAAGCGGTAGCGCTACCTCCGCCCCATCGTCCAGCCGCAACCGAGCGACAGTCTCGTCAGCGCCGAGGACGATGCCGTTGAAGCGCTTGCGCCCGTCAACCGGCATGTTGACCTCGGCCCGGGCCTGGTGCCCGGCGAACCTGTTCCAGTCCTTCACACGGGTCAGCGGGCGGTCAATGCCCGCACTGCTGATCTCCAGCGTCCAGGCGGATTTGATAATGTCGGCTACGTCCAATGCGGCGCTCACCACGTCATTGATCCGCTCGCAATCCTCGATCGCAATCAGGCTGCCGTCGGTGCGGTCTGCCATGATCTGAACGGTCGGCTTTTCGCGTCCGAGCACGGCCACGCGCACGATCTCGTAGCCGAGATGCGCCAGCGTTAGCTCGATCTCGGCGGAGATCCGAGCCTCCAGGCTGGCGTGGTGCGGAGTGAGTTCAGTGCTCTCGGTGTCCAAAACACAAAAAGGCGGCCGGTTAGGGCCACCCTCCATAAAGATCAGGAGAATGTAGGAGAGGCACTTACTTAGCCGAGGACGCGCAGGGTTTCAAGCCTGCACGCCCGCGGCCGGTAAGGTGGGCTAGCTGCCCGACTTGATCTTGTCGAGCTGCTGCTGGTTCAGCTTCGCCGTTTCCGGGTCACCCGTCCGGTTGCCCTTGTCGTTGGCGTGGTTGACGTTCTGGTAGGGGTGCTTGGCGTTCGCGGCTAGGGCGACCGACGGCGCGATCGCGCCCACGGCGAGCGTGGCGGCAAGGGCGGTCAGCAGGGCGTAATGCTTCATGATAGCTCTCCTTTAAGGTTGATCCGAATGATTGGTCTGGTTAGCGCGCCGGAACGACGACGGCACCGGGCGGCGGGGGCTGATGCGTCTGGTAGTAGTTGTTGTTCAACTGCGCCGCATTCAGTTGATCCACCTGGGAATCGCCGGTGTCGTTGCCAGCATCGTTGCTATGATCAACGTTGCGGTAGGGCGCGCCGGCATGGGCGGCTTGGGCAGGACGCAATGACGCGCCGGTCAAGAGCGCAACTGCGCCCAGAAACAACGCGGATGGGCCGGTAATCTTTCGCATGAGACAAAACCCTCCTGTATGGGTCGATGACTCACGAGAACGGCTAGATTTAAAAAAGGTTGCTGACCGGTATCGTCTTTCAGGTCACGGCTTGCGGCAGGCTCACACCGATCATGTCGCCTTCGGTCACGAGTGCGGCCAGCCGGTTCTCCGGCCAGCCTTCGGTGCCGGCGGGGCGCATCGGCAGCACCATCCAGCGATAGTCTGCGGTGCTGTCCACGACGCGGATTTCGGTTCCCGCCGGCAGCACCGTCCGCCATTCCAGCAGCACGCCCGCCGGGTCACGGATCGCGCGGGCACGATAGCCGGCTGATTTGAACCAGAAGGGCGGGTAGCCCAGCACGGCCCGAGGATAGCAACTGCACAGAGTGCACACCACGAGGTGGTGCAGTCCCGGCTCATTCGCCAGGACGCCGAGCGGGGGTGCTCCACGCATGGGAATGCCGATCTGCTCCGCCGCTTCGGTGCCGTTGCGCAGCATCAAAGCCCTGTAGTCCGGATCGACCCACGCGCGCGCCACCATTCTCGCACCCTGGGCCGGGCTGGCTGCATCAGTCAGCCGGATCCGCTCAGCGATATCGTCCTGCGTCAAAACGCCCTTCGCCTCCAGCAGCCCGCGCACGGCGGCGAGCAGCCTTGCGCTTTCAGCGCTGAGCAGGTCTTTGCGGACTAGGCTGAGATCGGCAGCAGCCATGGCTCGTAAACCTCCACCAGCAGGCTGGATTGCTTGACGCCGGGCCAAATCTGCTCCGGCGGGAAGGCGACATGGTATAGCGGCAAACGCTCGGCAGGCCGGGCGAAGGCGAGGTCTTCCGGGTTCGGGAAATCACCGAGGTGGCGCACCACGGTGCCATGACGGCCGCGGAGGTAATGCGGCGTCCGGATGTGGACGTGGGCGCGTGCCTCCGGCCAGTCGTCCCGGACCTGTACGGCCGTTCCCGGGGCAAACCGGGTCACGACAGCGCGGCCTCGAGTTCGGCGGCCGTGATCACGCCGCGCGCCATGAGGTTGTCGGCGATCGATCTCATCCAGCGCTGGTAGTAGCTCAGCCGATGGTACTCCGCCTCCGGGATGGCCTCGATCCCGCGCCGCAGTTCATCGACGCTCATCACGCCCTTTGCACCGAGCAGGCCACGGATCGCATCCACCTCCCGGTCGAAATCATCCAGCGCGTGCGCGCCGGTATCGATCGGTTCACACAAGAATTTGGACACGCCGCCCATGTCGTGGTGCGCGCGGTGTGGATTGTCCCCGGCTTCAGGGCAGCTCATTGGATAGCCTCCCCTGGGTATGTGCCCCAGAACGCGGTGCGTTTCAGCCACCCACGATAATCGCCAACCTGCACCTGGCACCAGTCCGCTTTCGCCTCGCAAGACCGCAAACGGCCGATCACGCCCGGTTTCAGCCGCGCAACCGCATCGCCCGTGTCTTGCGGGGCAGACCGCAGCACCTGCTCGGTCCCGATGATGGTGAAGGTGCGGCGGCCAACCAGGGTCGCCGAATGCACCCAGCCCTTGACGCCCTCCTGGTCTGAAATCAACCGCCAAACCTCGAACTCCCGGTCGATCTCCACCGGCAGGTCGCGCCGCTTGTAAACCCACTCGATCGGATATCGCAGACCGGGGCCGCTGCGCAGGTTCACCTCGTCTGTCTTGAGCGATGCGAAGCGCGGCAGCGGCAGGCCGGTGTTGCTGCCTTTTGGGGGTTCAACCGGCGCGGTGGGGGCGGGCGCCGCGGCGGGCGGTGGTGCGGGAGCCGGGGCTGCTGTGTGACCGGGTGCGGTGGTGTGCGACGCCGGCGCATGGGCAGCATTGGGATGCGCGTTGCGCGACGCCGGCGCCCCGGACGTATGGCTCTGCGGCGCCTTGTGGGCGCTGGCCGCTGCGTGGGCGGCGGGTTGGACGGCCTGCTGGGACTGCGCCCGGGCCGCCACGGGGACGGCGGCCGGCAGAGCGAGTAGGCAGACGGCCAGGGTCGATCGGAGCATGAGCCTCCCTGCCAACCTCGGCGGGAGCCGGTCAAGCCCTGGTTTGCAGGCTCGTCAGCACGTCACGACCTGGCCGCCGCGCACGGCTTCGAGAAACGTCGCGACCCCGGCAATCGCGACACAAGGCAGCAACCCGGCCGGATCGATCGCCTCGGCGCGCAGGCCGGCTTCACACGCGATCAGCCGGATGCCGAGCTCGGCCGCCGCCTCCCGCAGGACATCGAGACCGGCCACTCCCCGGTTCTGAACCACGCTGTCCCGTGCCGCGTCGTCCAGCGAGCGCCAATCCGCCAGCAAGGCGCGGCAGCCGGCGTTGGTCGCAAACAGCGTGACATCGCGCCCCACCGCAGCCGCACTCGTAGCCAGCACGAAGGCGTAGTGCGCCCGGCCGTGGTCACCGGACAACAGCAACACGCCGAAGCGCTCAGCCATGGCTGCACACCGGGCACGCCGGGTCTTTCGGGACACGGACGGTTTGGAAGCGGGCGCCCAACGCGTCCCAGATCAGCAGCCGCCCGGACAATCCTTCGCCGACGCCAAGGATCTCCTTCAGCACCTCTGCCGCCTGCAGCGTGCCCATCACGCCCGTCACCGCACCGAGCACACCGGCTTCGCTACAGCTCGGCACGGTTCCCGGCGGGGGGGCGGCGGGGTAGAGGCAGCGGTAGCACGGGCCGCCCGGCTTGAATGTGGCGAGCTGGCCGTCGAAGCGGAGCACGGCGGCGGAGATGAGGGTCTTGCCCGCTGCGACGCAGGCATCGTTCAGCAGGTAGCGCGTCGGGAAATTGTCGCTGCCATCGCAGACCAGGTCATAGGCGGCCACCAACCCGGCGACATTGGACGCGTCCAGCCGCAGCGGATGGAGTTCAAGCTGCGTCTCGGGATTGAGCGCCGTGACGCTTTCACCCAGCGATGCGACCTTCGAGTCACCGATCCGGCTGGTAGTGTGCCCGATCTGGCGCTGCAGGTTTGAGAGGTCCACCGCATCGTCGTCCACTACGCCGATGGTGCCGACGCCGGACGCGGCAAGATACAACACCAGCGGACAGCCCAAGCCGCCCGCTCCCACAACCAGCACGCGGGCGGCGCGCAGCTTGGCTTGGCCAGTGCCGCCGACCTCGGACAGCAGGATGTTGCGGGAGTAGCGGCTGATCTCGGCTTCGGTGAAATCCAGGTCCACGAACGCCTCTTCCGTTTATGGGGCCCTCTCCCAGGAGAGAGGGAACTCTGGAGAGGTCGATCGACTGGAGTTTAGACCTTCTCGACCTGTCCGTATTCCAAGTCGACTGGGGTAGAACGGCCGAAGATCGAGACGGAGACCTTTACCCGGCCCTTTTCCTCGTCGATTTCCTCGACGGTGCCGTTGAACGAGGTAAACGGGCCATCCGCGACGCGGACTTGCTCGCCGATCTCGAACAGAACAGCGGGGCGGGGACGCTCGACGCCCTCGGCAGACTGCTTGAGGATGCGGTCGGCCTCGGCTTCGCTGATCGCCTGCGGCTTCGTCTTGCTGCCAAGGAACCCGGTCACTTTCGGTGTGTCCTTGATCAGATGCCAGGTGTCGTCGGTCATCTCCATCTTCACCAGCACGTAGCCGGGGAAGAACTTGCGCTCCGCCTGCACTTTCTGGCCGCGCTTCAGTTCGACGACGTCTTCGGACGGAACGAGAACATCATCGACCAGGTCGGCCAGCCCTTTGCGGGCAGCCTGTTCCTTCACCTGCTCGGCGATTTTCTTCTCGAATCCCGAGTAGACGTGCACGACATACCAGCGCTTGGCCACAACCCTAAACCTTCAAACTAAAACGAGGCGCCGAATAGCACACGGACGCCAAGGCCGGCCAACTGATCCACCACGAAGAAGAATACGGCAGCGGCGGCGGCCATTGCGAACACCAGCCCCGTGGTCACCAGCGTTTCCTTGCGGCTCGGCCACGTCACCTTTGCGACTTCGGCGCGAACCTCGCGCAGGAATTGAGCCGGAGCCACTGCCACGCTGCTTACTCTCCACAAAATAGCTTCTGGCGCTCTGGCTGGCAGGGGCGGAGGGTCTCGAACCCGCAACCTCCGGTTTTGGAGACCGGCGCTCTAGCCAATTGAGCTACACCCCTGCACGGCCTGAGCGCGCAGGGCCGGTATCAAGAGCGCGCGGCCGCCGATGTCAAGTACGGCGCGCTTTGTGGTCTGCGGAATTGGAGCGGGTGACGGGGATCGAACCCGCATTGCCAGCTTGGAAGGCTGGAACTCTACCATTGAGTTACACCCGCGCCGTCCGGCGATATAGCTGATCGAAGTCTGGTCTGCCAGACTTGTGCTGCCATGCTGCGCCGCCAAGTTGGCAAGCCTTGGGACGTTTCATACTCGTGTACTGTTAGTGTGGTTGCGGAGTCGCTGGACAGGCTCATGAAGGCTCCGGAACGAACGCAGTGGATGCACACATGAGTGGCCCTGGCGTGGCTGACCGCACGCTGCTTCCGGAGGACGGTCCGGTCGAGGAGGAGATTCGGATCCGGGCGGAACTGGCTCGTCTCAAGGGGCAGTCTTCGGACCCGTTTGCCGCTGCCGTGCGGGCGACCCGGATGCCGATCGTGGTCACCGACCCGCGCCAGGCGGACAACCCGATCGTGTTCGCCAACGACGCATTCTGCCTGATGACAGGCTACGCCCGCGATGAAGTCGTCGGGCGCAATTGCCGCTTCCTGCAAGGGCCGCACACCGACCCGGCGGTCGTGCAGTGCATCCGCGATGCCATCGCCGGGCCTCGCGCCCTGGAAGTCGATATCCGCAATCATCGCAAGAATGGCGAGCCGTTCTGGAACCGACTGATGATGGCGCCGGTGTATGATTCCGGCGGCGACTTGGCTTATTTCTTCGCCAGCCAGGTGGACGTGACGCTTGAGAGGGAGCGTCTCGCCGGGCTCGAAAACCACAACGCCGCCCTGATGGCCGAGATCGCCGGCCGCCGGCATTTGGAGCAGGAAAGCGAGACCAGGTTGCGGCTTGCCGCCGAGGCTGGCGGCCTGGGTATCTGGGAGTTCGATCTCATAACCGGCGATCTGTCCGGTTCGGCACTACTAAGGCAGATGTTCGGCCGGGACGCTCAGGAGCCGCTCACCTACGGGCAGCTCCGCGAGTCGATTCACCCGGACGACCGCAGTCAGCGCCAAGCTTTGCTGGAGCGCGCGATCGAGACGGGCTGCGAGTTCAATTCGGAGCACAGAGTGCTGCGGCCCGGCGGCGACGTTGGGTGGCTGCATGTCCGCGGGCAGGTGTTCTATGGACCGGATCGACAGCCGGAGCGCATGACGGGCGTCACCGTCGATGTGACCGACCGGCGGCGAACCGAAACCGAGTTGCGGCAGACCAACGCACTGCTGCGCACCATCCTGGAGACTGCATCCGGCCTGATCTATGCCAAAGACCGGGACGGCCGGATGCTGATTGCCAACGGCCCCACCCTCGACCTGATTGGTAAGCCTCTCGACGAGGTCAGAGGCAAGACGGACGTCGAATTCCTGGGCAACAGGTGCGAGGCCGAAGCGGTCATGGCGAATGACCGCCGGGTGATGGAAACCGGCGAGATACAGGTGGTGGAGGAAAGCGTCGGCACGGAGAATGACCGCGCCCGCATATGGCTGTCCACCAAAGCCCCTATGCGTTCCGTCGCCGGGGAGGTGGTGGGTATCGTAGGCGTGTCGCAGGACATCACCCAGCGCAAGCGCATCGAGGAGGAGCTGCAGCAACTGAATGCCACGCTCGAGGCGCGGGTGGCCGAGCGGACCCGCGAACGCGACCGGACGTGGAATAATTCGCAGGATCTGCTGGTGGTGGTGGATACGGACGGCCTCTTCAAAGCCGTCAATCCGGCTTGGACTACCGTCCTCGGGTGGCTGGCGGAGGAACTCACCGGGCAGGGCATCCTCGGTTTCATCCATCCCGATGATCTCGAGGCCAGCCGCCAGGCCCTTGTGTCGGCGGCCACTCAGGTCCTGCCTCGGTTCGAAAACCGGCTGCGCCACAAGGACGGCACGTGGCGCTGGATATCCTGGGTTGCCGCGCCCGAGGCTCCGTTCATCTACGCCAGCGGCCGCCATGTGACGGTGGAGCGGGAGGCGGCGGCCGCGCTCGCCAGGGCGGAGGAAGCGCTGCGGCAGGCGCAGAAGATGGAGGCGGTCGGCCAGCTCACCGGCGGCATCGCGCACGACTTCAACAACCTGCTGACGGGGATTACGGGCAGTCTGGAGCTGGTGCAGCGCCGGGTCGCGTCCGGCCGGTTCGAAGGGCTTGATCGCTACACCTCGGCGGCCATCACTTCGGCGCAACGCGCGGCCGCACTGACCCAACGCTTGCTCGCCTTCGCGCGGCGGCAACCGCTCGATCCCAAGCGGGTCGAGGCAAACCGCCTGGTTGCGGGAATGGAAGACCTGTTGCGGCGGACGCTCGGCCCCACCATCGACCTGGAGATGGTGCTGGCGGGTGCGCCATGGCCGACCTTGTGCGACCCCAACCAGCTCGAGAGCGCAGTGCTGAACCTGGCGATCAATGCGCGGGACGCCATGCCCACGGGCGGGCGGCTGACGATCGAAACCGCGAACATGCTGCTGGATGACGCATATGCGCGGGCGCAGGGTGGCGAGGTCAATCCCGGCCAGTATGTCGCGATCTCCGTCAGTGACACCGGAACCGGGATGCCGCCCGAGGTGATCGAGCGTGCGTTCGAGCCATTTTTCACCACCAAGCCGACGGGGCAGGGTACCGGGCTCGGGCTATCAATGCTGTATGGGTTCGTGCGGCAGTCAGGCGGTCACGTCCGCATCTACTCGGAGGTGGGCACCGGCACGACGTTCAAAGTCTATCTGCCGCGGTTCCGCGGCAGCCTGGACGAGAGCGGCGCCGACGAACCGGGCGAAGCCGGCGCCAAGTTCCAGGCGGAAACGGGCGAAACCGTCCTGGTCGTGGATGACGAGGCCACGGTCCGGATGCTGGTCGTCGAGACGCTGGAGGAACTCGGCTACGCGGCGCTCGAAGCGTCGGACGGGATTGCGGGGCTTCGCGTGCTCGAATCGGACCAGAGGGTGGATTTGCTGGTGACCGATGTCGGCATGCCGGGCCTGAATGGCCGCCAACTCGCAGATGCCGCCCGGGTGCTGCGGCCCGGCTTACGGATCCTGTTCATGACGGGGTACGCGCACAACGCCGCTATCGGACACGGGTCGGCGCTGCAGCCGGGCATGGAGATCGTCACCAAGCCGTTCGCGCTGGAAACGCTCGCAGCGAAGATACGCGCCATGCTGGAGGGGCGAGCGTTCTAGGAGACGACGAGATTCTAGAACTCGCTCACCGCCCGCGCTGCTGACACAGCCTTGTCCGCGTCGTCTTGCAGCATCAGCCGCCCGGCGACCAAAGCACCGGCCGCCTGGCGAACGCGGGCAACGTATTGGTCCTTGCTGCCGTAGCGCTCGGCCAGGCTGGGGCGGGGATCGGCCAGCCGGATACGGTCGGCCGCGTTGGTTGCGAACGGAACGAAGCTGCCGTCACGGTCGCAAAGTTCGCCCGGCGCATCCCGGTAGGTGTTGGTGCCGGTGTAGGTGCCGAGCGGCACGGAGATCTCCGGAAGGCGAAGCCCGGCCTTTTCATTCCCATCGGCATCGACCGCGGACACCATCGTAGGGTAGGCGCGGATGACGTCTTGGGGCGGGTTGACCCAGTCAACCGGCGGCCCGATCCGGTTGGCGCCCGGTGCCCAGACAATGCCGGGAATGGCGGGCATTTGGATCGTTTTCGCATCCACGCCCGTTCCATCGGCGCGGCGCGGCAACATGCTGTCCGGCGGCAGCCTACCCTCGGCGACCCAG
Organism: uncultured Burkholderiaceae bacterium; assembly: GCA_964657445.1. Taxonomy (GTDB): domain Bacteria; phylum Pseudomonadota; class Alphaproteobacteria; order Acetobacterales; family Acetobacteraceae; genus LMUY01. The sequence continues at coordinate 754 of CAZZVB010000167.1, read as the reverse complement.
TCGTCCAGGTCCGTCAGCAGCGCCCGCAGCGCTGGCCCGGCACTGTGCGGGTTGCGTCCGACGGCACACGGCCCAGGGCTCGTCGTGCTGCCGAAATGGCCGCCATGCTGGGTGCCCGCGACCATGAAGGCCCGTGTGGTTTGCGGCATTCCGCGGTCCATCCCGTCCTGCGGGTCGGTGTGGATCAGGCTGGCGCCCTTTTGCCAATACTCGGTGGAGGTGTTGCTTTCGATCACCAGCGGGTCGCTGGCATCGTTCCGCAGCAGCCGGGCGGTTTGGCCGGTCATCGGGTCGGTGCTGGCAAAGTTGGCGAAGGGAAACCAGATTTCGGGATAGAACCGATCCTCGTGCTGCGTGGCGGTGCGGCCGGGCATGGCGAAGGCGAAGTTGTCGAACACCTTTCCGGCGCCCGCGATATGCGGCAGCACGCCGTCGAACACCTTGCTGCCGTCCTCGGCCCGGTTCATCCCGAGTTCGATGAAGTTGCGCAAAAAGCGCCCGCTCAACGAGACGCCGAAGCCCAAGGTGTGTTGCACGGGGCCGACGGTTGGGTCGCCACGCCGCAAGAACGCCACGACGTCCCGCACCGCGGCGAAGCCGATCCCGTCCACGGTGGGGGCGGTTGCCTGGTAGCGCAGCTCATAGAGGCGGACCGGCGTGAAGGTCGTTCCCTCCGGCAGCAAGCGCACGGCGTTGCCTGCGATCTGCCAGCGGCCGGGCAGGATCGGGGTTTCGGGATCGGTGGCGTTGGTCC
>CAZZVB010000166.1:0-9939 GCA_964657445.1 uncultured Burkholderiaceae bacterium | reverse complement strand
GCGCTCTGTGTGGTCGCCGGGCCATTCGACGCGATCGAAGCGTTCGAGGCCGGCCTCGTGGCGCGCGGGACGATGTATCGCCGGCTGCACACCAGCCACGCCTTCCACTCTCGCATGATGGACCCAATGATTGCGGCGCTGCGGGACGCGGTGGCGTCGATCCATCTGTCAGCGCCATCGGCCCCGTTCGTGTCGTGCGTCACCGGGCGATTGATCACACCGGAGCAGGCGACCTCACCCGACTACTGGGCAGCCCATTGCCGCGCGCCGGTGCGCTTTGCGGACGGCCTGGACACGCTGCTCGCCCTCTCTCCGGCCGCGCTGCTGGAATGCGGGCCGGGCCGCACGCTCACCACGCTGGCGCTGCAAGGGGCTGCACGCGGAGGCACGGTCGCGGTGGTGCCATGCCTGCCGGATGCCGGACGTGACGCCGACGAGCAGAGCACGATGGCGACCGCGCTCGCCCGGCTCGCCGCGGCCGGGGTGGAACCGGATTGGCGTCTGGTGCACGGCCCGGGCCGCCACCGTGTGCCGCTGCCCACGACACCCTGGGACCGCATTCGCTGCTGGATCGACGAACCCGCCGTAGAGCCCATTCGCCTTTTGGAGGTCGCTTCGAACATGGACCAGCCGCTTTCCCTGGCGCCTGACACGACGATGCAAGAGCTGGTCAGCCTGTTCGAGGAGATCTCCGGCGATCGCCTCACCGGGGCAGACCCGTCCACGAATTTCCTACAGCTCGGCTTCGACTCCCTGTTCCTCGGCCAAGTGGCGCAGCAGGTCCGCACCCGCTTCGGCATCAACGTGACATTCCGTCAGTTGATGAGCGAGTTGGACAGCTTCGCGGCACTGGCCGCGCATGTGGCTGCTGCACGACCCGCCCGGACCAGCCCCGTGCCGGCCGCCGCATCCGTCGTCGCTGCCCCGCCAATCGCAAGCACGCCGGCGCCGGAGGGTGCTGCCGCACTGATGCAGCAACAGGTCGCGGCCATGTCCGCCCTGTTCGCGCAACAACTCGCAGCGCTTGGCGGCACTCCACCCACAGCGGTCACGTCCAGCCTTGAGCCGATTATCCACGCCGTCCCGCAAACGCCGGCGGTGACTGCACATATTCCAGCACCGCCAAGCAGCGATACCGCCCGCTTCGACGCATTCAAGCCAGTCGCGGCCGGCACCGGCGCGCTTACGCCCGGCCAGCGCGCCCACATCGACGCGCTCGTTGGCGCCACTACCGCCCGCACGCCAGCCTCCAAGCGGATGACTGCGGAGGCTCGCAAGCATTTGGCCGATCCGCGTGCTGCCGCCGGGTTCCGGCCGGACTGGAAGGAGATGACCTACCCGGTCGTCGCCGTCCGCTCCTCCGGGCCGTTCATCTGGGACGCCGACGGCAACCAATACGTCGATCTGGTCAACGGCTTCGGCCAGACCGCATTCGGCCACGCGCCGCCCTTCGTCACCGACGCCGTGCGCCGCCAATTGGATCGCGGGTTCGAGATCGGGCCGCAGGCGGAGTTGGCGGGCCGCGTCGCCGCACGCTTCTGCGCGATGACCGGCAATGAACGGATGACGTTCTGCAACACCGGCTCCGAAGCGGTGATGGCGGCGATGCGCATCGCCCGCACCGTGACCGGCCGCAGCCGCATCGTGACTTTCGCCGGCAGCTATCACGGCCAGTTCGACGAAGTGCTGGTGAAGGCCACGCCTAAGGGCACCCGCCCGGTCGCCCCCGGCATCCCGCTGCAATCCGTCGAGAACATCACGGTGCTGGAGTATGGCGCCGACGCTTCGCTCGCCTGGATCCGGGAGCATGCGGACGAACTGGCCGCCGTCATCGCCGAACCGGTGCAGAGCCGCCACCCGGCGCTGCAGCCCCGCGCCTTCCTGCAAGAGATTCGCGCCATCACCGAACGATCCAGCACCTGCTTGGTGTTCGACGAGGTGGTGACCGGGTTCCGCACCAATCCAGGCGGCATGCAGGCCGTGTTCGGCATCCGGGCGGACCTGGCAACCTACGGCAAGGTGGTGGGCGGCGGCATGCCGATTGGCATCCTGGCCGGCCGCGCCGCGTTCATGGATGCGCTGGATGGCGGCGACTGGACCTACGGCGACGACAGCATTCCCGAAGCCGCCGTCACCTTCTTCGCCGGCACTTTCGTGCGCCATCCTCTGGCCTTGGCCGCGGTGGAGGCCGTGCTGAACCATATCGAAACGTCGGGTCCGTCGCTCTATACGGACATGGCGGACAAGACCAACGGGCTGGTCGCGCGGCTGAACGACTCGCTGGCAGCGCGCGGCTTGCCGGCGTGCGTCGAAGCGTATGCGAGCTGGTTCTACTTCAAGCTGCCCGACGCGTTGGCGACGCTGCTGTATCCCAACATGCGGCTGCGCGGCGTTCATATTCAGGAAGGCTTTCCCTGCTTCCTGACGACGGAGCATGGCCCAGCCGAGATCGACCGGATCGCCGCCGCCTTCACCGCCAGCCTGGATGCCATGCAGGCCGCCGGCATGCTGCTGCCATCCGGCAAGCCCGTCCTGACCCCGTCAGTTCCGGGCGAAGCGCCGCTGACCGAGGCGCAGATGGAAGTCTGGCTCGCCGCGCAGCTCGGCGATGCCGCGTCCTGCGCGTTCAACGAGGGCATCAGCCTGCACATGCGCGGCAAGCTGGACCTGGATGGGTTGCGTGCCTCACTTCGCCGGGTATTCGCCAGGCATGACGCGCTGCGCGCCCGGTTCAGCCCCACTGGGGACCGCATGCTGATCGGCCCGCCGGAAACACCGGTGCTGGACGTGGAGGCAACGGACCTCGAAGCCGTGCTGGACGAGGAAGCACGGATGCCATTCGACCTTGTCGCCGGCCCGCTGGTCCGCGTGCGGTTGGTCCAAGTCGCGCCCGATCACCATGTCCTGGTGCTGACAGCGCACCACATCGTCTGCGACGGCTGGTCGATCAATACGCTGCTGGCGGAGCTTGCCGAGCCGGGCGCGTTGCCGCCGGCGCTATCCTTCGCCAGCTATGCGTCGGCTCGCCAGGACACGCGCGGCGATGCCGACCTGGCGTGGTGGCGCGGCCAGTTCGCGACGGTGCCGGCGCCACTCGATCTTCCGGCCGACCGGGCGCGCCCGGCGCGGAGATCCTATCGCGGCGGCACCCGCCGTCTTGTTCTCGACGCCGGTTTGCTCGCCGCCGTGAAGTCAGCCGGCGCGCGCAGCGGCTGCACCTTGTTCGCGACGCTGCTCTCGACGGTCAGCGTGCTGGCGGGCCGGCTGGGGAACCGGAGCGACCTCGTGATCGCGGTGCCGGCCGCTGCACAGTCGCAACTCGATGGCGAAGTGCTGGTGGGCCACTGCGCTAACTTGCTGCCGCTGCGCGCGACCTGGACCGATGCGACGCCGTTCAACCAGCACCTGTCCGCGATGCGACACGTCGTGCTCGACGCCTATGAGCACCAGGATTGCACGCTTGGGACGATCGTGCGCGCGCTCGGCCTGCCGCGCGACACGAGCCGGCTGCCACTGGCGGATGTGCAGTTCAACCTCGAACGGCTGGCCGATGGCTTGTCGATGCCGGGGCTGACGCTGCAATGCACCGCCAACCCGAAAGCCTTCGTGAACTTCGACCTGTTCTTCAACGCCGTGGAGTCAGCGCAGGGTCTGGCGTTCGACTGCGACTACAACGCCGATTTGTTCGACGCCGCCACGGTGGACCGCTGGCTCGGGCACCTGCAGACCTTGCTGCAGGCCGTCGCCGCAGACCCGGCGGCGCCGATCGGCGCTTTGCCGCTGCTGTCGCTGGACGAGCAGGACGAGTTGGTGCACCGGTGGAATGCGACTGCGACGGTGATGCCGGCCGGCCCAGTTCACGCGCTGATCGCAGCACAGGCCGCCCGGACGCCGGCTGCGGTCGCTGCCCGGTTCGGCGGCACCGTGCTGACCTACGCCGAACTGGACGCGAGAGCCAACCAGATCGCCCATCATCTGCTGGCTCATGCCTCGCCGGGCGACCGGGTCGCGGTGATGCTGGACCGGACGCCGGACATGCTGGCGACGCTGCTCGGCGCCTGGAAGGCCGGGATGGCGTATGTGCCGCTCGACCCATCGCACCCACAGGCACGGCTCGCGCATATCCTCGCGGATGCGGAGGTTGCTGTCCTGGTGACGGACGGCAGCGGCCCGGCGCTGGATGCGGTGGCGCTGGATTTGCAGGCCGAGAGCGCCGCGATCGTGGCGCGGCCAGCGACGCAGCCGGACGTGGCCTGCGGGCCGGATGCGACCGCCTATGTGATCTACACCTCCGGCTCGACGGGGCTGCCGAAAGGCGTGGCCGTCGGGCATGCGGCGCTGGGCAATCTACTCGCCTCCATGGCGGCCGAACCGGGGATCTCCGCAGACGACATTTGGCTGGCCGTCACGACAATCGGGTTCGACATCGCCGGGCTGGAGCTATGGGGGCCGCTGCTCGTGGGCGCCCAGGTCGTGGTCGCGTCCCGTGCGGACGCAGCCGACGGCTATCGTCTGCGCGCGCTGCTTGACGAGTCTGGCGCCACCATCATGCAGGCGACGCCGGCCACCTGGCGCTTGCTGCTGGAGGCGGGCTGGACCCCAGCGGGGCTGAAGATGCTGTGCGGCGGCGAGGCCCTGCCCCGCAGCCTGGCCGACCGGCTGATAGCGGACGGGAGCCCGCTATGGAACGTGTACGGCCCGACTGAAACGACCATCTGGTCCGCCGTGGAGCGGGTTGCACCCGGTGCGATCACCATCGGCCACCCCATCGCCAATACCAGCCTGCACATCCTGGACGAGGCGGACCGGCTCTGCCCGATCGGCGTTCCGGGCCAGCTTCACATCGGCGGCGCCGGGCTGGCGATGGGCTACCGCAATCGTCCGGAACTGACGGCGGACCGCTTTATCGCCGATCCATTCAACCTCGGCGCGCGGCTCTATCGTACCGGCGACCGCGCGAGGCGGCTGGCGGACGGGCGCATCCAGGTGCTCGGGCGTATCGACAGCCAGATCAAGCTGCGCGGCTTCCGCATGGAAGCCGGCGAGGTGGAGCACGCGCTGACCGTGCACTGCGGGCTCGCCGATGCCGCCGTGGGGCTGCGCGAGGGGCCGGGCGGCGAGCCGCGGCTGATCGCCTGGGTGGTGACCAAGCCCGAGCAGGCGCTGGATGAGGCCGCCATAAGGGCCACGTTACGCACGCACTTGCCGGAGTACATGGTGCCCTCGCTTTTCATGCCGGTCGCCCGCCTGACGCTCACGCCCAATGGCAAAGTGGATCGCGGCGCGCTGCCCGAACCGGATCGCGTGACCTCCGTCGCAATGGCCGCCGAGCCGCCGCAGCCGGGCCTGGAGCAATCGCTCGCCGGCGTCTGGTCTGCCGTGCTGCACCGCCCGGTTGGGCGGGACGACGATCTGCTCGAGATGGGGGCGGATTCGATCCAGCTCTTCCAGATCACTGCCCGGGCGAACGCTGCCGGGATCAAGTTGCTCGCACGCGACCTGTTGCAGCATCGGACGATTGCGGCCGTGGCAAAGGCGTTGGGTGATCGCCCGGCGGAACAGAGAGCGGAAATCCCGCGACTGGCGCAGTTCCGGCGCGATCGCCGGGTCTTGGTGGGAAACTGACAATGGACATCGGCAGCCCTACCTCCGGCGGCATCGGCGTCAGCTACCCGGCGTCACTGGCACAATCCCGTTTCTGGGTGCTCGATGCGCTCGACCCTGGAACACCTGCGCTCAATGTGGCTGTGCGCTGGACGCTGCATGGGCACGTCACGCCGGACATGGCGCAAGCTGCGCTGCAGCAGACGGTTGCGCGGCATGAGATCCTGCGGACTGCGCTGGTCGAGGTGGATGGCAGCCCGGTGCAATTGGTTCGCCCCAGCCTGACGCTGCCTGTCCGGCACTACGATCTGTCGGGCTTGGACAAGGCGGACGCCGCTGCCGAAGCCGACCGCATCGGCGAGGAGGAGGCGCGCACACCATTCTGCCTCGAAGTCCCGCCACTGATGCGCGCGGCCCTCATCACCTTCGGCCGCGATACGTCGCGGCTGCTGCTGACGCTGCACCATGCGGTGTGCGACGGCTGGTCGATCGGCGTGATCGCGGAGGAGTTCACGTCCGCGCTTGCGGGCGCGCCCCGCCGGCCGGAGCTTCCGCTGCAATACGGTAATTACGCCGAGTGGCAGCAGGCGTGGCTCGAAAGCCCGGCGCTGGAGGAAGCGACGGCCTACTGGCGGACGCAATTGGCCGGCCTGCCTTACGCCGCCGTGCCACCGGACCATGCCGCCGAGGAGCGTGGCCGAGGCGCGATCGCCTCCATCCTGCTGCCGCGCGCGTTGACCGACGAGATGTCAGCAGCTGCGATGCGTCAGGGCTGCACTCCGTTCAGCGTGGCGCTGGCGGCATTGGCCAGCGTGGTGCAGGCGCGCGCGCGAACGGACGACGTTGCGATTGGGACGCAAGTCGCCGGGCGCACCGAGGTAGAGCTGGAAGGCATGATCGGCCCGTTCATCAACACGCTGGTGCTGCGGCTGGATCTGTCCGGCTCGCCAGCCTGGGATGAGCGTGTGCGCAGGGCCGCGTCGGTGGTGGATCAGGCGCTGCACCATCACGCTATGCCGTTCGAGGCGCTGATCCGGGTGCTCAACCCACCACGGGTTCGCGGGCGGACGCCGCTCTTCTCAGTCAACTTCATCTTCCAGCGGTCCTTCGTGGCACCGTCGCCTCAGGCCGGCATAACCCTGGTGGACATGCCCAGCCATTCGGCCGGCGCGCTGTATGACCTGAACTTCTTCATGGTGGAGCGCCCCGATGGATGGCGCGCGTCCTGCGAGTACGACACCGCGCTGTTCGAACGGTCCACCGTCGAAGCCATGCTGGCCGACTGGCGCAGCGCCTTGGAAGGCAAGCCCCTGACGTCAGCGTCGGTGGACCCGGTGCTGGAGCGGATGCGCGCGATCTGGTGCGAGACGCTGGGTTTGCAGCAGATTGCGCCCGAAGACGGTTTCTTCGATCTCGGCGGCCATTCTCTGCTGGCGGCGCGCATGCTTGCGAAGGTCGAATCTGTGTTCGGCCGGCGCGTGGGCATGGCGGCGCTGTTTGCCGCCCCGACGCTCGGCGACTTCGCCGCACTCTTTGGCAACGCGGGCCGCAGTGCCGCCGGCGCGCAGTTCGTGGCGATCGGGAGCCCCGCCGAGTGGTCGGGCTTCAGCGAGGCGATTGGCCCGGCGCACGCATTCTCCTGCGCGACCGGCGCGGACCCACAGCCTGGCTCCGGCCCTCTGGTCGTGCTCGGCGCCGGCGACCATGGCGCCGCCGCGCTGGACTTGGCGATGGCGTATCGCAGGCGTGACCGGCAGGTCACGCTGGTGCTGATCGATGCGAAGCCGCCGCGCCCCAAGGGGCTTCTGGCCCGCCTGGTGGGCGGCCGGGCAGACACTGCCTCGCAGTTCGACGGCAGAACGCTGCTGTTCCGCGATGCCAATTCCATGCTCGGCATCGATGCGTGGGCGAACCGCCTCGGCGGTGAATTGGAAGTGCTGACGCTGCCCAAGGGGGCATGGCAGGCGGCGGTGGCTGCAGGGATCATCGCAGCGCTGCGATGATCCGTCGCCTATTGCTGGCGATCGGCAGCCTGATGCTGTTGGGCGGTCCCGCGCCGATGACGCGTCTGGTGCAGCTTCCCGCGCGTCCTGGCGTGCCGGCCCATATCATCCGGGTGATGCTTTGGTCGCCGAGCGCTGGCGGCCCCCATCCAGTGCTGGTGTATGAGCCCGGTTGGGGCGGTACGGCCGGCGAAAATTCGCGCCTTGCAGAGGCTCTTGCCGGCAAGGGCTTCTTTGTCGCGGCGATCGACTATGCCGCCGATCAACCTGCCGCGTTCGCTGACGAGATGCAGCGGCTGCTGCTGCCGCTCGACCTCTCATCCAATGCGGCGCTTTACCGCACGATTGCCGAAGGTGATCGCCGGGCCGTGCTGATGGCGGGCGATGCATCCGCCGCGCTGGACCTGATCCCCGAGGCCGCCGGTGCGCCAGGCTATGGCATATTAGGCTGGTCCTTTGGAGGCGCTGTGGCTTTGGAAGCCTGCAGGCAGGATAGCCGCTTCAGGGCGTGCCTCAATATGGATGGCTGGATGTTCGGCCCTGCCGCACGGCAGCCGCCGTCACAGGATTACCTGGTGATGAGCGGTGACCCATACCCTGCCGAAGCGGCGCCGGTCCATGATCCGGAAAGCATCATGGACGAGCGTGATGCAGAACGGCTGCGCGCGAGGATGGCGACCGTAGGTGGCACCTACGTACATCTGTCTGGTTATCGGCACGACGATTTCAGCGATGCCGGTGCACGTGACGTGGTGCGCACGATCGCAGCGGCGTTCTTCAGCCGTGCGCTACTTGGCATCCCAAGCCCGCTGCTGAGTCAGGGGCGTCCTATGCCAGGCGTGACGGTCTTGCGTTTTCCTGGCTAAAGGCTCCCGCATGCGCGAAGCGAGTGCGGGTCGCAGATAGGGTCAACCTTGAAAGCCGCCGATCGCCCGCCCGCTACCGCGGCCGTATAACCTGGCGGCGCGATAAGGTCCTGCACCCGGCAGTCACCCGCGCCGCAGTGGTCCGGCAGGACCGTGATCGATTGCAGTGCGGCGATGCTCCCGCCCACGGCCTTGATCAGGGCTTCCTTGCGGGTCCAGCCGCGGAAGAACGCCGCCTCCCGCTGTTCCGCCGGCAGCCCGCGGTAATAGGCCTGCTCGGCGTCGGTGAACACCAATCCGGCAAGCCCGTCATCGACCGGCCGCATCGCCTCGACATCGACGCCGACCGGGAAGTCTGCCACGGCGAATAGAGCGACCGGGCCGGAATGACTGAGGTTGAACTCCGGTCCATGCGGCAGGAAAGGCTTGCCGTTGACACCGGTCGCGAGCGGGAGGGCTGCGGGGTCGCAGCCCCGCAACGTGGCGAGGGTTCTGCGCAGTGCGGCCCGGCTTGCGGTGAACCGTCGTGCGGCATGGGGCACGATGTATCGTGCAGCGCGCCGTTGCTCCTCGGCGGATAGCAGCGCTTGATCGGATAGGCTGCCGGCCTCCGGACGATCGAGGTCCCACCACCAGAGCCGGACGGACTCTTGCATTAGGCAGGGCGCAAGCCGGGCACCTGCCGCATCGCTTCGTCCACGCGGCTTTCCGAATGATTGGCCGAGATCAACGCCAACCCTTCGCGGCTGTAAGCGGCGTTGGCTGCCTCATCGGCATGCACCCGCAGGATCGTTTCGGCGAGTGCCGCGGCGCCATCGGCGACCAGGGTTTGCAAGGCGGCAGGTAGCTCCAACCCTTCGGCGGCAACCGGGCTGCAAACACACGGCACGCCGGCAGCCATGCTGTCCAGCACCTTGCCTTTGACGCCTGCGCCGAAGGTCAATGGCGCCACCGTCAAGCGCACCCGGTCGAAGATCGCGGCAATGTCGGGCACCTGGCCGAGCGCTTCGATCCCTGGGCCGACGGCGTTGCGCAGCCCGTCCGGCATATCGCTGCCGACCAGGAGGCAGGTGATCGCCGGGTCTTGGGCACGGACAAGCGGCAGCACTTCCTGGATCAGCCACCAGGCCGCGTCCAGGTTGGGTGGATGGCCATAGCTGCCGATGAACGCGAAGCCCTTGCGTTGGGCAAAGGGCACCGCCGTGGGTCTGGGATGGAGCGACCAAGGCACGACGTGGACCCGGTTTTTTGGCAGATCACGCGTCAGCACCCCGGCCTCAAAGGTGGAGTGCGTGATGACGCTGTCGACAAAGCGCGAGGCCGACAGCTCCGCCGCGCGCACGCGCTGGCTCAGCTCCAGCAGCTCCGGCCGCTGCTCGACCTCCGACTGCCGGGCGAGCCGCAGATGGTGCAGGTCCGCAACGCTGTAGATCACCCTGGCCCGCGGCTGATAGTGCCGGATCAAG
>CAZZVB010000165.1:0-10013 GCA_964657445.1 uncultured Burkholderiaceae bacterium | reverse complement strand
AGGGGCTGGTTGGTGCTGACGCCCCGGGCATTCCGTCCGAGGCGGACTACGTCGCAGCCTATTGCCGCCGTACCGGCCGCGCCGGCGTCCCGGAGCTGGACTTCTTCATCGTCTTCTCGTTGTTCCGCTGGGCGGCGATCGCAGCGGGCGTGTATCGCCGCGCCCTGGACGGCAATGCCGCCGACGCGCGGGCCATGACCATCGGCAACAAGTTCCGGGCCTTGGCGGAAGCCGCCTGGGCGCTGGCGGAACGCGCCTAGCGTAGCCAGCCGGCGCGGTTCAGCCCGCGTTAAGCAGTCCCCGCCAAAGTGCCGCGGCATTGCGGGACGGGTCATGGCGGGCAAGCGCGACAACAAGGGCGAGGGTAAGCGCTCGATCATCATCCGGCGGGAGGAGGTGGTCGAGGGCGGCCACCATGGCGGCGCCTGGAAGGTGGCGTACGCGGATTTCGTGACCGCGATGATGGCCTTCTTCCTGCTGATGTGGCTGCTGAACGCGACGACGTCGGAACAGCGGCGCGGGCTGGCGGATTATTTCAGCCCTTCCAACCTCATCTCCCGCAGCACGTCCGGGTTCGGCGCGCCGTTCGGCGGCCATACGATGAACGATGACGGGGCATTGGCGTCCGACCGTGGCGCAGTCCAGGTGATGAACGCCGACGCCAAACCCACCTTCGACGTGGAGGAAGACGACAGCGACAAGCCTGCCACTGCGGCGTCCTTCGGGCGGGAGCAGAATGAGGTTGACACGCGAGCGAAACAGCTTGCGTTCCAGGGCGGGCCGGCCGCGGTGAAGGCGCCCAAGCCCGGCGACCAGGCCGAGGCGGCCAGTGAACGCACGGTGGCGCAGGTGCGGGCGGACCTTGCGCGCAAGGAACGGGCCGCCTTCGACTTGGCCGCCAAGCAAATCCGGGACTCCGTCGGCAAGGACCCGGCGCTTGCCGATCTGGCGCGCCAGCTTTCCGTCGATATCACGCCGGAGGGGCTGCGCATCCAAATCCTGGACGAGGACAAGCAGGCCATGTTCGCCAGCGGCTCGGCCGTGCTGAACGACCGTGCGCGGGCGCTGCTGCTGAAGGTCGCACCCGTTTTGATGAAGCTGCCGGAGCGGCTATCCATCACCGGCCACACGGACGGCGCGCCCTACCGCGGCGGGGACCGCACGAATTGGGAGCTGTCGGCAGAGCGCGCCAATGCGACCCGGCGTTTGCTTGCCGAGGCCGGGTTGCCGGAGGTCAGGGTCCAAACCGTATCGGGCCGTGCGGATCGCGATCCTCTGCTGCCGGCCGACCCGATGGCTGCCGTCAATCGCCGCATCGCGATCGTGGTGCTGCGGGATCAATCGCCAGTCAGCGCGCCTCCGCCGCCCGCGAGCGAACCTCGGGGGGAGGGTGGCTAGAGCACGGCCGCATCCGGGCGGGTTGCGCATCGCCTCGCCGGTGCGGGCCTCGGCGCTGCAATCCATGGGCATGCCGCGAGCACCTGCCGGGTCGCCTTGGATCGCCCCGTTTACGGCCTGCGATGACGCAATGCGGCGGCAGACGCCATGCTGACGCTCGGCGGTCTCGGCTTTCTGCTGGCCTGCGTGTTCGGCAGCTACATCATGTCGGGCGGCAGCATCGAGCCGCTCGTGGAAGCCATGCCGTTCGAATTGCTGACGATCGGCGGCGCGGCCATCGGGACATTCATCATGTCCAACAGCATGCACGACGTGAAGCACACGCTGGGCGCGTTCAAGAAAATCATGAAAGGGGCCAAGTTCCACAAGGCTGATTACGTGGAACTCCTGAGCCTGTTGTATTACTTCACGCGGCTTGCCTCGTCGAAGGGTGCGATGGCGCTCGAGGCGCATATCGAGAAGCCGGCCGAGAGCAACGCCTTCCAAAAATTCCCCAAGATCCTGGCCAATCATCATGCCTGCGCGATCATCTGCGACTACCTGCGGATGATCGGCATGAATGCGGACGATCCGCATCAGATCGAAGACGTGATGGCGCGGGAACTCAAGAAGACGCTGCATGAAGAACTGCATCCGAGCCACGCCATCCAGGCTCTGGCGGACGCGCTGCCCGCCCTGGGCATCGTGGCGGCCGTGCTGGGCGTCATCAAGACGATGTCGCACATCAACGAGCCGCCCGCCGTGCTGGGCGCGATGATCGGCGGCGCGTTGGTCGGCACCTTTCTCGGCGTTCTGCTCGCCTACGGCATGGCGGGGCCGTTTGCAGCCCGGATCAAGGGCGTGGTGGAAGACGAGGCGAAGTATTTCGAGGTCATCCGTGCCGTTCTGGTGGCGCATCTGCACGGCAACGCGCCGCAGATCGCCGTGGAGACCGGCCGCAAGATGGCGCCGAACGCGCATATGCCGTCTTTCGCCGAACTCGAAACGGCTGTCCAAGCCGTGCAACTCTGACGGGTTGATTTTCATCGCCGGGTCGGTCACGCCTCGGCCATGACGCAACGTGACGATTTCCATGCGCAACTCGGCATCGAGCTTCTCGAATGGCGCGAGGGGTTTGCCCGGGTTGGCCTCGACCTGCTGCCGAAGCATCTCAATCGGTCGCACATCCTGCATGGCGGCGTGCTGCTGACGATGCTCGACGAAGTGGGCGCGCTTTGCGGCGTCTGGTGTAGCGTCAAGGGCAACCGCAGGTCGTCGGTGACGGTGGACCTGGACTGCCGCTTCGTCGGCCAGGCAAGCAGCGGGCGGGTGTTCGGCACCGGCGAACTCGTCAGCCATGGAAAGTCGCTGTATTTCACCCGCTCCCAGGTGGTGGACGCGAACGGCCGCGTGCTCGCCTATGGCGCCAGCAGCCATAAATGGCGGCGTGGCAGCGAGACGCTGGAAGGCACGCCCAAGGGGTGATCCGTGTCCTGACGTGCGGCGTTTTGGTGACCGATGGCCGGCACTTGCTGATCGGCCACGCGACGCGATCGCCGCGGTGGGACATCCCGAAGGGCCAGGCCGAGGCGGGTGAGCCGCCCGGCGAGGCAGCGTTGCGAGAGCTGGGGGAGGAGACGGGGCTGAGGCCGCCGCCTGACGCCCTCATCCCCGCCGGCGAATACCGTTACTTGCCGAAAAAGGATCTGGCTCTTTTCGTCCTGGACGTATCCGTCATGCCTGATCCGGCAGGGCTTGCGTGCTCCTCCACGTTCCAGCACGGCGGGCACGCGCTGCCCGAGTTCGACAGGTTCGCTTGCCCGGTTTGGGCCGAAGCCGTCAGTAAGCTCGGAAAGTCGATGCAGGCTGTACTTGGTCCCCTCGCGCGCGGGCGGGGTTGGCTCGCGCGCTAGTGGACGTGGTGGCTGCGGCGCGACAGGCCGGGCAGGAAGGGGCGGAAGCTCGCATCTTCAAGCGCCGCCTCAATGGCGCTGAGCAGCCTGGTGGCGCTGAAGGGCTTTTCCAGGAACGTCTCGTGATAGTCGAGCAGCCGCATCGAAGCGCCGCTTTTCAGCCCGGTGAAGATCACCGGCCGGCCGGGTAACGTCTTGCGCCAGATTTCCGCGAGATCATGACCGCTCAGGCTATCCGGCAGATCCATGTCAACAATGAGCAGGTCGAACTCCGCATGCGTATCGATCAGTTCGATGGCTTCGCGACCCCTGCAGGCGCTTACGACGTCGTAGCCGGCCTCGGTGAGCACTTCCGTCATGATCCACTGGGTCAGCACGTCATCATCGGCGAACAGGATGCACCTGGAATTCATGTGGGCCTACCTTTCGCGATCGATACCCGCCACGGCCCTATGTAGATGCATACGATCACGCCTTTCCGCAGTAACAGGCGCGTGAGCACAAGTAGCGGGGCGCCCGAACCAAATACTCACCACGCTTATTGATGCGGTTATCTAAAAAAGAGGACAAACCTTACCGGAGCGAGATTAACCAGCGTCGCCTGAGACTATTCCGTTGAACCCAATGTAGATCTTCTAACTCGCAGTTGTGGGCTGAATCTGTTCAACAATCGACGCCGAAACCCGCGTGTGTCTGCGATGTAATGTTTGTGTCCCAATAGTTGCCATCTTCTTTCGGGACTCACACGCCCGCAGTGTCGGGCGTGAGATCGACAGGCAGGCTGCTGAAACCCCGGAAGCGGGCACGGCCGCCGCGGACCGGCGTTCCATCCAATACGAAACGCGGGAAGCGGGCCAGAAAGCGGGAGATTGCGATCCGGCCCTCAAGCCGCGCCAGGCTCATGCCGATGCACTGATGCGCGCCGGCGGCGAAGGCGAGATGCCGGTTGGGCGTCCTGGCTACATCCAGCCGGTCCGGGTCGCTGAAGTGCGCCGGGTCGCGGTTGGCTGCGCCGATGCACAGCGTCAGCCGGTCACCGGCTCCGATCCTCGCGCCGCCCAGTGTGACATCTTCGGCAGCGGTCCGGTTGCCCAATTGGTTCGAACTCTCGAACCGGAGGAATTCTTCCACGGCAAGGCGGATCAGGGCCGGGTCGGCCAGCAGGCGTTCGCGCTCCGCGGGCCATTGTTGCAGCAAATAGAGCCCGTTGCCGATGAGGTTGGTGGTCGTTTCATGGCCGGCATTGAGGATGAAGATGCAATTCTGCAGCAATTCGGCCTCCGACAGCCGCTCGCCGTCGCGTTCGGTCCCGATCAGCCGGGTGAGCACGTCGCGTGCCGGGTCGCCGGGATGGGCTCGGCGATCCGCGACCAGATCCTTCAGATAGGCGCAGAACTCCACCACGGCGGCGTTGCCGCCCGCCATCGCCGCCGGCGTAATGACGGGTTCAAGCGCGCCGAGGATCGCCAGGGACCAGCCCCGTAACGGTCCGCGGTCGGCATGCGGAACGCCGAGCAGGTTGCCGATGACTTCGACCGGGATCGCTGCGGCAAAACCCTCGATGAGGTCGCAATGGTCCGGCAGGCCGTCCAGCAGGCTGTCCACCAGTTGGACGAGCGCCGGCTCCATGTCAGCCAGCGCTCTCGGCGTCAGGGCGCCTGCGATCAGGCGGCGGACCCGGGTGTGCAGCGGCGGATCGTTGAACACGAGGCTGGTGGTATGGTGTTCGTAGAGCGGGGAGTCGCCGAACTTGGGCCTGAACTCCTCGCGCTTGTCCGAGGTGAAGCGCGCCGTGTCGCGATACACCGCATCGAGGTCGGCATACCGGGTGAGGAACCAGCCGCCATCCGGCAGGCGGAACACCGGGTCATGCTGCTGAAGCGTCCGATAGGTCGGATACGGGTCGTCATAGAAGGACGGCGGCAGGTGGCGCAGGTCGAACATCGCGCGGACGCTACGCCACCCGGCGCGCCTTGACAGCCCTACAGCCCAGGAATCGCCTTGGCTGCAGCGACGAAGCCTTCCCAGGGGTCGGCCTTCAGGCGGGCGAGGCGTTTCGGAACGGTCGCGATCGTAAACGACGCCGGGTCGAGCTTGGCTGTCACCTCTCGCCAGGCGACGGGCGTCGCCACGGTGGCGCCGGGCCGCGCGCGCGGTGAGAACGAGGCGACGGCGGTCGATCCCAGGCCGTTGCGCAGCCAGTCCACCAGGATGCGCCCGGTACGGCGGGCTTTCGGCACCGAGGCGACGTACCGGTCGGGCGCCTCGGCCTCCATGCCCTCGGCAAATGCGCGGCACCAGGCGCGCACGCTGTCCCAGTCCGGCCCGGGCAGCACCGGGGCTACGACGTGCAGCCCCTTGCCGCCGCTGGTGCGGCAGAACGAGTCCAGGCCGGTCCGGGCAAGCCGGTCCCGCAACTCCTTGGCCGCGTTGACGGTGGTGGCCCAGGCGACGTCCGGGCCTGGATCGAGGTCGAACACCAGCCGGTCGGCGTGGGCCGGATCGGCCGAGGTGCTGCCCCAACTGTGCAGTTCTATCGCAGCCATCTGCGCTGCTGCCTGCAACCCGTCCGCATCGTCGAACTCCAGGTATGGCGCGCCATCCTGGTTGCCCTCGCGAAACTGGCTTTGCATGCCCTTCATGGCGTGCTTCTGGAAGAAATGCGGCCCGTCCACGCCTTCCACGCAGCGCACCAGCGCGAGCGGGCGGTGTGCGATCTCCGGCAGCGCGGTGGGCGCGACGGCCGCCCAATAATCGGCCAAATCCTGTTTGGTGATCCCAGGCCAGAGCTCGCGATCGGGATGCGTCAGCTTCACCGCGCCGGTTGATGGAAGGCGCGGCTTGAACGTCCCGGGCGGACGGGCGGGGGCGGCCTTGCTGGGTGGCTTGGCCGTCACCACCCGGCCGGACCGGCGTGGTTGCAGCGGGCTGCGGGCTGCCTCGGGATCGGGGATGTCGCGCACGACGTCACGCGCCGGCTTGTCGTCGCGCAGGCCGAGAAAGACGCCATGGCGGATGCGTCCGGCGCCTGACCAGCCGACGAACTGCACCTCCGCCACCAGCTCGGGACGGACCCAGACGATCTTGCTGTCCGGCTTCTCGCCCGACAGCATCAGATCGGGCGCGGCTGCCGCAAGCGGCTCGAGTTTGGCACGCAGAGACGTCAAGACGGCGTCGCTGAACCCGGTGCCGACGCCGCCGGCGTAGTGCAGGGCGCCGTCATGGCCATAGAAGCCGAGGTGAAGCGCGCCGAGGCCGGCGCGGCTGCCGGAAGGCGGCGTCCATCCGAGCACGACGAACTCCTCGCGTCCGCCGCATTTCAGCTTCAGCCAGTCCTGGCTGCGCCCTGCGCGGTAGGGCAGGTCGGCCCGTTTGACGATGATGCCCTCCAGACCCATGGAACAGGCCTTGGTCCGCACGGGGCCGGGTTCGCCGGTGATGTGGTCGCTGAACCTCACCTGATCGGTCCAGATATCGAGGCCCGCCATTGCGGCTTTGCGCGCATCGAGGCGGCATGGACGAAGGTCCCAGCCATCCAGGTAGAGCAGGTCAAATGCGTAGAAGGTCAGGCCGCCGCGTCCTTCGGACAGCGCTGCCTGCAGATCGCCGAAATGGCTCGTGCCGTCCTTGCGCAGGCTGACCAATTCGCCGTCCAGGAGCATGGCCGTGCGGCCCAGCTTGGCGATCGACTGGGCGACCGCGTGCAAACGGGACGTCCAGTCCAGCCCCGTGCGGGTCAGCAGCCGCACCGTTTGGCCGTCCTTGAAGGCGAGCAGGCGATAGCCGTCGTATTTGATTTCACTGATCCAGTCGCCCTTCGCCGGCGGCGCTTCCGCCAGGCTGGCGAGTTGCGGCGCCTGGGCGTCGGGCAGCGGTGCGCGTTTCGCTCCGGGAACCGGGGGCTCGCCGTTGTCCGCTGCCGGCGCTTTGGGCTTGGCCGCTTTCGGCTTGCGGGCGGCTTTCAGGGGCACCTGCTCCATTTCGGCAGCGCCTGTCCCGCTGCTTTCGTGTTCGTCATGCTCCTTGATGAGCAGCCAGTTTTCGGCGTGCTCCTTTGGGCGTGGCTTCAGGCGGATCAGCACGAACCTGCCGTTCAGCCGCGTGCCGCTCAGGGTGAACTTCATTTCGCCGCGCGTCAGATCGGCCGCCGGGTCTTCGCTCACCGGCGCCCAGGTGCCGCTATCCCAGCGTTCGACCGTGCCGGCGCCGTACTCACCCTCCGGGATCGTGCCCTCGAAGTTGGCGTAGTCCAGGGGATGATCTTCGACGTGAACGGCCAGCCGCTTGTCTTTCGGGTCGAGCGACGGGCCGCGCGGGACGGCCCAGGACCACAGCACGCCGTCATGTTCCAGACGGAAGTCCCAGTGCAGCCGGGTCGCGTGGTGTTTCTGCACCACGAAGACCGGCGCCGTGCTGGCGGTTCTCACCGGGGCGGGCGGCGGCTCCGACGTGCGGTCGAAATCGCGCCGCGCCCGATACGTCGTGATCGAGGTGTCACGCCGGTCGGGCTTTGCGGCAGCGGTTCGGCTGGGCATGAGCCGTTGAACGTCGCGCGCCGGGAACGGGTTTCACCCGCGCCGCCAGCGGCGCGTAGGGTCAGGCGGCGGATTCGGTCAGCGGTTGCTTCGGCATGACTGGCTCATGACCGAGATAATGGGTGAGCACCTCGCGGGCCGGACCATCCTCGCGGACCCGTCCCTGATCAAGCCAGATCACCCGCGTCGCCCACTCCATCACGATGCCTTCGGCATGCGTCGAAAGCACCAGGATCTCCGCCGCGCGCACCAGCGTCTCCAGCCGTGCCCGCGCCTTGTCCAGGAAGTTTGCGTCGCCGGCGAGGAACCACTCATCCATGAGGAGGATTTGCGGCCGGATTGCCGTTGCGATGGCGAATGCCAGCCGAACCGACATGCCGGAGGAATAGAACCGCAGCGGCAGTTCCATGAACTCGCCCAATTCGGCGAAATCCGCCACGTCATCGACCAGCCGGGCAGTCTGCGCGCTGCTTAGCCCGCTGTAGAGGCTGCGCAGCATGATGTTCTCGCGTCCGGACAAGTCGGGATTCATGCCGGCGCTGACATCCAGCAGCGAGCCGATGCCGCCACTCACCTGCAGGCGGCCCACCACCGGCTCATAGATGCCCGCGATCGCGCGGAGGAGGGTGGTCTTGCCCGCCCCGTTGCCACCGACCAGGGCGAGGCGGTCCCCAGGCTGCAGGCTGAACGACACGTCGCGCAGGGCCTGGACGACCAGGCGGTGCTGACGGTCCTCGCCGAGCCGCCCGGACGCTGCAGCGAACATGGTTTTCTTCAGGCTGCGGCTGTTGCCGTGATAGATCGGGAAGTCGATCGACACGCCCTCGGCGCGGATGAAGGCGGCCATCGTACTATGCACCTGACGGGTGAGCGCCGCAGGCTCGGATGTCGTATTGAGGAAGAGGCGGCATGATCAGCGCGCGATAGCGGATCGTCCGGGTTGTCGCAACTGCACCGCATTGTGGATCTCAGCGGCTATCGCACCGTATTCGGAATAATTACTACTCACGAAACTGTGCTCAGAATAGCACAGCGAAGAAGAATTCTGAATCCCATGCATATCTCGCTTGTTCCCGATCGCAAGCTTGGATAGGCACTTAGGGGATATTCCTGCCGAGTCATCTCAGCGTCGGCGGTTTAATAGCCGCTTACTCGGCCCTTGCTGACTGCCCTGACGGAGACCCGCCACGCATGACGAGCTTTTCCCGCCAGCCTGCCGCGCTCCCGCCAGTGCAGCCGCGTCCCGCGTCCCAGCCGGGCGCAGGCAAAGGCGCGAAAGCGGTGGTCCGCGCGGCGGGGTGCCTGGGCGTGCTCGGAATGCTCTCGGCCTGTGCCGGCGGCCAGCACATCAGCGCAACGCAGGAAGCCTCGCAATACGAACAGCGGGCGCACCGCAGCTACTCGCCGCCGGGTCCGCGTAGCGATCCATGGGGCCCGTACATCAAGGAGGCTTCGCAGCGTTACGACATTCCGGAGCGTTGGGTCCGCGAAGTCATGCGCGTCGAATCCGGCGGCCGAACCGAACTGAACGGCGCGCCGATCACGTCCGGCGCCGGTGCGATGGGCCTGATGCAGGTCATGCCGGCGACCTATGACGAGCTGCGCGCCCGCTACGACCTGGGCGACGATCCCTACGACCCGCACAACAGCATCATGGCGGGCACCGCCTACATCCGCGAACTGTATGACCTGTATGGGTCGCCGGGATTTCTGGCTGCGTATAACGGTGGTCCGGGCCGGCTCGACGACTACCTGACGCGCAATCGCCCGTTGCCGGACGAGACCCGGCGCTACGTCGCCAAGATCGGCCCGTACATCACCGACAGCTTCCCGAACAAGCGGTCCACGGCTGAGATGTATGCGATGAACTCGCTGCCGACGAGCATCCCTGCTGGCCCGCGCTACAACGCTCCGTCCGATACCGCTACGGCCGCCTATGTGCCGCCGCAGCCGCGTCCGGCTGTGACGCCGCCGGTCGAAGTCGCCTACGCCCCGCCCTCGTCCTCCGATGGCGCGTTCGATCCGCCGCCTGGCTGGGCGCCGACCGGCATGGGCAAGGGCGCCGTTGCCAGCTATGTGCCGCCGCCGGCTTCGCCGCCTCCGGCCGCTGCGCCTGCCGCTGCGACCCAGGTTGCCGCCGCGCCGAGCTACACGCCGGCGCCGATGCCGCGGTCCGAGCCTGCCCCGG
>CAZZVB010000164.1:3823-10051 GCA_964657445.1 uncultured Burkholderiaceae bacterium | reverse complement strand
GGCCGCCGGTGATCGCGTCGGCGCCGAACCCGGTGCCGTGCTTGCTGCGCCAGCCGAGGCCCTGGTCTTCGATGGCGCTGCCCTCCGGCTCCGGCCCCATGAGCGACGGATCGCCGGCGCCGTGGGTCTTGCCGAAGGTGTGGCCGCCGGCGATCAGCGCGACCGTCTCCTCGTCGTTCATCGCCATGCGGGCGAAGGTCTCGCGGATGTCGTGCGCCGAGCCCAGCGGGTCGGGCTTGCCGTTCGGGCCTTCCGGGTTGACGTAGATCAGGCCCATCTGCACGGCGCCGAGCGGGTTCTGCAGCTGGCGCTCGCCGCTGTAGCGCTCATCGCCCAGCCACGTGCCCTCGGGGCCCCAGTAAAGCTCCTCCGGCTCCCATGTGTCGGCGCGCCCGCCGGCGAAGCCGAACGTCTTGAAGCCCATCGACTCCAGCGCGACGTTGCCGACGAGCACGAACAGGTCGGCCCAGGACAGCGCATCGCCGTACTTCTGCTTGATCGGCCACAGCAGCCGGCGCGCCTTGTCGAGGTTGGTGTTGTCCGGCCAGCTGTTCAGCGGCGCGAAACGCTGCTGCCCGCCGCCGGCGCCGCCGCGGCCATCGGTCGTGCGGTAGGTGCCCGCGCTGTGCCACGCCAGGCGGATGAACAGGCCGCCATAGTGGCCAAAGTCAGCCGGCCACCAATCCTGGGAGTCGGTCATCAGGGCGTGCAGGTCCTGAATGACCGCGTTCAGGTCGAGCGTCTTGAACGCCTCGGCATAGTCGAACTCGGCACCCATCGGGTTGGCCCGTGGCGAGTGCTGGCTCAGCGTGTTGAGGCTCAGGTGTTCCGGCCACCAGTCACGATTGCCGCGGCGCGACATCTTGCTGCTTGCGCCGCCGTGCGCGACCGGGCATCCGCCCACCGACTTGTCGGTCATTCCGTCCATGCTGCGTATTCCTCCACAATGGGTTGTCCGCTACGCCGGGGGCGTCTGTCACCCGCACTCAAGCGCCCGGCGGGGTCTGCGCCATCAATCAGACGAGGGCAGTCTAGCGCCAGATTGCGCGCTTGGGAAATCGATTGCCGAAGAGTTGTCGATCGACACGGCCGATGAGTGGCGGGCCTCAAACGCGGTGGACGTTGGGGGGCAGGTGATCGCGCAGCGTGTCCGCCAGCAGCAGGATGTCGCGCACCCGGGGATAGCTGCTGCGCCATACCAGCCCGATGCGCCGCCCGACGCCGGGTTCCAGCGGGCGGATCGCGATCGCCCTTGCGCGGGCGTCGCCGCATGCCATTGCGGGTAGCAGCGTGTTGCCCAAACCCGTCGCCACCATCTGCAGGATCGTCTCGAGGCTGGTGGCGCGGAAGTCGCCCTCGTCATCGCGTCCGGCAATGCCGCAGATCGCCAGGGCCTGATCCCGCAAACAATGCCCCTCGGTCAGCAGCAGCAGCCGCTTTCCGCGCAATTCGTCATCCTTCATGATCTTGGGCGGCCCAGGCTTGCGCCCCTTCGGCTCCGCGAACCAGAACGGCTCGTCGAACAAGGCGAGCGTTTCCAGACGGGCATCGGGCACCGGCAAGGCCACCAGTGCCGCATCCAGCCGGTGCGAGCCGAGCCGGTCCAGCAGCGGCGCCGTCAGGTCCTCACGCAAGGTCAGCCGCAGGTCCGGGTAGGCCTTCTTCAGCGCCGGCACGAGCCACGGCAGGACGTAGGGTCCGAGGGTCGGGATCACGCCGAGGCTCAGCCCGCCGGCCAGTGGTCCGGATATCTGCTGCCCGACGCTCGAGATGGCCTCGACCTCCGCCAGCACCCGGCGGGCCCGCGCGGCGATGTCCGCCCCGATCGCCGTCATGCTGACCGACTTGGTCGTGCGCTCGAACAGGGTCACGCCAAGCTGCGACTCGAGGTTCTTGATCTGCGTGCTGAGCGTGGATTGCGCGATGTCGCACGCGGCGGCGGCGCGGCCGAAATGACCATGCTCGGCGAGTGCGACGACGTAACGCAGGTCTTGCAAAGTCATGCGCGCTTCGCATCCATGGCGCGATCATACCTCAAAAAGGCTGGGCAATGCTGACAATCCATCATCTCGGGCACTCGCAATCCGAACGGATCGTCTGGCTCTGCGAGGAACTGGGCATTCCCTACGACCTCAAGCACTACCAGCGCGACCCGGTGACGATCCTGTCGCCCCCGGCGTTGCGGGCGCTGCATCCGATCGGCGCGGCGCCGGTGATCCAGGACGATGGCGTGTTGCTGGCGGAGTCCGCGGCGATCGTCGAGTACATCATCGCCAAGCACGGCGGCGGCCGCCTGCGGCTCGGGCCCGACCACCCGGATTTCGCGAACTATTTATATTGGTTCCACTTCGCCAACGGAAATCTGCAGCCGGTCATGGGCCGTTCGATGATGGTGGGGCGGATCGGTCTGGCGCCCGACCACCCGGTGCAGACGTCGGTGCAGGGCCGGCTCGACCGCGTGATGGCGCTGGTGGAGCAGCGGCTGGGCGAGGCGGACTACCTGGCCGGCAGCGAGTTCACTGCGGCCGACATCATGAGCGTTTTCTCGCTCACGACGATGCGGCTGTTCCAGCCCGTCGATCTCAAGCCCTATCCGAATATCCTTGCCTATCTCCAACGCATCGGCGCAAGGCCCGCCTACCAGCGCGCGATGACAAAAGGCGACCCGGATTTAACGCCACTGCTGACCTGAACGCGTAACGTAGGTTCTCCCTCCCCCCACCCGCGGGGGAGGGAGGGACGCAATCATCAGGGCAGACCGCACTTAGGCCTGTCCTTGTGTCACATCCCAAGCGCGCGGCGGTAAACGTCCAGCAGGCTTTCCTGTTCCTCGACCTCCGCCGGCTCCTTCTTGCGGATGCTGATCAGCTGCCGGATGACCTTCACGTCGAACCCGGCGCTCTTGGCTTCCGAATAGATATCCTTGATGTCGGAGCCTAGCGCCTTGCGTTCCTCTTCCAGCCGCTCGATCCGCTCGATGATGCTGCGCAGGCGGTCCGCAGCGATGCCGCCGACGTTGGACTCGGGGTCCGCGTCCTGGCGGGCGCGGCTCTTGCGTGCCTGGTCCGCGCCGCTCGCCTCATCGTCGTTGACTGCCGCTAGTGCCATGACCATCCCCACATCAGAGGCCGCGGGAAGTAGCTTCACGGCGGGGGCGGGTCAACACGAAGCATTGCCTGGGGGCTTCTCACGGCCGCCGCAGCCGCTAACGTGTTGCGACGCACTTGACCGGAGACGCTTGCATGTCCGCCATCGACCACATTCGCCGCTACCAGGACGAGCTTGCGGCCTTCCGGCAGGATCTGCACGCCCACCCGGAACTGGGGCTGGAGGAATACCGCACCGCCGATTTGGTGGCCGCGCAACTGGAGTCGTTCGGCATCGAGGTGCATCGCGGAGTGGGCAAAACCGGCGTCGTCGGCGTGCTGCGCTCCGGCAACGGGCAGGGCCGCATCGGGCTGCGCGCGGACATGGATGCGCTGCCGATCGTCGAGGCAAACGACCTGACCTATAAAAGCGGCACGCCGGGCGTGATGCATGCCTGCGGCCATGACGGCCACACCACCATGCTGCTCGGCGCCGCCCGTTACCTCGCCGAGACGCGGGACTTCAACGGCACGGTGCACTTCATCTTCCAGCCGGGCGAGGAAGGCATCGGCGGCGCCCTTGCCATGCTGGATGACAAGCTGTTCGACCGGTTTCCCTGTGACGCCGTGTTCGGCATGCACAACCGCCCCGGCATGGCTGTCGGCGAATATGCCATCTGCCCCGGCACGGCCATGGCCGGCGGTTCGTTCTTCGACATCCATATCGAAGGC
Source organism: uncultured Burkholderiaceae bacterium (assembly GCA_964657445.1). GTDB lineage: Bacteria > Pseudomonadota > Alphaproteobacteria > Acetobacterales > Acetobacteraceae > LMUY01. The sequence continues at coordinate 6,233 of CAZZVB010000164.1, read as the reverse complement.
AAGGGCTCCCACGGCGCGCATCCCGAGCAGAGTATCGACCCGGTGCTCACCGCCTGCCACATCGGCGCGGCGCTGCAATCGGTGATCTCCCGCAACATCGCCCCGAACGACACCGCGGTGCTGAGCGTCACCAAGGTCGTCTCCGGCGACGCCTACAACGTGGTGCCGCAATCCGCCGTCATGGCCGGCACCGCGCGCGCCTTCAAGACGGAGGTGATGGACCGCATCGAGGAGCGCCTGCGCCGTGTGGTCGATGGCGTGGCCGCCGGGTTCGGCGCGACGGCGACGGTGGATTTCCGCCGCATCTTCGCCCCGCTGAACAACAACCCGGCCCACACCGAAGAATACGCCGACGCCGCGGCCGAGCTGGTCGGCGAGGAGTTGGTGGACCGCCACAAAGGCCCGACCATGGGCTCCGAGGATTTTGCCTTCATGATGGAGCAGGTGCCCGGCGCCTACATCCTCGTCGGCAACGGCGAAGGCGCAGCCCCGCATCATCCGCGCTACAACTTCAACGACGAAGCGATCCCGTTCGGCGCCGGGCTATACGCGCGCCTGGTCGAGCGGAAGCTGCCGAAGGGGATCTAAGTCCCTTAGGGCAGGCCTTATCAGCAGGATCCCGCATTCGCTGAACGTATGCGGGCGACAACGAACATCCGCGGGAGAGGGCCGGGGTGAAGGCGGCGTGACTTAGTAAATGCCGCGTCGCATCGATCAGCGGCGCCGCTTTGGCCGTTTGCGCCCCCCCACACCAAGATCGCCAGGGGGCCGCCCGGTGTTTCGACCGTGCCGATGATTAGGTCGTAATAGATTGTCCGGTCACCGAACTGGTGCGAAGCACTTTGACACCGTTATCAAGTGACTGCGCCTTCGATGGCACCGCCGACTTGCAGAGGTCCGTCAGATCAATACCACGAGAGAACGCGGTGCGTGTTCTTCTTCCGGCACGCTTTATATGGTGGAAGGCTCGCCCATCAGCGAAGTCGGCAGGACCTCCGCTGTCTACCCGGTAACTATCCATTACTGCCCAAATTTCAGCTTAAGCGGCACACCATACCGCTAAGAGGTTGGGGCCCAATCCAGGGCCGTTCGACGAACCGTATCTTTCATCGTTTGAATGAGCGTCGCGAGTTCAGCAGCAAGCCTGTCCAATCTCTGAGTATTCCCATCATAGGCAGGCCGGAGATACGGCGGTCCACTCCCCGGGGCGGATCGGAGGCGTAGGGCGGTATTCCGCATATCATACAACGTGCTGCCGGCGGATGCTTTGTCGGTCTTGCCTTCGAACATCACTTCGAGGGTTGCCCCGTGCTGTACGACAACCGCACCAAACCATGTCCAGTCTGCTATCGTTTCCATTCCGGCTTGAACGGTTTGGAAGCGGGAGATGGTTTTGACGGGCGCAATATGACGCGCCAACGCCTTGCCAAGTTCTGCCGCTGTTAGGCGCGGGCCGGTGCCGGGCTGCTCGACCGCAAAACGCTGACATAAGGTGATAAAGCTGTCGAAAATGCCTGCACCGTCGAAAGCGCGGCAAATCTTTTGGTGAACATTTTCGTCGAACGTCGGCATGGATCAGTAAACCTTACCGTTGGCATCACGGGAGGCACCGATCCGTCCGGCCGCGGTTTCGGCGTTAGAGTGTAACCCTCAGGAAGCCAACTGTCCGGAGGCAACTCGATAAGGAGTTGTCCTAGAAACCCGGCATTGAGGGGCGGACCGTCAGCCATGGGGATGTCCAGTGTTCTAAGTGTTCTGGATACCGCGGAGCGGCAAGCTCTAGAAGTCCTCGCCGCGCAGGAGGCCCAACTTTGGATAAAATGTTCTTCACTATATCTACCTCAACCCCCAATCCACCCCCGTCACCCCGCGCCCCTCCAAAAACGCATTCGCTGCTGAGAACGGCGTTGACCCGAAGAACTTCCCCCGCGCCAGCGGCGAGGGATGCGCGGAGACGTGCGCCAAATGCCGCGCCGCATCGATCAGCGGCGCCGCCTTGGCCGCCTGTGCCCCCCACAGCAGAAACGCCACGGGTGCGGCGCCGTCGCTCACCGCGCTGATGATGCGGTCGGTGAACGCCTCCCATCCGCAGCCGGCATGGCTGCCGGATTTGCCCGCCTCGACGGTCAGCACCTTAATCAGCAGCAGCACCCCGGCATCGGCCCATGCCTCCAGGCAGCCATGGGCGGGGGCGGGGTGGCCGAACTCGGCGGACCATTCCGTCAGCACATTGCGCAGGCTCGGCGGTTTGGCCACGCCGCGCGGCACGGAAAAGGCGAAGCCATGCGCCTGGCCGGGGCGGATATACGGGTCCTGGCCCTAGGCGATCAGCTCTTCGGCTTCGGTGACAATCCCATCCACGGCGACCATCACGTTGCACAGCGTCAGCGGCGCAGGCCGGTGGCTCACG
>CAZZVB010000164.1:0-3723 GCA_964657445.1 uncultured Burkholderiaceae bacterium | reverse complement strand
ATCCACGGCGACCATCACGTTGCACAGCGTCAGCGGCGCAGGCCGGTGGCTCACGATGATCGCCCCCTGTCCGCTCCGCAGCAGCCGGGTTTGCAACCGCGACACCACGGTCGCCTCCGTCATGGCGTCCAGCCCTTCCGTCGGCTCGTCCAGCAGCAGCCACGGCGCCGGGCGCAGGTAGGCGCGGGCCAGCACGAGGCGCCGGCGCTCGCCGCCGGACAGGCGGGCCCCGTTATCGCCGATCCAGGTGTCCAGCCCGTGTTGCAGCCGGCCGACGCGGGCGTCGAGCACGGCGTCGTGCAGCGCCTCCCACAGTTCGGCGTCGGACGCGCCCGGACTGGCCAGCAGCAAGTTGTCGCGCACGGTCCCGGCCAGCAGCGCCGCATCCTGTGGCGCCAGCGCGAAACACCGTCGCGCGGCATTGCTGCCGACCCCCGCCCTGTCGATACCGCCTAGTGTCAGCAAGCCCTCGCCAACAGCCCGCAGCCCGGCAAGCTGTTCCAGCAGCGTCGTCTTGCCGCAGCCGGATGGCCCGGTCAGCCCGGCGATCGTGCCCGGGGCCAGCCGCACGCCGTGGAGTTCGATCTCCGGCGGCCAGGCTGGGATTGCGGCGGACGGCGGCGCGGGCGGTGACATCAGCATGGCGTTCAACCGCGCCTCGGCCGCGCGCTGACGGCCGCGCTGCGGCAGCGTGCGCAGGGCGGCGCCCACACCATCCACCGTCACCGCGGCGCCCAGGGCCGCCATCGCCACGATCGGCAGCGGCGCGTCCCAGGCGGCCACGAACACCGCCATCGCGGCGACGCCCGACGCCATGGCGATCAGGCCATCGAACCAGCTCCCTGCCACCGTCGCAGCCTGCTGCGCTGCGATCAGCGTGCCCGAGCGAGCCGCGACCTGATCCGCCGCCCAGTCTTCCAGCCCATAAGCCCGCAGCTCCGGCCCGGCCGCCAGCAGCGCCGCGAGATCCTGCTTCAGCGCCCCGTTGGCCGCGGGAACGATCCGCCCACGCGCATCGGCGCGCCGCGCCAACGCCCAAGCTGCCGCGACTGTCGCCCCAAGCACCATGGCGATCGCCAAGGCCGCCATCGGGCCGGCCAGCAGCAGCAACGCCAGCCCGGCGACAAGCGCCGCTCCGGCGGCCCAGCGGGAGGACCGCTGCACCAGCGCCGTCTCCAGGTCGCCGACATCCTGCACCATCCGCGCCGCTGCATCGCCGGCCGGCAAGGCCAGCGCCTGCTCCACCGGCCCGGCTGCCACCGCGGCATACAGCACCGGCCGCACGCGGGAGAGCGCGCCCAGCGCCGCATCATGCGCCCATAGCCGCTCCCCATAGCGCCCGCCGGTGCGCAGGATGGCGAGCAGGCGGATGCCCGCGCTCGGCAGCAGCACGTTGAACGCCGTCGCCGTGGCGGCGCCCGCCAGGCCGGCCAGCCAAGCGCCAGCCAGAAACCATCCGGACAGTCCGATCAGCAGCACGGACGCGCTGGTGACGCCCGCTGCGCAGAGCGCCGCCAGCAGCAGGCGGCCGCGCTGCCGGCGCCGTTCCGCGCTCAGCAGCCGCCGCAGCGGGCTCGGCGTCAAAGCCGCACCACGCGGTCGGCAATGGCGGCCAGCGCCGCCGAGTGGGTGGCGATCAGTGTGGTTCGCCCCTGCGCCGCGCCGCGAATGGCCAGGATCAGCGCCGCCTCCGACGCTGCGTCGAGATGCGCGGTCGGTTCGTCCAGCAGCAGGATCGGCGCCCGCTTCAGCAACGCCCGGGCCAGCGCGATCCGCCGCCGTTCGCCGCCGGACAGCCCGCCGCCCCGCTCGTCCACGATCCCGTCCAGCCCGCCGGCCCTTGCCTTCAGCAGTGTGCACAACCCGGCTTGCTCGGCGGCGGCGGCCACCTCCTGCCGGGGCGCGTCTCGGCGCGACAAGGCGATGTTGTCGCCGATGCTGCCCGGCATGATCACCGGGGTCTGCCCCATCCACGCCACAGACCCGGCGACCGAGCCCAGCCCGGAAAGTGGTTCGTCGTCGATCCAAACCTCCCCGCCCGCCAGCGGCGCCAAACCCAGCAGCAGGCTGAGCGCGGTCGTCTTCCCCGTGCCGCTCGGCCCCAGCAAGGCGACGATCTCCCCCGGCGCGGCCACGAAACTCAGCGCGTCCAGCGCGGCGCTGTCCTCGCCCGGATAGCGCACGGTCACGTCCTCGAACCGGATGCGCGGCGCGCGCGTCAACGCCGCCCGGCTGGCCGGCTTGGTGCGGGCAGCGGCCTCCAGCGCCATGATCTGGTCGGCTGCGGTCTCCGCCGCCTGCCGGTCGTGATAGGCGGCCGCAAGCCGCCGCATCGGCAGATAGAACTCGGGCGCCAGCGCCAGCGCGAAAAAGGCTTGCCCCAGGCCCAGATGCTCCGGCGCCGGGAAGGGCAGCAGGCCGAGCAGGCTGAACCCGGCATACACCGCCACCAGCGCCACCGAGAGGGCCGCGAAGAACTCCAGCCCGGCGGAGGAGATGAACGCCACCCGCAGCACCGCCATGGTGCGCTGCTTCACGTCGTCCGCCGCCACCGCCAGACGCCGGGTCTCGCCCGCTTCGCCCTGAAAGGCCAGCACAACCGGCAGCGCCCGGATGCGGTCCGCGAACAGGCCGGACAGGCGGGACAGCGCGGTGAATTGCCGGCGCGACTCGCCGGCCGCGGCGCCGCCCGCCAGGATCATGAGCACCACGAACGGGATCATCGTGCCCGCCAGAATGGCCGCGCAGACCGGGCTGGCGATGGCCGTGGCGCCCAGGATGAGCAAACAGACCGGCCCGGCGGCACGCTGGGCCGGCAGGAAGCGTGACAGGTAGCCTTCCACCTGTTCCACAGCGTCCACCGCCACCGTCATCGTCTCGCCTGCGCTCTGACCGCCGCCCGGCGGCAATCCCAGGCACGCCACCACCGCGCGCCGCCGCAGCGCCGTGCGGCACCGGGCTGACGCACGCGCCGCGAGGCACGCCCCCGCCCAGGCGAACCCGCCCCGTGCAAGCCCGGACGCCACGCCCAGCACCAGCCAGGGCGCCATCGCGGCCGGGCCCTGCGGCCATGCCGTCAACGCCCCCGCCAGCCCGCCGGCGAAGCCGATCGCCCCCGCGGCGTCCGCCGCCAGCAGTGCCGCGGCCGCCGCCGATCGCCATCCGCCAGGGGCGGCCGCTTGCTTCAGCCATTTGCGGCGTGCGGCCTGTTGGTTCGTTTCGCTGGCGGGTCTCGGCATCCGACACAGCTCGCATGCCGCCGTTCGTGGCGCGTTGATCTGCATCAAAGCGCAGGCCGGGTTCCGCGCCTAAACGAGGCTCCAGTCTCGCATCTGACCCAAACGGCGGAATGCACGGAGCAAGCCATGGACCTCGGCGTCATCGATCTTTCGCGTCTGCAATTCGCGCTCACCGCGCTCTACCACTTCCTGTTCGTGCCGCTGACACTCGGCCTGTCGTTCATGCTGGTGATCATGGAATCGGTGTACGTGATGACCGGCCGCCCGGTCTGGCGCACCGTCACGCGCTTCTGGGCCACCATCTTCGGCATCAACTTCGTGCTCGGCGTCGCCACCGGGCTGACCATGGAATTCCAGTTCGGCACCAACTGGTCCTACTTCTCCAACTACGTCGGCGACATCTTCGGCGCCCCGCTCGCCATCGAGGGCCTGATGGCCTTCTTCCTGGAAGCGACCTTCGTCGGCCTGATGTTCTTCGGCTGGG
>CAZZVB010000163.1:0-10072 GCA_964657445.1 uncultured Burkholderiaceae bacterium | reverse complement strand
CAGGCGTGGCGATCAAGCGCAACCCGGCAGGTGCTTGCCGGCCGATTGCTTCGCCAGGCCTCGCAATGGCCGCTTTGTATAGCCCAAACCATCGTCCTGGACGCTAAGCCAGAACGCGGGTCCGGGCATTCGGCACCAGGAGCGTCGCTACGGCAGCGACGGCCGCGCAACCGGCGAACACGTAAAAACTCCACTCCGGCCCGGTGCCCATCTGCTGCACCACCCCGACCAGCAAGGGTCCGCAAAACGCGCCAAGCCGCGCCGCGCTCATGGCCCAGCCAGTGGCGGCGGCGCGGATCGGGCCCGGGTAGTAGGCGGCCAGGTAGCCGGTCAGGATCAACGAGGTCGAGACGGTGCCGTAACCCGCGATCGCCACCAGGACGTAGGTCAGCAGCATCGTGCCCTTCAGCGTAAGCGCGGCGATGGCAGCGCCGCCGATGGCAAAGGAGAGCGCCACGATACCCTTGGTGCTGCTTCGGTCCGCCGCCTCGCCCATGACCACGCCGCCGATCGACGATGACAGCGCGAAGACCGCCAGGAATAGCAGCGCCGGACCGAGATCGTAGCCGGCGCGGCGCATGATCTGCGGCAGCCACGTGCCCAGCCCGTACACCAGCAACAGCCCCATGAACATCGCCAGCCAAAAGCACGCGGTCGCAGCCCGGCGCTCGGCGGTCCAAAGCGCCTTCAACGACGATAGCCAGCCGGGCCGTGCCTCCCACGCCTGGCGCGGCGGAACGGCGCGGCCCAGACGGGAGGCCAGCGCCGCGGCGCGAACGGGTTGGCCCGACGAGACGAGGTATTCGAGCGATTCCGGCAGCAGCAGAAGCACGAACGGCACCAGCAGCAGCGGCATCACGCCGACCATAACCACCGGGCGCCAGCCCATTTCGGCCAGCACGCTGCGGGCGACCAGGGCCGCGGCCAGTATGCCGAGCGTGTAGCCGGAATACATCAGCCCGTAATTGGCGCTGCGGCGCTTGGGCGAGGAATATTCGACGGTCAGCGCGGCAGCGACGGGGATGATCCCGCCCAGCCCGAGTCCGCCGATCAGCCGGAACAAGGCGAAAACGGTGGGCGTCGGCGACCAGCCGAGCCCCGCCATGGACAGTGAAAACAGCACCAGAGAGGCAACGAACAGCCGTTTGCGGCCATACAGGTCCGACAGCGTGCCGACCACGATGCCACCCACGAACATGCCCACGATCGCCCAAGAACCGAGCGCGCCAAGCTGGATCGGCGTGAGATGCCAGTCCGTATCGGTCGCGAGCGCCGGCAGGATCGCGCCGATCACGCCGATATCATAACCCTCCGACAGGATGCCTGCCCAGCACAGCACCACGACGATCCAGATGGTGCGGTTCACCGGCTGCCTCGCAGCACGGCCGTCGCCTCGATTTCCACCAGCGCTTGCGCCTCCACCAGCCGTGTCACGCCGACCACGGACATGGCCGGGAAATGCTTACCCATGACGGCGCGATAGGCTGCCCCTACATCGCTGCGAGAGGCCAGGTAATCCTCCACATCGGTGACGAACCATGTCAGCCGGACGATATCGGTCACGGCGCCACCCGCCTCGTTCACGACCGCCACGATGTTACGGAGCGCCTGGCCGATCTGGGCGGCGATTCCCTCGGCAAACCGGCCCTCCGCATCCCAACCTATCTGGCCCCCGATGAACACGCTTTCTCCCGAAGCCACGATGCCGTTGGCGTAACCCGATGGCTGCGGCCAACCCGGCGGCTGCAGGACACGGTGGGTCATGGTATGGATGCTCCTATCGCGTTCGATCCGTCACAGCCGGTGAGTGAGGGGTAGATGATCAGTCTCCCCGGAACTCAGGTGCGCGCTTGTTCGCGAACGCCTCGAATGCGCGGGTGAAATCCTGCGTGGCCATGCATATGGCCTGGGCCTGAGCCTCGGCCTCGATCGCCGTGTCGAGGTCCATCGACCACTCCCGATGGAGCATGGTCTTGGTGATGCCGTGGGCGAAGTTCGGGCCGGCCGCAAGCTTCGCGGCGACACCCTGCGCGTGGGCCAGCACGGCGCCGGGTTCGAGCAATTGATTGTAGAAACCCCAGCTCGCCCCTTCGTCGCCGGTCATCGCGCGCCCGGTGAACAGCAATTCGCTTGCGCGTCCCTGCCCTATCAGCCGCGGCAGGATGGCGCAGGCGCCCATGTCGCAGCCGGCCAGGCCGACGCGGGTGAACAGGAAGGCGGTGCGGCTGGCGGCGGTGGCGTAGCGCAGGTCGGACGCCATCGCCAGGATCGCGCCCGCGCCGGCGCAAACGCCCTCGACCGCCGCGATCACCGGCTGCGGGCAGGCGCGCATCGCTTTCACCAGGTCGCCGGTCATGCGTGTGAAGGCCAGCAACTCCGGCATGCGCATCTTGGTCAACGGCTCGATGATCTCGAACACATCGCCGCCGGAACAGAAATTGCCGCCTGCTCCGGTGATGACGACGGCTTTTGTCGCCGTGTCGTAGGCCAGCGTCCGGAACGCGTCCCGCAATTCGGCATAGCTGTCGAAGGTCAGCGGATTCTTCCGTTCCGGACGATTCAGCGTGATCGTGGCGACGCCGCCCTCGGCGTGCCACAGAAAATGTTTCGGGGTCACATCACCTCTCCACCTGCTACCGCTACGGATTGCCCGGTGAGCGAGGCCGCGTCGTCACGGCATAGATAGGCGACGGCCGCGGCCACCTCGGCCGGCTGCACCAGCCTGCCCTGCGGGTTTGAGCGCGAGAGGGCGGTCAGCGCCTCCTGGCTGGTCTGCCCTGTTTTCGCGACGATCGTCTCGATCGCGCGGTCCAGCAGGGCGGTGTCGGTGAAGCCTGGGCAGACCGCGTTGACGGTGACGCCGGTGCGCGCCGTCTCGACCGCGAGCGCCCGGGTCAGCCCGATCAGCCCATGCTTGGCCGCACAATACGCGGCGGTGTAGGCGTAACCTTTCAACGCGGCCGTGCTTGCGATCGAGACGATCCGGCCCCATCGGCGTTGGACCATGCCCGGCAGCACGCATTGCATCGCCGTGAAGCCGCTGGTCAGGTTCACGGCCAGCATCGCATCCCAATCGGCGCGGGCGTGGCGGCCGAAAGGGGCGGAGAAGGCGGCGCCGGCATTGTTCACCAAAATATCGAATGGGCCGAGCCGCTCGACCGCGGCGGCGAAGGCATCGTCGTCCGTGACGTCGGCCATTGCGTAGTCGTAGCCACTGCCGGCCAGGGCGGCTTCGTCCCGGCCCAGAATGCAAACCGCTGCGCCGTCCGCAGCAAGCCGGTCTGCGACGGCGCGGCCGATTCCCTTGGCCCCGCCCGTCACCAGCGCCTTGCGCCCTTGCATCACCAGTCCTTCCGCCCGGTTGCGATCCTGACCGGCGGGCTTTGACCCGTCAATCGGTTTAGACTTAAACCAATCCGTCGTGGAGAAGCGCTCGATGGTCCACCCGATGCACGGCCCGAACCGGCTGAAACTCGGCCTGTTCTCAACCAATGCGGATGGCGGTCTGGCGCTCACCCGTGTGCCGGAGCGTTGGCCCGCCACCTGGGACGGCATCGTCGCGAGCGCGCAGATGGCCGACCGCGCCGGGTTGGAGTTCATCCTGCCGATCGCGCGTTGGAAAGGCTTCGGGGGGGAGCTGAACAGCCGCGAAACCAGCTACGAAACGCTGACCTTCGCTGCCGCGCTGGCCGGCGTGACGCAGCGGATCGCCATCTTCTCGACCGTGCACGTGCCGATGGTGCACCCGGTCTTTGCCGCCAAGGCGCTGGCGACCGTGGACCAGGCCAGTGGCGGACGCGCCGGCCTCAATATCGTCTGCGGCTGGAACCCGGAGGAGTTCGCGCTGTTCGGCCTGCCGATGATCGAGGACCGCTACGCTCAAGGCGTGGAGTGGGCGCAGATCATCGAGCGTATCTACACCGAGCCCGCGCCATTCGACTTCCACGGCCAGTTCTATGACCTGAAGAACGTGTCCGGTAAGCCGCTCCCGGTGCAGCGGCCCAGGCCGGTGACGCTGAATGCCGCGTTCTCGCCGCCCGGCCGGGCCTTCGCCGCGGCGGCCGCGGACTTCCTGCTGACCACCTTTACCGACATCGAAGCCGGCCGCCCGCACGTAGCGGACATGCAGGCGCGCGGCGAGGCGCAAGGACGGAACCTCGGCGTCATGGCGACGTGCCACGTCGTCTGCCGCCCGAGTCAGGCGGAGGCGGAGGATTATTACGAGCACTACGCGGTCACGATGGCCGACACCGCCAGCGTCGATATCTACACCGCAGCCAAAGCCGCAAACTCGAACTCGCACGACCCGGCGGCCTACCAGCTCTACCGCAAGCGCTTCGCGGCCGGGGCTGGGACGTATCCGCTGGTCGGAACGCCGCGGTTTATCGCGGATGAGTTGGTTCGGATCAGCGAGGCCGGGTTCGCGGGGACGACACTGTCGTTCGTGAATTTTGTCGACGAACTGCCGTTCTTCGTGGCGGAGGTGTTGCCATTGTTGGTGCAGGCCGGCGTCCGGGGCGAGCGGCGCCCTTAATCCGCCGCCGCCGCCATCTGCTCGGCGCTGTGCCAAAGCGCGCCGCCCACAACCACGCTGTCCAACGCGAATTTCTGCCGCCCGGCGCGCGTATTGCCGGACACGTCCTCGAACGTGAACCGCCCCTCCTCGATCCGCATGACCGTCGCGTCGCCGGTGCTCCCGACCGAGAGGTCGCCCAGATCGGGGCGCTTCAGCACCTTCGCCGGCGTCACCGTCACGGCGCGCACGATGTCGGCGAGCGGCATGCCCAAGGTGAGGAACTTGCTCATCGTCTCCATATTATCGAATGCCGGGCCGTCGATGCACAGCACATGCACGTCGGAGCTGATGATGTCCGGCGGAAATCCGGCGGCTAGCATCGCTTCGGCCACAGGGAAGTCGAACGAGCCCTTGCCGTGGCCGATGTCGAACATCACGCCGCGCTCCCGCGCCTCCCAGCACGCCTCCTTCACACGTCCGTCGGCGTAGCACGGCGCATTGGGGAACGGCTTGAAGCAGTGGGTCAGCGTGTCCCCAGGCCGCAACTCCTTCAGCACGTCGGTGTAGCGCGGCGGCGGGCGGTCGATGTGCACCATTACCGGCAGCCCCGCCTTGTCGGCGGCCTCCAGTGCGTGGAACACTGGGGCGATGCCGTTGGCGCCGGAGGTGTTGGCGCCCACCCGCACCTTGATGCCCCGGATCAGGTCGAGATTGGCCAGCGCCATGCGGGCGCAGGTCTCGGTATCCATCAGCCGCATGTCCAGGCTCTCGCCCACCATGATCTGCGGCGAGAACGCGAAGATACCCGCGTGGCTGACGTGCAGGTAGGCCAGGATACGGGTCTGGCTGACCTCCATGACGTGCTTGCGGAAGCCGGGGAAATTACCCGGGCCGGCCGAGCCCACGTCGAGCCAGGTGGTGGTGCCGCAGCGCCGGGCCAGGGCGTCGGCGTCGATGCTGATGGACGTGCCGCCCCAATAGACGTGCGTGTGGAAGTCGATGTTGCCCGGCATGACGATGCATCCGGCGACATCGCGCTCCACCTTGCCCCGCAGCCCGGCGCCGATCGCCGCCACTTTACCGCCGGCAAAGGCGATGTCGGTAACCTCGTCCCGCCCCGTCCCCGGGTCCAATACGCGGCCATTGCGCAGGATAAGATCGTGGTCCATCGGCGCGTCTCCTTCGTTCAACCCACCCATACCGCGGGGCTGTGATGGGCTGAAGTCCATCCTACGATGGTTTTTCGACGGATACGGCGGCTTCGTTGCGGCGCAGGAAGGGGAGAGTCCAGGGCGGGTCGTAGAACCAGGCGACCGGCGTGCCAGTGGCATTGTAGCCGCTGCCCTGCAGGCGCTGCAGCAATTCCCGGCTGGCGTTCGCGGTTGCGGACGGGTCAGTGGAACCGGTGTAGCGATAAACCCCCACCGTTTGGGCCGGCACGGTGACGATGTGAACCGCCGCATCATTGGGGCGCGGCAGCGTGTCTACAGTGTAGCTCGCTGGCATGAAGAAGCGGATGCGCCAGGTGCCCGGGGACGTCTGGTCCTGCATGACGGGGGCAGTCATCGCGATCGTCTCCGACCCGGCCCCCTGGGCGACTGGGGCAGTCATTGCGATGCTGGCCTTGGCGGAGTTGCCGCCGAAAATGAACCCGGCCAGCCGGCGGAACCCTGTGCCGCGGGCCTCGATCTCGCTGCCGCTCACTTCCGTCTCTGCCGCCAGCCGCGGACCGTATTGACGGATTTCGAGCGGGCCTTGCGCCTGCAGCACCGTGTAGCGCGGCTCCTCCGTGCCGGAGCGGATGCCGACCACGGAACAGGCGGATAGCACGACGGAGGAGAACAGGGACATGGTGGCCAGCACCTTGCGCATCATGAACAGCCTAACGAACAGCCAGCATTTGGGTCTGGAGGCCGAGCCCACAACGGAAAAGGGGCGGACCGTCACCGGCCCGCCCCTTTTCGATCGCTAAAACCGAACTCAGTCCGCGAGGATGGACCGGACTTCGGGGCCTTTCTGGCCCTGTCCGACGACGACGCGGACGGACTGTCCCTCGGTCAGCGGGGCGCGGCCGGCACGCTCCAGGGCGGTCGCATGGACGAACACGTCCTTGCCGCCATCCTGTGGCGAGATGAAGCCGAACCCCTTGTTCGGGTCATACCACTTCACCGTGCCGGTCATCTCCACGCCGGGTCCGGTATCCTGCGGGCGGGGCGGACGCGGGCCGCGAGGGCTATCGCCGCCACCGCCGAACCCGCCTGGGCGGGGTCCGCGGGCCGGGGCGGCCGCCGTGCTCTCATCCACCGAGATCACCTGCTCCACCTGGCGGCCCTTCTGGCCCTGCCCGACACGGACCTGCAATGTGGCCCCCGGGCTGACCTGCTGGAAGCCAGACGCCTGCAGCGCATTCGCATGCAAGAACACGTCGCCGGTCCCATCGGCCAGTTCGACGAAGCCGAAACCCTTCTCAGGGTTATACCACTTGACCGACGCCTGAAGCTGGGGCGTGGACGAGGGCGTCGAGAACGATGGGAACGTAGGCGGCGGTGGCGTATTGCCGAAAAAATTGTCGTCGTCGAAACCGCGACGACGCGGTTGCCGCTGCCGGCTGTCCTTCGGGGGTCTCAAGTACTCTGTCCTCTGCCCTAACTATCTCGCGTGGTCCGGCAGATTGGCATCAACCGCCTGCCGCCAAGACCGAGCCGTGATCCAGGTTGGACAGAGGGAAATGGAACGCCAATCTCGAAACACGTTGTTGACGATCAGAGGCACTAATTCAAGGCCGGTGACATGTTAAATCTTGCCAAAACCCTCGTACTTGCACGGCAACAACGCTGTGGCTCCTATGTGACAGCCCAATGAACAAGGATTGCCGACATGTCTGAGTGGACCGGAAAACGCGTCGTCATCATGGGCGGCAGCCGCGGGATAGGACGGTCCATAGCGCTCGGTTTCGCGGCTGGTGGCGCTTCCGTGGCCATTTGCGCCCGCGGCGCCGACGCGCTGGAGCGCACGCGGGCAGAACTCGGAACCTCTTCGTATGCGGCAAAGCTGGACCTCGCCGACGCGGAAGGGATCGCACGGTTCATTCCGCAAGCAGCAGACGCGCTGGGCGGCGGCATCGACGTGCTGATCAACAATGCGTCAGGTTTCGGCTCGGCCGACGACGAAGCGGGCTGGGCGGCTTCGGTTGCCGTGGACCTCATGGCCATCGTGCGTGCAAGCCAATCGGCCGTTCCTTTTTTGAAGCAGCAGCCCGGCGGAAACATCGTCAATATTTCTTCGATTTCCGCTTTTCGCGCCACCAAGCGCAACCCGCCGTACGGTGCCATCAAAGCCGCGGTGATGCACTACACGGGCAGCCAGGCGAAAATGCTGGCCGCGGACGGCCTGCGGGTGAATTGCGTTTGCCCCGGATCGATCGAGTTCCCCGGTGGCACCTGGGAAGATCGCCGCACCAGCGACCCGGCGCTTTATAACGGCACGCTGGCCCAAATCCCATTCGGCCGCATGGGCACACCGGAGGAGATCGCCGAGGTCGTGCTGTTCCTCGCCTCAAACAAGGCGCGCTGGGTCACCGGGCAGAGCATCGTCGTCGATGGCGGGCAATTGCTCGGCCCATGACCGCGCCGGTGCCTGAGACGGGCGTCTCGCCCTACCTCCCCTCCGACATGCCGGAGGCCTTGCAGCCGGAACGGCGCAAGCGGGCCCGTGCGGCATGGGACCGCGAACTTCAGCGGCCGCTCGGGCTCGCCGGCACCTCGTCCGGTAGTCCGGAAGCCTGGTTCCTCGGCCCCCGCGCCGAAAACCTCGATCTGTTGAAGGAGATGATCTCGGAGGCGCTGGATAGCCATGCCGCGTTCCGGCGGTCCTTCCATCCCGAGGATCCGACGCACCTGACCGACGCGGTGCGTCACTCGCGGGGTTTCCAGGAAGGCGTGGCGCGGATGCGGGCGGATGTCAGCGAATTGCTGACCAAGCTGAAGCTGTCTGCGCCGTTCACCTCGATGCGCTACCAGGGCCACATGCTGTGGGACCAGGCGATGCCGGCCATCGTCGGGTTGTTCGCCGGGATGCTCTACAACCAAAACAATGTCGCCGCCGAAGCGTCCCCAGTCACCACACGGCTCGAGATCGAAGTCGGCAACGATCTCTGCCGCATGCTCGGTTACAAGGTTCCCAAGGAGGGAGCGTCCGCAAAGCCCGGTCAGCTTTGGCCATGGGGGCATATCACCAGCGGCGGCACGGTCGCCAATATCGAGGCGCTGTGGGCGGCGCGGAACCTCAAACTGTCGGCGGTGGCGGTTCGCCAAGCGATCCGCGAGATCCCCGCCCTCAAGCCGGCCCGCGTGCTCGAGGTGCCGCTATGGGAAGGCGGCACCGCACGGCTGACCGATCTGGACACCTGGACGCTGCTGAACCTGGACATCGACGCCGTCGCCGCGCTGCCCAGCGCAATCGCTGCGCTCGGCATAGAGCCGCAGCGGCTGACACGCATGCTGGCCGGCTACTCAGTGCAGAATGTCGGGCTGATCGAATTCTACCGCTCGTTCATGCGCGACGTATCCGAGGCGCCGGTGCTGCTGGCGCCTGCGACCAGCCACTACTCCTGGCCGAAAGCCGCGACCCTGCTGGGGCTGGGACAGAACGCGGTGTCGATCCAGCGCGTGGACCGCGACGCCCGGATGGATCTGGAGCACGTCGAGACCACGCTGTCGGACATGCTGCGTCGCCGGGTGCCGGTCATGTGCGTCGTGGCAGTGATCGGCAGCACGGAGGAAAGCGCGGTCGATCCGCTCGCGGGCTTGCTGGCCTTGCGCGATCAGTTCCGGGACCGCGGGCTGAATTTCGCCATTCATGCCGATGCCGCCTGGGGTGGTTATTTCCGCGCTATGTTGCGTGACGAGGGCGCACCCGGCGATGACGACCGGTCCGGCGTGCCAACCTTCGCGATGAGTGACTACGTGCAGCGGCAATACGAGGTGCTCGGCCAGGCCGACAGCATCACGGTCGATCCGCACAAGGGCGGTTACGTGCCATACCCGGCTGGCGCGTTGTGCTACCGCAACGCGGCGATGCGTGATGCCGTCTCGCTACAGGCGCCCGTGGTGTTCCATAGCCAGGCCGAACCCACTATCGGCATCTATGGCGTCGAAGGATCGAAGCCCGGATCGGCCGCCGCCGCCGTGTGGCTGGCGCATCGGGTCATCCGGCCCGACCGTTCCGGCTACGGGCGCATCCTCGGGCAGTGCATGTGGACATCCAAGCGGCTGTTCTGCCGCCTGCACACCCTGGATGATCCGCGGTTCCGGGTCACGATGTTCAACGCCACCCCCGCCGAGCGCGCGCGCCGCCCGGATGATGAACTGGCCGCCGAGCGCGTGGCCATCCGCCGCTTCGTGGATGTTGACAATGCCGGGCTGGAAGCATTGCTGTTGGAAGACGCCGACGCCAAAAACCTGTTCACGTCGCTGGGGTCGGACCAGGTCATCCTGGCCTTCTCGTTGAATTTCAAAACGGCAGACGGGCGCATGAACAAGTCGCTCGCCAAGGCCA
>CAZZVB010000162.1:0-10073 GCA_964657445.1 uncultured Burkholderiaceae bacterium | reverse complement strand
TGCTGGTGTCCCCGGCGGGATTCGAACCCACGGCCCCAGGATTAGGAATCCTGTGCTCTATCCTGCTGAGCTACGGAGACGCGCCGACACGATAGCCGACCCGTTCCATGCCGTCACCCACCCGGTATATGCGTCGTCCAGCCGCCGGAGCCCCTAGGCGAACCGGGGCGCGAGGGCCAAAGTCAGACTACCTTTCTTATGGAGCAGCGGCCAGACTCGGCCTCATTTGGATGCAACCCGATAATAGCGACGGACTAGCCCTCCATACCCGGCTGCTCACGCTCGATAGCCACATCGACATTCCCTGGCCCGATGGCCCTGATCCGTTTACCCCAACGAAGCGCCGGGTGGACATCGGCAAGATGATGCGCGGCGGGCTACGCGCCGGGTGCTTTGCCGCCTACGTCGCGCAAGGCCCACGCACGCCGGAGGGATGGGAGGCTGCCCGCACCCGCGCGCTCGGCATGCTGGAAACCATTCGCGGCATGGCCGGCGAGCGCGATGGCTTGAGGGCGCAACTGGCGAGCGGCGCCGCCGCCATCCGGCAGGCTACCGCCGCGCCGGGCGTCGCCGTCATCCCCTGCGTTGAGAACGGACATTCGATCGGTGAAGACGTCTCGGTGCTTGACCAGTTCAGGGCGCTCGGCGCGGTTTACCTGACGCTGACCCATAACGGCCACAACGCGCTTGCCGACAGCAGCAACCCGCGCAACGATCTCGGCGATGCGCCGGCTCTGCATGGCGGGTTGAGCGCGCTCGGCAGGGAGGCGATCGGCCGGCTGAACAAGCTTGGCATGATGGTGGACGTGAGCCACGTCGCCAAGGCGACGATGATGCAGGCAGCCGAACTATCAGCGACCCCGGTCGTGGCGACGCATTCGAACATGCATGCGCTCTGCCCTGTGCCGCGCAACCTCGATGACGAACAGCTCGACATGCTGAAGGCGACCGGCGGTCTGGTGCAGGTCACCGCGGTCGCCTCGTTCCTCCGGCCGCAAGGCAAATCGGACGTGGTGAGCGTGGCGGACTATATGGACCACCTCGATTATGCAGTCCGCCGCTGCGGCATCGAGCATGTGGGCATCAGCTCTGACTTCGACGGTGGCGGCACGGTGGTGAACTGGCGAGACGCCTCGGAAAGCGCCAATCTCACGGTGGAGCTGGTTCGGCGCGGTTACGACGAATCTGAGATCGCGGCGCTCTGGGGCGGCAATTTCCTGCGCCTGATGGAGCGAGCGGAACAGGTCGCTGCCGCATGACAATCGATGCCCTTGGTCCCTACCTGCTATGGACCAAGTCTTTCCACGTCATGTCGGTGATCGCCTGGATGGCCGGGTTGTTCTATCTGCCCCGCCTGTATGTCTATCACTGCCAGGTCGCTCGCGGCTCCGAAGCCAGCGAACGCTTCAAGGTCATGGAACGCCGGCTGCTGAAGCAAATCACCACCCCCGCGATGATCGCCACTTGGACATTCGGACTGCTGCTGGTGCTGACGCCGGGTGCGGTGGATTGGGGCGCCACCTGGTGGCACGTCAAGCTGACGGGCGTGATTTTGATGAGCGGCTTCCACGGCGCCATGTCGAAATGGCGTCGTGACTTCCTGGAAGACCGCAACGTGCGGCCGCAGCGGTTCTACCGCTTTGCGAACGAAGTGCCGACGGTGTTGATGATCGTGATCGTCATCATGGCTATCGTTCAGCCTGGCTGAAGCGCCTGATTGACGTGCCAGGGTTGGCATGCCTATTTTGATTTCGGTTGCCACGCACACGATTGCCTGGGCCCTCCGTCAAACCTGACCGAGCCACTTTGCGAGCGTGTTCTGCGCTCGCCGGTCTGATCGGCCGGCCGGACATAACGACCAACACCTTCCACCGTCCCCCGCTCTCATCCGTATCCTTGAGGCCATCCCCGATGCATCTTGCCGAACTCAAGGCAAAATCCCCCTCCGATCTGCTCTCCTTCGCCGAATCCCTGCAGATCGAGAACGCGTCCAGCCTGCGTAAGCAGGACATGATGTTCGCGATTCTGAAAAATCTGGCTGATAACGAACAGGCCATTCACGGCGAAGGCACGCTGGAAATCCTGTCCGACGGTTTCGGCTTCCTGCGGAGCGCGCAGGCCAATTACCTGCCCGGCCCCGACGACATCTATATCAGCCCGAGCCAAGTCCGCCGCTTCGGTTTGCGTACCGGCGACAGCGTCGAGGGCCAAATTCGCGCGCCAAAGGATGGAGAGCGCTATTTCGCGCTGCTGAAACCCAACACGATCAATTTTGAGCCGCCGGATGCGGTCAAGCACCGCATCAACTTCGACAACCTCACGCCGCTTTATCCCGATCGCCGGCTGAAGATGGAGGTCGAGAACTTCCAGTCGGTCGCTAAGGGCCCCGGCAAGGATCTGACCCCGCGGGTAATCGACCTGATCGCGCCGATCGGCATGGGCCAGCGAGCACTCATCGTGGCACCCCCTCGCACCGGCAAGACGGTGATGCTGCAGAACATGGCTACAGCCATCAGTGAGAACCACCCGGAAGTCTTCCTCATCGTGCTGCTTATCGACGAGCGGCCGGAGGAAGTGACCGACATGTCGCGCTCCGTGAAAGGCGAAGTCGTAGCCTCCACGTTCGATGAGCCGGCGACCCGGCACGTCCAGGTGACGGAAATGGTGCTGGAGAAGGCCAAGCGGCTGGTGGAGCACAAACGGGACGTGGTGATCCTGCTCGACAGCATTACGCGGCTTGCGCGTGCCTACAACACCGTCGTGCCGTCCAGCGGCAAAGTGCTTACCGGCGGCGTGGACGCTAACGCCCTGCAGCGCCCGAAGCGCTTCTTCGGCGCCGCCCGCAATATCGAGGAGGGTGGTTCGCTCACCATCATCGCCACCGCGCTGATCGACACTGGCAGCCGCATGGACGAAGTAATCTTCGAAGAGTTCAAAGGCACCGGCAACAGCGAGATCATTTTGGACCGCAAGCTGTCCGATAAGCGCACTTTCCCCGCCATCGACATCACCAAGTCCGGCACCCGCAAGGAAGAGCTTCTCGTGGACCGCGCAATGTTGTCCAAGATGTGGGTACTGCGCCGCATCCTGAACCCGATGGGCACGACCGACGCGATGGACTTCCTGCTCGACAAGTTGAAATACAGCAAGACCAATCAAGATTTCTTCGATGCGATGAATACCTAAGAGAGGGTCTAAGGAACGGCTGTCCCTTCGCGGGAACAGCCGCAGTTCCTCCTGCTAGCTCTGTGCAAAAGCCGGGCGCTTGATGGCGTCAATTCGTTTTGCACGACTATCATCGTTCAAAATTGCTTTGCGCGGACAGCTCTAGACCAATTGCGTCAGGGCGATGTTCTTTGCGTCGGTTACGGACCATCGCGCGTGGACGCAGGGCGTTGACACTGGAGTCAACCCGACATCGTACCGATCGAGGACGCCAAAGTTACCTGTTCACACATGCATAACGCAGACCATGGTATGAGATCCCCGAGATAGTTGCTTACATCAACATATCCTTATAAGACGCAGCGAACCAGCCAGCGGAGACCACAATGCCCGACGTCATGATGCCGACCGACTACAAGGTGAAGGACTTTTCACTAGCGCCTTGGGGCCGGAAGGAAATTTCCATGGCCGAGGACGAGATGCCCGGCTTGATGGCGATTCGCGCGGAATACGGCGCCAGCAAGCCCTTGAAAGGCGCCCGCATCGCCGGCTGCCTGCACATGACGATCCAAACCGCCGTGCTGATCGAGACGCTCACAGCGCTGGGCGCCACGGTTCGGTGGTCGTCCTGCAACATCTTTTCGACCCAGGATCACGCCGCGGCCGGCGTGGCCGCCGCCGGCACGCCCGTTTTCGCCTGGAAGGGCATGAACGAGGAGGAGTTTTGGTGGTGCATCGAGCAAACGGTGCGCGGCCCGGACGGCTGGACGCCGAACATGATCCTCGATGACGGCGGCGACCTGACCGTGCTGATGCACGAAAAGTATCCGGAGATGATGAAGGATGTGAAAGGCCTGTCCGAGGAAACCACCACCGGCGTGCACCGCCTGTGGGAGATGGCGAAGGCTGGCAAGCTCATGGTTCCCGCCATCAACGTCAACGACAGCGTCACCAAATCCAAGTTTGACAACCTGTATGGCTGCCGCGAGAGCCTCGTCGACGCTATCCGGCGTGGCACGGACGTGATGTTGGCCGGCAAGGTCGCCGTGGTCGCCGGGTTCGGCGACGTAGGCAAAGGCTCGGCCGCAAGCCTGCGCCAGGGCGGCTGCCGCGTGCTCGTGACCGAGGTGGACCCGATCTGCGCGTTGCAGGCCGCCATGGAGGGTTACGAGGTCGTCACCATGGAGAAAGCCGCGCCCCGCGGCGATATCTTCGTAACCGCGACCGGCAACGTGGACGTCATCGATATTGACCACATGCGCGCCATGAAGCATCGCGCCATCGTGTGCAACATCGGCCACTTCGACAGCGAGATCCAGATCGAGGCGCTACGCAACTACACCTGGGACAATGTGAAGCCGCAGGTGGATGAGGTCGTGTTCCCCGACGGCAAACGCCTCATCGTGCTGAGTGAAGGGCGCCTCGTGAACCTCGGTAACGCGACGGGCCACCCGTCTTTCGTGATGAGTGCGTCCTTTACCAACCAGGTGCTCGCACAACTCGAACTGTGGGGTGCGCCGGCTGGAAAATATGAGAACAAAGTTTACACGCTTCCGAAGCATCTCGATGAGAAAGTGGCTGCTTTGCACCTAGCAAAAGTTGGTGCTGAGCTGACCAAGCTGACGCCGAAGCAGGCAGAGTATATTGGCGCGCCCGTCTCCGGCCCGTTCAAGCACGATCTCTACCGCTACTGATCTAACTGCGGTCACGAACTGCTCAGTTCGTGACCGCGATTTGCTCTGCGGGCCGGTTTGCATTGCTGACAAGCGATATCTTTTCTCTCCACCCTGGATAGTTTCCCGCTAAGCTGCGTTCGAGCGCCGTAGAGCGTAGAGGCAGCCGATGATTCGTCCACGAGTAGACCGAGCCTCCATCGAAGCTGCGCTTCCACAAAGCACTGCGGCCTATTCGATGCCTCCGGCAGCCCTCGCCGATCTGGTGTTCCTCGAGCATTGGGAGCGTGATCCGGCGCCGGGACCGGCAACTGCAAGGCGGGTGCTGCAAATCCGCCGGGCTCATCCGGAACTCGCCGAGGAAATCCGACGCAAGAGTATGGTCCGCCCGTAGGCCGGGCCATCGAAGGCTCGGAAACTTCTTTCGACGAGCAGATGTCACGGAACCGACATCGTTCGTAGCTCTTGAGTTCGCTAGTCCGTGCTCCGCAATCAAACCGGCGGGGAACATGATGTCGGACGTGCTTATGAACCGCGGCGTCTCGGGCTTGCCCTCGCCGCAACCGCATCTGGATGAGAAGCCGCACCACTACGGTGCAATCGCTTTCTTCGCTGTCCTCATTGGGGGACTGGCTTTCGCCGCCTACAGCATCGTATCCGACATGGACGCCGCGGGCCAAAGCACACTGGCCGTTGGCGCTTTCGTGCTGCTCGGTCTAGCGCTTCTGATTGCCCTGGGCTTCGAGTTCGTGAACGGCTTCCATGACACCGCAAATGCGGTGGCGACCGTCATCTACACCCACAGTCTGCCGCCGCTCGTCGCGGTCGTCTGGTCCGGAACCTTCAATTTCCTCGGGGTGCTGACATCCAGCGGTGCGGTCGCGTTCAGCGTCGTGACACTGCTTCCGGTCGAGCTGATCCTGCAGGTGGGCGGCGGCGCTGGTTATGCGATGATCTTCGCGCTGCTGATTGCCGCCATCATCTGGAACCTCGGCACTTGGGCGCTCGGCCTGCCAAACAGCTCCTCCCACGCGCTGGTCGGGTCTATCATGGGTGTGGGCCTTGCGAACCAGCTTCTTTCCCCGGCAGGTGTCGCCACCTCGGGCGTGGATTGGAGCCAGGCCGGCGGTGTACTGCGAGCCTTGGCATTCAGCCCCGTGCTGGGCTTCGTGCTCTCCGCCGTGCTGCTGTTGCTGATGAAGGTCGTTGTCCGGAGCAAGTCGCTCTACACCGCCCCGGTCGGACAAAAGCCGCCGCCGGCTGCGATCCGTGCCCTTCTGGTGCTGACCTGCACCGGCGTCTCGTTCTTCCACGGCAGCAATGACGGGCAGAAGGGCATGGGCCTGATCATGCTCATCCTGATCGGTGCCGCACCCACCGCCTACGCTCTGAATCGCGCCCTTCCGGACAGCCAGATGCCAGCGTTCGTCTCGACGATGCAGGCTGGCCAGACGGTTTTCCGGGCGCATGCCGCGGGTATGGTAGCACCCACGTCTCCCGCAGCCGCGAAAGGCGTTCTCTCACCGGCGCTGGCCACACGGGACCTGAACAGGCCTGAGATCTATGCAGCCCTAGAGGTGATCTCCGCCGACATCGTCAAACAAGTGCAGAGCTACGGCGCGCTGCGGCAGATCCCCGCTTCGGAAACGCCAAACGTCCGCAACGACATGTATGAAGTCGCCGATGCCATCCGCCTTCTGGGCATCGCTCCGGCTGGCTTCACCAGCGACGAAGCAGGCAAGCTGAAGAGCGTCCGCTCGGCGCTCGACGCCAGCACCCGCTTTATTCCCCTGTGGGTGAAAGTGTCCGTGGCGCTCGCGCTTGGCCTCGGCACCATGATCGGCTGGAAGCGGATTGTCGTGACGGTTGGCGAAAAGATCGGCAAGGAACACCTGACCTACGCTCAGGGTGCCTCGGCCGAGATCGTGGCTATGGCCACGATCGGGCTGGCCGACGCATACGGCCTGCCGGTTTCAACCACCCACGTGCTGTCTAGCGGCGTCGCCGGCACCATGATGGCCAACGGCTCCGGCCTGCAATGGGCGACGGTCAAGAACATGGCGCTCGCGTGGATCATGACTCTTCCGGCGGCGATGCTCATCGCCGGCTCACTCTACGTGATCCTACGTCAGGTCTTCTGACCGGACCTTCATCAGACTGGGTGCCTACGATGCCCGCCTTCCAGATGTGGAGGCGGGCATTTTCTTTTCGAGGCTCATAGCCGCCTCTAACCCCACACCTCTCCCCTGAAGGGAACGGGGGAGGGGGCGCTAAAGGGGGCAGAATTGCGTCGTTTCATCACTCGCCCCATGAAGCAGCACGCGCACGCGTCGCGAATGCGAGGCTACGAGAGGCTCAGTGGTCCTTGAGGATTTGGCTCAGGAACAGCTTCAACCGGTCGGTGCGGGGATTGTCGAACAGTTCGCCGGGCGGGCCCGCTTCGACAATCTCGCCGCGGTCCATGAACACGACGCGGTCAGCCACTTTCTTCGCAAAACCCATCTCGTGCGTCACACACACCATGGTCATGCCCGTTTCGGCCAGGCCGATCATGGTGTCGAGCACTTCCTTGATCATTTCCGGATCGAGGGCCGAGGTCGGCTCGTCGAACAGCATGATCTTCGGCTTCATGCAAAGCGCACGGGCGATCGCCACGCGCTGCTGCTGGCCGCCAGAAAGCTGACCGGGATATTTCTTCGCCTGCTCCGGGATCTTGACCCGGCGCAGATAGCTCATCGCTAGCTCCTCCGCCTCGGCCTTCGGCATCTTTCGCACCCAGATCGGCGCCAGTGTGCAGTTCTCGAGGATGGTGAGGTGCGGAAAAAGGTTGAACGACTGGAACACCATGCCGACCTCGCGGCGGATCGTGTCCAGCGCGCGCAAGTCGTCCGTCAGTTCCGTGCCATCGACGATGATCTTGCCTTCCTGGTGCGTCTCCAGGCGATTAATGCAGCGGATCATGGTGGACTTGCCGGAGCCGGATGGGCCGCAGACGACCACCTTCTCCTTCTGGCCGACGTTCAGCGTCACGTCCCGCAGCACGTGCATAGCACCGTACCACTTGTTCACCTTGTCCAAGACGATCGCCGGCGCCTGGTTGGACAGCGGGCTCGGCGTCGTCATCGACATCGCAGCGCTCATCGGTGGTCCCCTTCTATCGGTTGCGGGAGCGCGCGAACTCACGCTCCAACCCGCGCGAGTAGCGGGCCATGGTGTAGCAGAACACGAAGTAGATCGCGGCCAATGCGATGTACACTTCGGTGGAATAGGCGGCCCAGGCCGGCTCGCTTACCGCAATTTTGCCGGCGGACAGCAGATCGAACAGACCGATAATCAGCACCAGGCTGGTGTCCTTGAAGAAGCCGATAAACGTGTTGACCAGCGGCGGGATCACGAGCCGGAGCGCCTGCGGCAGAACGATCAGCCCAGTCTTCTTCCAATAGGATAGGCCGAGTGCATCGGCCGCTTCATACTGACCTTTCGGCAGCGTCTGCAGTCCGGCGCGGACGACCTCGGCCAGATATGCGGCCGCGAACAGGATTATGGCGACCTGCGCGCGGAGCAACTTATCGACGTTGACGCCCTCGGGCAGGAAGAGCGGGAACATCACGCTTGCCATGAACAACAGGGTGATCAACGGCACGCCCCGGATCAGCTCAACGTATAGAACGCAAAGCGCCTTGACCGCCGGCAGCTTGGTCGAGCGGCGGCCCAGCGCCACCACGATAGACAGCGGGAATGCCAGCGCCAGTCCGAAGGTCGCCAGGATCAGCGTCAGCGGCAGCCCGCCCCATTGGTCCTGCGGCACGTAGTCCAGGCCAAGGATGCCGCCCCACATCAGCACGCCGATCACAGCCAATGTGGCGACCCAGACCAGCAACAACTCCTTGCGCCAGAACCGGCGCCAAGCGGACATCGCATACAGCCCGATGAACAGGGCGACCACGATCGCCGGGCGCCACTGCAAATCGTAGGGAAAGCGGCCGAACAGGATGAAGCGGTACTTCTCGCCGAGCACCGCCCAGCACGCGCCGATGCCCTGCGCCTCGCGGCAAGCGCTGGTGTCCGGGCCGTTGGCCCCATCCGGGACCGACCAGACGGCGTGTAGCACGCCCCAAGATACCAGACTTATACCCCACTTGATGATGAGGGCGCCAAAGATGATGGTTGCGATCGCGGACGGGATGGACCCGAACAGATTCTGACGAAGCCACGCGACCGGGCCATGCACGGCCGCCGCCGGGCGCGCGCGGCTTGCCGTGGGGATCGACGTTGATCCCGCAACCGACGGGACCGGATCGACCGATGCGATCTGGCTCATATCAGCGCTCCACCAATGCGATGCGGGCGTTGTACCAATTCATGAACAAGCTGATTGAAAGGCTGATCACCAGGAAGACTGCCATTAGCAGCGCGATGCCCTCGATCGCCTGCCCGGTCTGATTCAGTGTCGTCTGATCGATCGACACGACGTCCTGGTAGCCGATGGCCACCGCCAGCGAACTGTTCTTCGTCAGGTTCAGATACTGGCTGGTCATCGGCGGTATCACGACGCGCAGTGCCTGCGGCAGCACCACGTGGCGCAGCACCGCACCGGGCCGCAGCCCGATCGCGCCGGCTGCTTCCCACTGGCCCTGCGGCACCGCCTGAATGCCGGAGCGCACGATCTCCGCAATGTAGGCGGCTGTGTAAACGGTCAGCCCCAGCGTCAGTGCCGCATATTCGGGGCTGATCGTGCCGCCGCCGCGGAAATTGAAGCCGCCCTTGATCGGCATATCCAGCACGAACGGCGCACCGAGCGCGGCCCAGACGATCATCGGGAAGGCAATCAGCAAGCCGATGGCAACTGGCCAGGTCTTCGGCCGAACTCCGGTGTCGGCCTGCCGCTTAGCTGCGGCGCTGCTCCAGGCAATGGTGCCGATCAGGCCCAGCAGGAAGGCCGCCAGTGCCCAGCTATGCGCCGACTGCCATTCGAACAGCGGCACCTTGATGCCGCGGTTGGAGAGATACACACCCGGCACAGGATTGGCGGCGTTGCGGACGGACGGCAGGGTCTGCACCAACCCGTACCAGAACAGCAACTGCAGCAGCACGGGGATGTCTCGCAGCACCTCAACGTAAAACCCGCAAAGCTTGCTCACGAGCCAGTTCTTGGACAAGCGGCCGATGCCGATCAGCGTACCCAGGATGGTCGTCAGGACGACGCCGACGACAGCAACCTTGAGGGTATTGAGG
>CAZZVB010000161.1:0-10197 GCA_964657445.1 uncultured Burkholderiaceae bacterium | reverse complement strand
CCAAGGTGCTCAACGCAACCGGCGCCAGCCTGGAGGCCTTCACCGCGCTCGTGTCCGGCGCGCGGGCGCTGTCCTACAACCCGCGCCAGATGGCGCAGCGGCGCATTCCGCTGATCGGGCTGGCCCAGGCTGGGGCGGACGGATTCTTCGACGATGGCGGTTACCCGGTGGGCGGAAGCTGGGACGAGGTCAGCCTTCCGGAGATCGGCGACATGAACGCCTACGCGCTCGAAATCTCCGGCGCATCGATGGAACCGGTATTCCGGGACGGCGACGTCGTCATCGTGTCACCCGCAGCGCCGATCCGCCGCGGCGATCGCGTCGTGGTGCGGACCACCGATGGAGAAGTCCTGGCCAAACAGCTTGCGCGCCGCTCGGCCAAGCGGGTCGAGCTGAAAAGCCTCAATCCAGCGCACCCGGATCACAGCTTCGACCTCCGCGAGATCGCGTGGATCCATCGTATCGTGTGGGCAAGCCACTGAGTGAAACTGTTGCTTATCTGAAAGCCGTTGCATCGAAGCCACGCAACGCGGAAGCTGCATCGGCGTTACCTGAGGCGACTTTCGCTTTAGAGGTGCAACTAATGTTAAATTCCACCCGCCGAGTGCTTGGCGGACTTCTCCTTGCCGCCACTGTGACGTGCGCAGTTCCCGCCCTGGCAGCCGACCCGATCGCTCCGGGACCGGTGGACGGCACGGTCACCATCGTTGCCAAGGGCGCTGCCCTTGGAGTCGGCTACACCTGGGGTGACGGCACGCTCCGCTATCACGGGCGGACCTACCACTTCTCGGTTAAGGGCGTAACGGTGGCCGACGTCGGGTTCAGCCGGATCGTGGGCCACGGACGGGTGTACAACCTGCACCGGGTCGGCGACTTTGACGGGGCCTATGCGGCTTCGACAGGCGAGGCCACGGTTGGCCGCGGCCTCAGCGGGGCGGTGCTGGTCAACACCAACGGCGTGCAATTGCGCATCGACAACGTGACGCGCGGCGCGCGCCTGCAAGGCTCCGCCGATGGCATCCAACTAGAACTGCGTCACTAGATGAGGGAGGCGGCCGGGATGCGGATTGTCATCCTGGCCGCCTTACTTCTCGCCTATCCCACGCGCCGCGGCCACGCGGACAGTCTGCCGGCCGTGGATGTGGCCTTGGTCCTCGTGACCGACGTCTCGCGCTCGGTGGACGACAGCGAATTCAAGCTGGAGAAGGCGGGCTACGCGGCTGCATTCTCTGATGCGCGGGTGATTGCGGCGATCCAAGCCGGACCCGCAGGCCGCATCGCGGTGGCCTACGTCGAATTCTCATCCACGGAACAGGTGCGCACACTCATCGATTGGACGGTGATATCCGACCCCGACTCCTCCAAGGCGTTCGGCGAGCTGCTGACCGGGTTGCCGCGCAGTTCTTACGGGCGCACCGCGATCAGCACGGGGATCGATGTGGCGACCAAGATGCTGGCGGACGAAAACCTCGGCGACGCGCGCAAGGTGATCGACGTCGCGGGTGACGGCACCAACAATGCCGGGCGCGACGTCACCCAGGCGCGCGATGAGGCGGTGGCGGCCGGGATCACCATCAACGGCTTGACGATCATCAACGACCACCCGGCCAACTACATCTATGCCCATGTTCAGCCGCCCGGCGGGCTCACCAACTGGTATCGTGAGAACGTCACCGGCGGCACTGGCAGCTTCGTCGTCGAGGTGCATGACTTTGCGACGTTCGGCGAAGCGATGACCCGCAAGCTCATCAGCGAGGTCGCTGCCCTTCCTACCCACCGCGGCTAGAGGACTTCCAAGGCATGGACATTCGCACCCTGGGCCGCTCCGGCCTGCAGGTTTCGACGATCGGGTTGGGCTGCAACAATTTCGGCGGCCGCATCGGCGCGGAGGGGGCACGGTCCGTTGTCCACGCCGCGCTCGACGCCGGCATCACCCTGTTCGACACGGCCGACGTCTATGGCGCGCTCGGGATCGGCACCGCCACCAGCTACAAAGGGGCGTCCGAGGAGATCCTGGGCGAAATCCTGCGCCCGCACCGCAAGGACGTGGTGATCGCGTCCAAGTTCGGCATGCCGATGGACGATAGCGGGCGCAAGGTCGGCGCATCCCGCCGCTACATCGTGGCCGCCGCCGAGGCGAGCCTGTCGCGGCTGAAGACCGACTATATCGACCTGTATCAGCAACACGCCTTCGACCCGAAGACGCCGATCGACGAAACGCTGAGCGCGCTGGACGTGCTGGTCCGTGACGGCAAGGTCCGTTACGTGGGCTGCTCGAACTTCGCCGCCTGGCAGGTTGCGGATGCGATGTGGACGGCGCGTGATCGCCACCTCACGCCATTCGTATCCTGCCAGGACGAACTCTCGCTCCTGGTGCGCGGCGCGGAGAAGGAGCTGCTCCCGGCCATGGAGCAATTCGGCCTCGGGCTGCTGCCATATTTCCCGCTGGCGAGCGGGTTGCTGACGGGCAAATACAAGCGCAACGCCGCCATGCCGGAAGGTGCGAGGCTGACCAACACGGAGCGGCTGGCCGAGCGCTATCTGACCGAGACGCACTGGCCGAAGGTCGAGAAGCTGACGGATTTCTGCGAGGCCCGCGGCCACACCATGCTGGAACTCGCCTTCAGTTGGCTGCTCGCCCGCAAGCAGGTCGCCAGCGTGATCGCCGGCGCCACGCGCGCCGAACAGATCGAGCAGAACACCAAAGCAGGGACGTGGACGCTGACGGCGGAAGACCTGGCCGAGATCGACACGATTACGGCGTGATGTCGTCTCCCCGTCCCTGCGAGGGACGGCGGTTCAATTTACAGCCATCCGTGACGCCTTCTTGGTATCCCGCATCGTCGCGTACACCAGCAGCGACAGCGCGATCAGCACCGTGACGTACCAGTAGAACCAGTCCTCGTGCCCAGCCTGCTTGAACTGCAGTGCGATCAGCGGTGCGGTGCCGCCGAACACCGATGCGGCAACCGCGTACGGCAGCCCGACGCCGAGCGCCCGAACCCCGGCGGGAAACAGCTCCGCCTTCACCACGGCGTTGATGGAGGTGTAACCGCTGACGATCGCCAGTGCGGCCAGGATCAAGCCAAGTGCGCCGAGATAGCTGTGCGTGCCGCCGAGCGCCGTCAGGATCGGCACCGTGCAGAGCGTGCCCAAGATGCCGAACCACAGCAGCACGGGCTTGCGGCCGATCAGGTCGCTGACGAACCCGAACAGCGGCTGCATCGCGGCGAACAGCAGCAGCGTGATGAACGAGATCTCCGCCACCCAGTCCTTCGGAAACTTCAGCGTGTTCGCGAGGTAGGTCGGCATGTAGCTGCTGAAGGTGTAGAACGCCGTCGTCCCGCCCATGGTCAGCCCGAACACCAACAGCAGCTCCCGCGGATGCTGGGCCAGGTCGCGCAGCAGGTTGCGCCGCGGCTGCTGCGCTGCCTGCTTGAACTCCTCCGTTTCCGGCAAATGGCGGCGTAGATACAGGCCGAACAGTGCGCAGGCGGCGCCGATCGCGAACGGAATACGCCAGCCCCACGCGCCGAGCTGGTCCGCCGTCAGGACCTGTTGCATGACCAGCAGCACCAGCGCCGCCAATACCTGGCCGCCGATCAGCGTCACGTACTGGAACGAGCTGTAGAACCCGCGCCGGCGTGACCCGGCGACCTCGCTCAGATACGTCGCGGACGAGGCGTATTCACCGCCAAGCGAAAGGCCTTGGATCAAACGCGCGACCAGCAACAGCAGCGGCGCCCAGACGCCAACCTGCGCGTAGCTCGGCAGCACGGCGATCATCAGCGAGCCGAAGCACATCAGCGACACCGACAGGCTGAGCGCCGCGCGCCGGCCGCTCCGGTCGGCGTAGTAGCCGAGGATGAGCCCACCGATCGGGCGGATCAGGAAGCCGATCGCATAGATGCCGAACACCGTGATGAACTGGGCGGTCGCATCGTCGCTCGCGGTGAACAGTTTGGCGAAGTAGATGGCGAACGAGTTGTAGACGTAGAAGTCATACCACTCGATCAGATTGCCGATCGAGCCGCCGAAGATGGCCCGCAAACGGCGCCCGATCTCGCCCGCCGTGTCCTGCGCCGTCACCTGCACTGTCCGCCTCCATCCGCCGGGTGCGAAACATGGCGGCAACGATCCCGGCTGTCGATCCACTCGGCCACGATCATGTGTGGAACTTACATTAAGACGAGTGAGCGTTCCGCGCGTCTTCAGGATGCGGCACCCAAGTCGCCGCAAACGGAGGCCACAATATGTTTATGCGCATTGATAGATTACAAGCCGAGTTGCCGGAGACGAAGAAGCCGAATCCGAATGCCGCGGCGGCGCTCCAGGAACTACTGGGCGGCAAATACGGCGAGATGTCCACGCTCGGCAATTACATGTTTCAAAGCTTTAACTTCCGCAACAAGACGAAGCTGCGGCCGTTTTACAGCCTGGTCTCGGCGATTTTCGCGGAAGAACTGGGCCATGTCGAGCTGGTGAGCACCGGCATCGCCATGCTGGCAAATGGTTCGGGTGACCCGACCCCCGACGTTGACGTGTCAAAGGCGCCGTTCAACGCCATGGAAAATACCGTGCTTCCCGGTGCTTTCCTGTCCAATGGCGGCTGCGCCACGCCGGTGAACAGCAACGGCCTGTCCTGGAACACCGACATGGTGACCACGACCGGCAACATCATCATCGACCTGCTGCACAACTTCCACCTCGAGTGCGGCGCGCGCATCCACAAGCTGCGTGTGTATGAGACGATGAAGGAACCGACCGGCCGTGAAGTCTGCGGCTACCTGCTGGTCCGCGGCTCGGTGCATGCCCATGCCTATGCCCTGGCGCTGAAGAAGCTGACCGGCGTCGAGATCGAGAAGATGCTGCCGACTCCGAACATCAACCTCGACAAGATCCCCGAATGCCAGAAGTACCTGAACGAGGGCAGCCATCGCCGGCTGTATCGCTTCAGCCCGAAGGATTACGAGGAAGCCGCCGGCATCTGGGGCGGCGGCGAGATGGCGCTGCCGGGCGATCCGCCGGGCGAGCTCGAGGTCGTGGACGGCCACCCCGAGGGCGGCAAGATCCCCGAATTGCTCGGCAACTACGGTGCGTTCGCGCCGAACTACGCGCCCGAGGAAATGTTCGAGGTCGCGACCAAGCTCTACAAGAAGTCCCGCTGACCGCCATGCTCCCCCGCACCTTGCGGGGGAGTAGCCTTGACGGCTGGCGGCTTACGAATAACGACTGCCTTCATGGCAGCTGCCGCCTCCCCCGTGATTGCCCAGTGGCTTGCCGCGAAGGAACAGCAGCCGGATGCGCTGCTGTTTTTTCGTATGGGCGATTTCTACGAATTGTTCTTCGACGATGCTGCGCTGGCCGCCGGGGCGCTCGGCATCGCGCTCACCGCCCGCGGCGAGCATGACGGCAAACCTATCGCGATGTGCGGGGTGCCGATCCACGCGGCCGACGGCTACCTCGCCCGGCTGATCCGCCGCGGCTTCCGCGTCGCCGTCGCCGAGCAGATGGAGGCCGCATCCGCCCGCACCGGCAAGGCGCCGCTGCGGCGGGAGATCGTTCGCCTGGTGACGCCGGGCACGCTGACGGAAGATGCTCTGCTGGACGGGGCGAGGCCGAACCTGCTGCTGGCCCTGGCACGTGCTGGCCGCTCCATTGGCGCTGCCTGGCTCGACATTTCGACCGGGCTGTTCGAGACGGAGGAGGTCGCGGACCTCCCTGCCCTGCTCGGACGGCTCGACCCGGCGGAAATCCTCGCCCCCAGCGAACTGCGGCTCGGTGAATTCGATGCCAGGCGTGCCCCGGACATGCTTCCGCCGCCACCTCTGGCAGCACGGGCGCGCGTGGCGGAGGCGTTCGGCGCGGCGACGCTGGACGGCTTCGGCAGCTTCACCGACGCCGAGGCGATGGCCGCCGCCGCCGCCCTCGCCTACGTCCGCACGACCCAGGCGGGCCGCCTTCCAGCCCTGTCGCCGCCAGCCCGGCACGATGGCGGCGGAACCCTGGCGATGGATGCGGCCACGCGGGCGAGCCTGGAAATCCTGCGCGCCCGCGACGGTTCGGACGAACACACCCTGTTCGCAACCGTCAACAACACGCTCACCGCGCCGGGTTCGCGGATGTTGGCGCAATGGCTGTCGGCCCCGCTGACCGGCGCCGCTTCGATCCGGGACCGGCAAGATGGCTGGGGGCGGCTGCTGGTCGAGCCGGCAGCGTGCGCGGGCCTGCGCACCGCCTTGCGCGGCGCCCCGGATGCCGCGCGTGCGCTGGGCCGGTTGTCGGTCGGCCGGGGCGGGCCGCGCGACCTGCTCGCCATCCGGCAGACCCTGAATGCGGCCGACAGCATCGTTTCCATCCTGCCGCGGGGCGGGCTGCTGGACGCGCTGCGGCAAGACCTGGCCCTGCCACCGGCGCTCGGGGAGCAGTTGGCGCGGGCGCTATCGGCGGCCCCGCCGCTGCGGTTGGAGGATGGCGGGGCCATTGCGGAGGGCTTCGACGGGGAACTGGATGCCGAGCGCCGGCTGCGGGATGATAGCCGCCGGGTCGTGACCGGGCTGCAGCTCGACTATGCACAGCGCTACGGTGTCGCCTCGTTGAAGATCCGGCACCACGCCCAGTTGGGCTACGTCATGGAAGTGCCGGCGGCAGCAGCCGACAGCCTGCGCGCGCGGCCTGAGCTGTCGCTGCGTCAATCCATGGCGAACGCCGCCCGGTTCACCAACCCGGAGTTGTCCGACCTGGATCGCCGGATTGCGGAGGCCGCTGGCCGGGCAAGCGCGCGAGAGGCGTCGATCTTTGCCGTGCTGGTCGCCGAAACACTCGCCCAAGCCCCAGCTTTGCGGGACGCGGCAGCGGCAATCGCCACCCTGGATGTGCTGCAAAGCTGCGCGAAACTGGCCGAACCGGGACGCTGGTGCCGGCCCGAGGTGACGGACGATGCCGCGTTCTGCGTGACTGCGGCGCGGCACCCGGTTGTCGAGGCGGCGCTGCCCACCGGCGTGTCGTTCCAGCCCAATGACTGCGACCTGTCGCCGGCACGGCGCATCCTGTTGCTGACCGGCCCCAATATGGCGGGCAAATCGACCTTTCTGCGGCAGAACGCGCTGCTGGTGATCCTGGCGCAGGCCGGTTTGCCGGTCCCCGCCGCCACGGCCCGAATCGGCATCGCCGACCGCCTGTTCAGCCGGGTCGGTGCGGCGGACGACCTGGCGCGCGGCCGGTCCACCTTCATGACGGAAATGACCGAAACCGCGGCCATCCTGAACCAGGCCGGCCCGCGCAGCGTGGTCGTGGTGGATGAGATCGGACGCGGCACCGCGACCCTGGACGGGCTGGCGATCGCCTGGGCCGTGCTGGAGGCGCTGCATCAGCAGATCCGATGCCGCACGCTGTTCGCGACGCATTTCCACGAACTCGCCAGCCTTGGGCAGGCGCTGCCGCAGATGCGCCCGCATGCGATGCGGGTGCGGGAATGGAAGAATGACATCGTTTTCCTGCACGAAGTCGGCGAAGGCGCCGCAGGGCGATCTTGGGGGGTGCACGTCGCCAAGCTCGCCGGCATCCCCGCAGCCACGGTCAGGCGCGCGGGCAGTTTGCTCGCAGCGTTGGAACGCAGCAGCGCCACCGGCCCCGACTTGCCGCTTTTCGCCGCATTGCCAATGCCCGAAGCCACGCCAGATCGATTGCGGGCGATGCTAGACACGATCGATCCCGATAAGCTTTCGCCACGGGAAGCGCTCGATACGCTGTATCAATTGAAGTCACTGGGGGTATCATCGGGGGAATGCTGACGATCCTCCCGCTCTCTGAAACACCGGACGCAGCCGCGACGGTCCTGAACACCGCCTTGGCCGAAGCGCGCGCGGCGTCGGGCGCCGTCCCGCGGGACGAAGCGCTGGCCATGTTCCGGCGCCACTTGACGCGCATCCAGCAGCACGTGCGCGAAGCGTTCGAGCACTACCAGATGTCCGGCCTGCAAAGCGCCCGGCTGCTGGCATCGTTGACCGATGGGCTGATCGCGGCGCTCTACGAGTACGCGCGTGAAATGTCCGGCACGACGGGTCTGCTGACCGTCGTCGCGACGGGCGGCTACGGGCGCGGCATGCTGGCGCCGTTCAGCGACATCGATCTGCTGTTCCTGACGCCCGAGTCGCCGCCGCCGGAAACGCTCGCCGCCGTCGAGTTCAGCCTGTATTTCCTGTGGGACCTCGGGCTCAAGGTGGGCCACGCGACCCGCACCGTCCAGGAATGCGTCGCTGAGTCGGAGCGCGACATCACCATCCGCACGTCGATGATCGACGCCCGCCGGCTTGCCGGCGATACGGAGCTGTTCAACGACTTCGCCGTCCGTTTCACCGCCGCCTGCGCCCTGCACACCGCCGACTTCATCGCCGCCAAGCAGTTGGAACGCGACATGCGGCACCACCGCTTCGGCGAAAGCCCGTTCCTGGTGGAGCCGAACATCAAGGAAGGCCGCGGCGGCCTGCGCGACCTGCAGACCATGTACTGGATGACGCGCTACGTGTTCGACACGCGCGTCATGGGCGATCTGGTGGGGCCGCACAGCCCCGGCGGCGGCATTCTGGTGGAGCGCGAGGCCAAGCACGCCCGCCGGTCGTGGGACTTCCTATGGACCGTGCGCTTCCACCTCCATTACATCGCCGGCCGCGCCGAGGAACGTCTGACGTTCGACATGCAGCCGGTCGTCGGCGCCCGCATGGGCTACACGCGGCACGGCCGGCAGGACGGGGTGGAGCGCTTCATGCGCCACTACTTCCTCACCGCCCGGGAAGTCACCCGCATGACCGCGGTGCTGGAGCCTGCCATCGTTCGGGCGGCGCTGGGCCCGCCTGCCCTGGCCGAAGTCACCGACGCGGCGCTGATGGAGCAAGGCTTCGTGCTCGCCGACGGCAAGCTGCTGGCGGCGCCGGGCCGGGATTTCCGGTCCGAGCCGATCCAGATGCTGAGGCTGCTGCAGGTGGCGCGGGACCGCTCGCTGGAGCTTCACCCGCTCGCGATGCGGGCGCTGATCCGGCACGAACGCCGCGCGACCGAACTACGGGGTAACCCGGCGGCCGCCGCCATCTTCATGGACCTGCTGACGACCGGCCAGGACGGCGCGGTGTGGCTGAAGGTGCTGAACGAAACCGGCTTCCTTGGCCGCTACATCCCCGACTGGGCCCGCATCGTGGGCCAGATGCAATTCGACACCTATCATGTGTTCACCGTGGACGAGCACACGATCGAGGCGGTTCGCGTGCTGGATACGCTGGACCGTGGCGAGTTGACGGACGTCGCCCCGATCGCCTCCGCGCTGATGGAAGACTTGCAGTCGCGCCGCGCCCTGTATGTGGCCGCCCTGCTGCACGACATCGCCAAAGGCCGCGGCGGCGACCATTCCGAACTCGGCGCCGAACTCGCCCTCACCATCGGGACGATGCTGGGGCTGGCCGCCGAGGAGACGGAGATGGTGTCCTGGCTGGTATTGCAGCATCTGCTGCTGAGCCAGACGGCGTTCAAGCGCGACATCGACGATCCGAAGACGATCCTGGACGTGGTGGAAACCATCCAGTCGCCGGAGCGGCTGAAGCTGCTCCTGGTGCTCACGGTTGCGGACATGCGCGCCGTGTCGCCACGGGTCTGGAACGGCTGGAAGGCCACGCTGCTGCGGGAACTATACGCCCGGACCGCCGAGGTGCTGGCCGGCGGCCTTGCCACGACGGAACGCGACGTGCGCGTCACCCGCGCCAAGCAGACTGTCGCGGCCATGATGGGCGACTGGTCGCCGGAGGACCGCGACTACTTCCTGGGCCTGGGCTACCCGAGCTACTGGCTTGGCTTCGAGCCGGAGACGCATCTGCGTCACGCCAGGCTGGTGCGCGAAGCCGAAGCGACCAAAGCCCCGCTGACGGTGCAGGCCGAACCCTTGCCGGCGCGCGCGGTGACGGAGATCACGGTCTATACCAGCGACCATGCAGGCGTGTTCAGCCAGATCGCCGGGTCGCTGGCGATGGCAGGCGCGTCGATCGTGGACGCGCGCATCCACACGCTGACCAACGGCATGGCGCTTGACACATTCTGGGTGCAGGACGCCGCCGGCGGCGCCTTCGACGCCCCGCACCGCCTCGCCAAGCTGTCCGTCCTGGTGGAGCAGGCGCTGTCCGGCCGGTTGCAATTGGCCGTCGAGATCGGCCG
>CAZZVB010000160.1:0-10250 GCA_964657445.1 uncultured Burkholderiaceae bacterium | reverse complement strand
CGTTCATCACCGCCGACGCCTCCGGGCCGAAGCACCTGGTGATGAAGCTGACCCGCGCGAAGCTGGAAAGCCTGGTCGATGATCTGATCCAGCGCACGCTCGGCCCGTGCAAGGCTGCGCTGAAGGATGCCGGCGTCAATGCCGGCGAGATCGACGACGTGATCCTGGTCGGCGGCATGACCCGCATGCCCAAAGTCATCGAGGCCGTGAAGCAGTTCTTCGGGCGTGAGCCTGCCCGCAACGTGAATCCGGACGAGGTCGTTGCCATCGGCGCCGCGGTCCAGGGCGCGGTGCTGAAGGGCGACGTCAAGGACGTGCTGCTGCTCGACGTGACCCCGCTCTCGCTCGGGATCGAGACGCTGGGTGGCGTGTTCACGCGCCTGATCGATCGCAACACCACCATCCCGACCAAGAAGAGCCAGACCTTCTCCACCGCCGACGACAACCAGCGGGCGGTGACCATCAAGGTTGGCCAGGGCGAGCGGGAGATGGCGGCGGATAACAAGCTGCTGGGACAGTTCGACCTGGCGGACATCCCGCCTGCCCCGCGCGGCGTGCCGCAGATCGAGGTGACGTTCGACATCGACGCCAATGGCATCGTCAGCGTGTCGGCCAAGGACAAGGCGACCGGCAAAGAGCAGCAGATCCGCATCCAGGCCAGCGGCGGACTGTCGGAAGCCGACATCCAGGCGATGGTGCGGGAGGCGGAGGCCAACTCCGAGGCCGACAAAGCCCGGCGTGAGCAGGTCGAGACGCGCAACCAGCTCGAAGCGACGGTGCACTCGGTCGAGAAGAACCTCACCGAGTATGGCAGCAAGCTGGCTCCGGCCGACAAGGGTGAGGCTGAAGCAGCCGTGGCTGCGGCCAAGTCTGCGCTTGAGGGCACGGATACGGCGGCGCTCAAGGCTGCGTCCGACAGGCTGACGCAGGCCGCCATGAAGATCGGCGAGGCGGTTTACAAAGCGCAGGCCGAGACGGCTTCGGCACCCGAGGCGGAACCCGGCAAGCCCGGCGAGAAGGTCGTGGACGCCGAGTTCGAGGAAGTGGACGACCGCAAGAAGTCTGCGTGATACCGGCGTGATGATCCAGGGCCGGGAAGTTCGCTTCCCGGCCCTGCTTTCGTTCAAGTCGCGGCGCACTTTTTGCAGCGACGCAAGCATGTTTATCTATGGCAACGAGGGGTGCGGTCTAACCGGCCCTGCCAAGGCTTTGGGGACACGCTCCCCGCCTTGCTCGTGTGGGGACTGACGTGGCCAAGCAAGACTACTACGCCCTGTTGGAATGCAATCGCGAGGCGAGTGCCGACGACCTGAAGCGCGCCTACCGCAAGCTCGCGATGAAGTATCACCCGGACCGCAACCCTGGCGACAAGTCGGCCGAAGCGAAGTTCAAGGAGATCAGCGAGGCTTACGAAGTCCTCAAGGACGACCAGAAGCGCGCCGCCTATGATCGTTACGGCCACGCCGCCTTCGAGAATGGCGGCGGCGGTGCGGCGGGCGGCTTCAAC
This sequence comes from uncultured Burkholderiaceae bacterium, assembly GCA_964657445.1. GTDB lineage: Bacteria > Pseudomonadota > Alphaproteobacteria > Acetobacterales > Acetobacteraceae > LMUY01. Next base: position 8,743 of record CAZZVB010000160.1, on the reverse strand, counting down.
TTCCAGGAAGGCGGCCTCGGCGACATCTTCGACCAGATGTTCGGTGAGTTCATGGGCGGCCGCCGGGCGCCTGGCGGCGGGCGGACCCGCGCCGGGTCGGATTTGCGGGCGCAGGTCGAGATTGACCTGACCGACGCGTTCACCGGCACCAAGGTCGATTTGCGTGTGCCCACGCGCGTATCGTGCGACGCGTGCGCCGGCACCGGCTCCGCTAACAAGCAGGCCGAGCGCGACACGTGCTCGACCTGCGGCGGCGCTGGCAAGGTGCGGGCGCAACAAGGCTTTTTCCTGGTGGAGCGCAGTTGCCCCACTTGCGGCGGAATGGGCCGGGTCGTGCGCAACCCCTGCCGGGTCTGCAGCGGCAGCGGCACCGTGCCGCGCGACCGCACGCTATCGGTATCGATCCCGGCCGGCGTGGAAGACGGGGTCCGCATCCGTTTGCAAGGCGAAGGCGAGGCCGGCGCGTCCGGTGCGCCGAATGGCGACTTGTATGTGCACGTCGCGATCCGCCCGCATGAAATCTTCCAGCGCGACGGCGCGAACATCTACTGCCGGGTGCCCCTGCGCATCACCCAGGCCGCCCTCGGCGGCGATGTCGAGGTGCCGGTGATCGATGGCACCCGCGCCAAGGTAAAGGTCACCGCTGGCACGCAAACCGGCGACCAGTTCCGGCTCCGCGGCAAAGGCTTCTCCGTCCTGCGTAGCGCCGCGCGAGGCGATATGTATGTGCAGGTCGCGGTCGAGACGCCGCAACACCTCACCAAACGCCAGCGCGAGCTGCTGGAGGAGTTCGAATCCGAGGCTGCCGGGCACAAGAGCGGCAGCCCGGAAAGCGAGGGCTTCTTCGCCAAAGTCGCCGCCTTCTTCGACGGCAAGAGCTGACGCAACTCTCCTCACCCCAGCCGCGATGGGAGTGTGGGAGGACTCATCTATGGCAAGTCTGAATGATCCGCGTGACACCTCGGGGCGCCTGATTTCAGCCGCCGACGTGCAGAACGCCGCGGTTTACAACCTCGCCGGCGAGCGGCTTGGGACCATCGCGGCCCTGATGATCGATAAGCCCTCCGGCCGTATCGTGTATGCGGTGATGAGTTTCGGCGGCTTCCTCGGCATCGGCGACAAACACCATCCGCTGCCCTGGCAATCCCTGCACTACGATACCGAACGCGGCGGCTATGTGGTCGATCTCGACTTCGACCGGTTGCAGGGCGCGCCGGTCTATGCGACCGACGACGCAACGGCGTTGCACGACGAGGCATTCGGCCGGCGGGTGCATGACTATTACGGCGTGGAACCCTTTTGGAGCACGGTCATCTGACGCAATCCGTCCCGCGCATCGCCATCGCCGGCGTGACCGGCCGCATGGGCCGCCTGCTGGAGGAGGAAGTCGCGAAGGCCGGCCTCCATTCAGCAGGCGGTTCCTCCCGGCACGGCGTTTCGCTGGCGGATGTTCTGGCGGGGGCGGATGTGGTGATCGACTTCACCAACGCGTCGGCTGTCGCAAGCCACGCGGCCCTCGTGCCCGGCGCTGGGGTCGCCTGGATTCTTGGCACCTCAGGGCTCAGCGCCGCGGACGAGGAGTTGGTCCGCGCGGCGGCTCGGCAGGTTCCCGTCGTATATGCGCCCAACTTCTCGCCCGGCGTGACGCTCGTTCTGGCGCTTGCCGAGCAGATGGCCGCGGCACTGTCGCCCGAACGGTATGACGCCGAGATCGTCGAGATGCATCACCGTCAGAAGGTGGACGCGCCCTCGGGTACTGCGGTCGGCCTCGGCCGGGCGGTGGCGCGCGGCCGCCGGGTCGATCTGGCGGACGTGATGGTCAGCGGCCGGGACGGCCATACCGGTCCACGCAAGGCGGGGGAGATCGGCTTCGCGGCCCTGCGAGGCGGCCAGGTGGTCGGCGAGCACACGCTGCTGTTCGCCGCCGGCGACGAACACATTGCCCTGACCCACCGTGCCTTCGACCGCCGCGCTTTCGCTGTGGGCGCGGTGCAAGCCGCGCAGTGGGCCGCCGGCAAACCGCCGGGCCTCTACGACATGGCCGATGTGCTAGGCCTCGGGAAACAATCGTCGCCGCATTGATGGGCTGAAGTCCATCCTACGCTGTCAAAAACCGGACGGTCGCGTGTTCCAGCACGGCGCATGTCAAGTCGCCGCCGCCCACCGCACCGGTATCCACGCCGACACGGTTGCCCGTCACCTCCGGCTCGGGCCGTGGCGTATGGCCGTGCACCGCGGCCACGCCGGGCGCCTCCGGCAGCAATACGCCGCGCCAGTCGAGGAAGCCTTCGCGTATCCAGAGCATGTCCTCGTCGGACTGGCGCCGCATCTCGATACCGGGCCGCAGGCCGGCATGGACGAACACGTAACCGTCCACCCGGTGGAAGATCGGCAGTTCCTGCAGGAACGGCAGCTCGGCCATTAGATCGTGGCGCCACTGTGCCGGCCCTTCCGCGACGCGGCTGGACCAGCTTTCCAGCGTCTCGCGGCCACTGTTGGCGAGCCACAACTGCACAGCGTCCCTGTCGCCCCGCAATGCATCGAGCATCATCTGCTCATGGTTGCCGCGCAGGCAGATCATCGGCACGCCGCGCAAGACAGGCCCAGCCGCGAGCCGCTTCACCACGGCGGCGGAGTCCGGACCGCGATCGACATAGTCGCCAAGATGGATCAGCAGCGGGTTCTGCGCGGGCTGCGCAGCCAGGTCGGCCCGGATGCGCTCGTGCATCTGCCACAGCCGTCCGGCGCAGCCGTGGACGTCTCCGATCGCGTAGATGCGGGTGCCGGGGGACAGCCAGCCAGGGGCGGATCGGGTTAACAGACGAGCAACCATAGGCGCGCACACTAACCGTCTCCGGCCAAGGCGGCGACCAGCAAGGTGCCAGAAAGCGTCATATACCAGCCCTCCCGCCCTCGCGAGCGCATCACGCTTGCGGCACGGCGGCCGGCTGGATCGCCGTTGCAACACGCGATCGATTCGGCAGCAGAATGGGCCCGGCGGAGCGGGACGGCGGTCGCCGTACTGCAGCTTCACTTGTCGCGCATGGGCGCGCCGGGTCCGTTGCCGCATCACCGCCGGGTCGCGACAGCCATGCTCGACATGGCGGGCAAGCCGGGGGGCGGCGGGGTCTTCACCTGCGGCAATGGCGATCTCGTTCTGCTGGCGGACCCACCGACGGGCGTCTCGCTGGTGCCGACCCTGTCGCGCCTGTTCCGGGCGGAAGCGCCTGGGTCGGAGAACCTGATCGACATGTGGCGCTTGCCGGATGATGAGGCCGTGATCCGGGCTGCCATCACCGCCGCATCCGGCCACCAGGCGCTTGCGCAGTCGGCAGCCGCACCACTCGGCGCATTGGCCTTGGCGGAGGCGGTGCTCCGCTCTGCCGATCTTAGCATGCTCTGCCGGCGGCAAACCGGCGTGCGCATCACCGGCAGGACGGTCAGACCCTGCTTTCAGGAAATCAGCCTCGATTACGCGGCGCTGGAGCGGCTGGCTGGCCGCCCCGTGCCGGAAGCTGTCGATCCGTCCCTATGCCGCTATCTGGCCGCACTGCTCGAAACCCGGTTGTTGGACGAACCGCTGAGTAACTCCACCGCCGTGCCGATCCACCTCCCCCTGTCCGTCGCAGGAGTGCTCTCGCCCCGCTTCAGCCAGGCCCGCCTGCCGCCGGCGACTGCGATTGAGCTGCCGTTTATCGACGCTGTGGCCGACATGCAGCGGTTCGCGGACGCATGCCGCGCGATTCGTGCGGCACGCTGCACCCTGCTGGTCACGGGCCTGGACTACCCGGCGCTGATGCTCATGCGGCCGGGGGCGCTTTCGCCTGACCTCCTGAAGCTTGACTGGTCGCAACGGCTTGAAGCCGTGTCGTCGCGGGATCAGCAACGGCTTTTGGCCGTGCTCGCGGAGATCGGGCCAAGCAAGATCGTCCTGAACCGGGCCGACACGGAAGCTGCGCTGGCCTGGGGCTTGCGCCAGGGCATAACGCAGTTCCAAGGCCGCCATGTGGACGCAATGCTGGCGGCGGAGCGGATCACGGCCTGCCGGCACGCGGCGGCGTGCACTTTGCGGCAATGCCTCGACCGCGCTGCCGCCACCAGCCTGGCTGGCCGGGCCGGGTGCCGCGATCTGGCGCTGCTGGACGGTGTGCCGTCTCGCCAGGCTTTGACGCCGCCAGTGTGAGGGCAACCGGAACCGAGCGGCTCGGCCTGCTCATTGCCGACTGCGCCGCGGCAGGCGTTTCCCGCCAGGCCTTGCTGCTGCGGATGGATCGCCTGCCGGAGGCGCTGTCCCGCCCTCATCACCGCCGCCTGGCCGAAGCGGCGCTGGCCCCGCTGCTTCGTGCCGCCAGGGCCGAGTTGTTCCAGCTCTCCGGCTATCGTCTCGCCGTCACCTGGCGTGGCAACGCGGAGGATGCCTTGCTCGATGTTGTCGAGGATCTCGATCATTTGCTGGCGGACGCCCCGGCCGCCCCGGCCGTGCCCGACATCCTCACCTTGTTCGACTTGCCCGCTGACGGTCCGTTGCTGCTGGCAGCGCTCGCCGATGACATTCCGCCGGAGCAAGCCCCGCCGCCAGCCGTGCCGCTCGACCCGGCATCTCTCATCCTGCTCGAGACCATCCTGGCCAGGGCGGACATCGCCCGGTTTGCGCGGCGGGAAGCTGTGTGGCGTATCGATCCCGAGGGTGAAGCGGCCCTGGCATGGGAACGGCGAACCCTCTCGATGGCCGATCTCGCGGCAGACCTGCTGCCAGGCCGGAACCTTGCTGGCGAGCCCTGGCTGTTCCGCCGGCTGACATGCACGCTGGACCGCCGCCTGCTGGCCTTGCTGGCCAGCCCCGGGGAATTGGCCAATGCTGGGCCGTTCTCGGTGGACCTGAACGTGTCGAGCCTGCTCGGGCCGGAGTTCCTTCGTTTCGATGCGGCCCTGCCCAACGCGCTGCGCGGCCACGTCGTGCTCGGCCTGAATCCGGCCGACATCGTGGCAGACGCGGCGTCATTCTGCTTCGCACGCGCGTTCGCCAAGGCGCGCGGCTACCGGCTGATGCTGCTGGACGCAACACACGCGCTGCTGTCGGTGCTGTCGGCACCCTCGCTCGACCTCGACCATACCCTGCTGCGCTGGACCCCGGACTTTGCGGACAACGCTGCCGGCATCCTACTGGAGTGCGATCCGCGATCGCTGGTCCTGAGTTGCGGCGACAGCGTGGCCGCCCGGAGTTGGGCGGCTTCCGCGGGGATCACCCTTCTCACAGGATCGGCCGCGGGGCCGTGAGGCCTTGGCGAAACTGCGTCCGGAGCCTAATCGGTCCCGCATGGACGCAATTCGGGTTGAGGGGCTGACGAAGCGCTACGGCGACGTCACGGCGGTGGATGGCCTGTCGTTCCAGCTCGGCCGTGGCAGTACGCTGGGCCTGCTCGGCGGCAACGGCGCGGGCAAGACGACGACGATCGCCATGCTGCTCGGGCTGCTGATTCCGACCTCCGGCACCATCACCGTGCTCGGACGCGACATGGCGCGGGACCGCTTCGCCGCCCTGGCCCGGATGAACTTCTCATCCCCCTACGTCGCCCTGCCCGGCCGGTTGTCTGTCGCGGAGAACCTGCGGGTCTATGGCCATCTCTACGGCGTGCCGAAGCTGGAGCGCCGCATCCAGGAACTCGCGGCCGAGCTGGAACTGGGACCGTTCCTGCACCGCCTTTCCGGGCAGCTCTCCGCCGGGCAAAAGACGCGGGTGGCGTTGGCGAAATCGCTCATCAACCGGCCGGACGTGCTGCTGCTGGATGAGCCGACCGCCAGCCTGGACCCGGATACTGGCGATTGGGTCCGATCCTGGCTGGAGCGCTACCGGGCGAATAGCGGCTGCACCATTCTGCTCGCCAGCCACAACATGGCCGAGGTGGAGCGGCTCTGTTCGACCGTGCTGATGTTGAAGCAGGGCCGCGTGGTGGACCGTGGCACGCCGGACGAGCTGCTCGCCCGCTATGGGCGCGACGATCTGGAGGCCGTGTTCCTCGACATCGCGCGGGATCGGCGGCAGGCGGCATGACGCTTTCCGGCCGGCGTATCTGGGGGCTCACCTACCGGCATCTGGCGCTGTACCGCCGGTCCTGGCCGCGGCTGCTGGAGCTGATGTATTGGCCGGCGCTGCAGATGCTGATCTGGGGCTTCACCGCGTCCTTCATCGCGGGCCGCGCCAACGCACCGGTCGCCGTGGCGGCGGGCACGCTGCTGGGCGGCGTGTTGCTTTGGGAGGTTGCGCTGCGGAGCCAGATGGGCGTCGCGATCTCGTTCCTGGAGGAAGTCTGGTCGCGCAACCTGGCCCATGTCTTCGTCAGCCCGATGCGCCCGTGGGAGATGCTGGCCGCACTGGTGAGCGTCTCCGTGATGCGGATGCTGGCGGGCGTGCTGCCCGCGATCCTGCTCGCCTGGCTGCTCTACGCATTCGACCTGTTCGCGCTCGGCCCGGTCGTGGTGCTGTTCTTCGCGAACCTGATGATCATGGGCTGGTGGGTGTCGCTCGGCGTGCTGTCGCTGATCCTGCGGCACGGCGCCGGGGCGGAAGCGCTCGCTTGGTCAGTGCTGTTCGGGCTGACGCCGTTCTCCGCCGTGTTCTACCCGGTGGCGGTGCTGCCGGCCTTCGTGCGCCCGATCGCGTTGGCGCTGCCATCGTCCCACGTGTTCGAGGGCATGCGCGCAGCGATGACCGAGGGCGTGATCCGGTGGGACCATCTGGCCTGGGCGTTCGGGCTGAACGTCGTCTGGATGGCCGCCGGGCTATGGGTGTTCGCCGGACAATTCCGCCACGCCAGGCAAGGCGGCGCCTTGCTGAACATCGGAGAGTAGCTGTGCCCGAAACCCGGTTTTGGCTGATCCGCCATGCGCTGGTGGAAGAAAACGCCCGCGCCATGCTGTACGGCTGCATGGACGTGCCGCTCTGCCCGGACTCGCTGGTGGCACAGGCGCCGATGTATCGCGCGCTAGCGGGCCGCCTGCCTCGGCCGGCGCAATGGGTGGTGACCCCGCTGTCCCGCACGGCATTGACGGCCGATGCGCTGTTTCGCGCGGGCTATCCGCCGCAGACGCCTCTCGTGGAGCCCGACCTGCAGGAGCAGCATTTGGGCGAATGGCAGGGGCTGCCCCATGCCGAGTTGCCAGCGAAGCTGAGCCTGCCGCCGCACGCCTTCTGGCCGCTCGGCGGTGAGGAAATGCCACCCGGCGGCGAGAGCATGGCCGGCGTCATCGCCCGCGTCGGCCCGGCGATGGAACGCCTGGCCCGCGACTATGCCGAGCGTGACGTGGTGATCGTGAGCCACGGCGGCGCGATCCGTGCTGCGGTCGCGCACGCGGCCGGGATCACAGCGGACAATGCGCTGCACCTGTCGGTGCAGAACCTGTCGCTGACCCGGCTGGAGCGGCACTCGCAGGCGTGGCGGGTCGTGTGCGTCAACGAGGTGTGCAACGCGATGTAGGTTTATCTCAGCTCGTTCTTCACGAACTTGCCGTCTTGCATGATGGCCGGGATGTGCGCGCCCTGCCCTTCCAGTAGCGACCAGTCGCTCAGCGGATCGCCATCCACGACCAGCAAATCCGCATAGGCGCCCGGCTCGACGATCCCGGCCTTGCCCTCCATCCGGCATAGCTCGGCCGCCAGCGTGGTCGCAGACCGCAGCACGTCGATCGCCGGCAGGACGCGCGCCCTCAGCGCGAACTCGCCGGATTGATGGCGGTGCATTTCGCCCAGGAGGTCGGTCCCATAGACCATGCGCAACCCCGCCTGATGCATGACGCCGATCGAGTCCAACCCCGCCTGCCGCACCGTCTCGATCTTGGCCACGCTCTCCGGCCGCATGCCGAGCGACGCTGCTTCCACCGCCAGACGCTGGTAAGTGATCAGCGTGGGCACCGCGAACGCGCCGGCTTTGGCCGCCATGGCCGCCGTCTCCGCCTCGATCAGGTTGCAGTGCTCCAGCGAGTGGACGCCGCATTCCAGCGCGCGCCGGATCGCCGTGTCGGTATAAAGATGCGCGGAGACGTAGGTGCCGAGATTGGTCGCCTCCTCCACCGCAGCCAGCAGCTCGTCACGCGAGAACTGCAGCATGTGGATCGGGTCGGCGGGCGAGGCGATGCCGCCGTTGGCCATTACCTTGATGAAGTCAGCCCCGGCCCGCAGCTCCTCCCGGGCAGCGAGCCGCACCGCGTCCACGCCGTCGCATAGCCGGCCCATGGCGCCGACCCGGTGCTGCAACGGGGTGCGGTCGTCCGAGCGCTGGCGGGAGTCGCAATGGCCGCCGGTCTGGCTCAGCGCCTTGCCGGAGATCACCAGCCGCGGCCCGATCACAACCCCCGTCGCCTGCGCCTCCACCAGGCCGCGATCGGCGCCGCCGACGTCACGCGCCGTGGTGAACCCGCGCATCAGCATGGCGTGCATGATCTGGCCGGCCCGCAGCGACGCCAGCGTGTTGGGCTGCGCCGCGTTCAGCGCGAGGTCGGCCATCGCGGCGATCACGTGCACATGGGCGTCGATCAGGCCTGGCATCAGGATCTTGCCGCCCAGGTCGATCCGCTCCGCCCCGCTGCTGGCGATCGGGCGGTCGGACACTTCGCGGATCGTGCCCTCGACCAGCACCTCGATGCCGCCGCGCGCGCCCTCGTTGCGCGGATCGAGCACGCGGCCGTTGGTGAACAGGTATTGGGTCATGGGGCTGCCTCGTAACCAAAGGGATCGTCGCAGGAGTGG
>CAZZVB010000159.1:0-10261 GCA_964657445.1 uncultured Burkholderiaceae bacterium | reverse complement strand
AGAGGGCCGGGTGAGGGGCACGGCGCCCTAGAAATCACCCGCATAGCCTCCGACGGCGACGGCGTAGCACTTCTTCCAGACGGCCAGATCGCCTACCTACCTTATACTCTGCCCGGCGAAACCATCCGCGCTAGCGGCCTGACAAAGCGCGGCCGAGGCTGGTCGGGCGATGCCGACATCATCATCGCCTCGTCCGAGCGGCAAACACCTCCCTGCCCGCACTTCGGAGTCTGCGGCGGCTGCACCCTGCAGCACTGGCGAGACGAACCGTATGCCGCCTGGAAGTCCGCCCAGGTGCGATCGGCGCTGACCCGTGCCGGGTTTGCCGAATTCACGATGCAGCCGCTCACCCGCACCCCGCAGGCGGACCGCCGGCGCGTCGATCTTGCGCTGTTCCGGGACGGCAAGGCGGTGCTGGTGGGCCTGCACCGCCACCGCGGGGCGGAGGTCGCCGACCTGCAAACCTGCCTGGTGCTGGACCCGAAGCTCGTCGCGCTGATCGGCTTCTTGCGGCGGGTAATGCCCGGCATCACTGGGCTGCGCCGTTCCGGCTCCGCCCTGGCCAACCTGCTGGACAGCGGCATTGACCTGCTGCTGCGCACCGACGCACCTCTCAGCCCGGCGGACCGCACCAAGCTGGCGGCCCTGGCGCAACAGGCGGGAGCTTGCCGAATCTCCTGGGCCTACCGGGACAGCCCGCCGGAGGCGGCCAGCCAGTTGGAGCCGGCCACCACTGTCGTTGCGGGTGTCAGCGTCTCACCCCCGCCCGGCGCCTTCCTGCAAGCGTCGCGCAGCGGGGAGGCCGCCATCACCCAAGCTGTCCTGGCAGGCCTTCCGGAGCGGATGCCGGCGCGGTCCCGCATCATCGAGCTGTTCGCAGGGTGCGGCACCCTCACATTCCCCCTGGCAGCCCATGCTCGGGTGACCGCGTACGAAGGCGACGCTGGCGCCCATGCGGCGCTTCGGCGGGCGGTCACGGGCCGGCCGATCGAGGCACTGCATCGCGACCTTGCCCGGCAGCCTCTGTCGGCGAAGGAGTTGTCGGGCGCGTCCGTGATCGTGCTCGATCCGCCCTATACCGGCGCGCTGGCGCAGATGGGCGCGATCGCCGGGTCGGGGGCCGAGCGAGTGATTTACGTCAGTTGCAACCCGGGCGCACTGGCCCGCGACAGCAAGCTGCTGCACGGCGCTGGATACCGTGTGACGCAATGCACGCCTGTGGACCAGTTCCTCTGGTCAGCCGCGGTGGAGAGCGTCACCGTTTTCACCCGCACGTCCGCCAGGCCGGCCCGCTAGCGCATCCGCCGCCTTCCGATCCTGCACGACGGTGCTATGGCCGGGCTGGTCAGCATCGGTGACCCGGTGAAGTTCCGGCTCGGCCAGAAGGGGCACGAGGCGAACGTCCTGCTGGACATCAGCCGGATGCGTGCCTGAAGCTGGCTTGGCGCAGACGAGGCGGCGGCGATGTCGTTCAGGATTCTAACATTGCTTCTCACGCTGACGAGCGCGAACGCCGCGCTGCCGCCGCCCGCTGCCGCACAAACCGCGCTGGCGGCGGGGGTCTCAGCACAGCAGACGGCGGAGCTCGACGGCACGCCGTTCCAGGTGTTCACCTACCGGCCCGCCGGCTGCCAGCCGAGCGCCATCCTCCTCGTCTTTCACGGCGTTGACCGCAATGCCTCCGGCTACCGGGATGACGCGATCCCGCTCGCCCAGCGCTACTGCATGGTCGTTGCCGCGCCGTTGTTCGATGTGGCGCGATTTCCGAGCTGGAGCTACCAGCGGGGCGGCATCGTGCAACACGGCTTAATGCAGCCGCAAGCGAGCTGGACCATCCGCTATGTGCCCTTGCTGGCCGAATGGGTCCGCCGGCAGGAGCACCGGCCCGACTTGCCTTACGATCAGATCGGCCACTCCGCGGGCGCCCAGTTCCTCAGCCGCGTCGTCGCCTTCGGAACCGGGTCCGCGCGGCACACCATCTTGGCCAATCCATCGACCTGGGTGCGGCCGAGTCTTGCCGTGGCAGCGCCCTACGGCTTCGGCGGCGCCCCCGATGCGGAAGCCGCCCTCAAGCGCAGCCTGGCCGCCCAAGTCACGCTCCTGCTGGGGCAGGACGACGTCGGGTCGAAGAACCTGGCGACCAGCGAGGAAGCGGAGGATCAGGGCGCCACCCGCTTCGAACGCGGCACCCACGAATTCCAGGAAGCGCAGGACGCCGCCAGGCAGCATGGCTGGCCGCTGAACTGGCAGTTGTCGGTCGTGCCCAGCGTCGGCCACAACGCCCGGCGGATGTTCGCATCCGATCAGGCGTTTGCCGCGCTCAACCCGTAGGGCCGAACCCCTCGTCCGCAAACAACGGAGGGCTGAGCTAACCCAGCAACGACCCCAGCTTCATCGCCGGACCCATGTCGCCGCCGACGTCCAGCTTGCCCAGGGTGAACGCCTCCATCGGGTTCAGGTCGCCCGCCATCATGTCCTTCAGGTCGCTCGCCGACACCGTGATCGTCGTGTCCGGCGCTGACCCGGCGTCGCTCACCGTCGGCGGCACCGCCTTGCCGTCCAGGTAGATCGCGCCGTCCGATCCGAGATCGAACAGGATCAGCGCGTCGATCGGCGCCGAGCCCTGCAGTTTTGCGCGCAAGGCTGCTTCCAGTTCGTCACGGATCATGGGACTTTCCTCATCGGTTGTGGGTCGCTGACGTGCCCGATTATAGCGACGCCCGGTGGTTTGGGCACCTCATCGCCGCCGGGCAATTGCAACCCGCCGCGGCCATGCAGCTATGGAGCGGGGCACCCGGTTGCCACCCCGCACCGGGCCGTGGTGACGCTTTGCCCGCATGATCTATACTTTCTGGCAGACAGCGCCGGGAAAGCCGCGACCATGGACAGGACCATCGCCGATTGGCTGGCGTGCTGACGCTCACCGTCAATGGGCAGGCGCATACGCTGGACGTCCCCCCGCAGACGCTGTTGCTATACGTGCTGCGCAACGACCTGGCGCTCAATGGGCCGAAATACGGCTGCGGCCTGGGCGAGTGCGGGACGTGCACGGTGCTGATCGACGGCGTGGCCGCGCGATCCTGCGTGGTGCCGGCCGGCATCGTTCAGGGCCGCGCAATCGTGACGCTGGAAGGGCTTGGCACGATCGCGGCGCCCGGCCCGGTGCAGCAGGCGTTCATCGAGGCGCAGGCCGCGCAATGCGGCTATTGCCTGAACGGCATGATCATGACGGCCCACGCGCTGCTCACGCGCAATCCACGCCCCTCCGAAGTCGAGATCCGTGAGGAGCTGCGCTACAATCTCTGCCGCTGCGGCGCGCATTACGAGATCATCCGCGCCGTCCAGCGCGCGGCCGGGCTGATGGGGGCCGAGCGTTGAACGTGACCGGCATCCTGGCCCGCGACAGCACCCTCGTGGTGCAACGCGCCGCCGTTGCCGGGCCGGAACTGTTCATCGTGATGGACCCGGAGGGCGTCACCGCCTTCAACGGCCATGTCGATCTCGGCACCGGCATCTCCACCGCGCTGGCGCAGATCGTGGCGGAGGAGCTGGATGTGGACCTGCGCCGGGTCCGCATGGTGCTGGGCACGGTGGGGCTCGGCCCCGACCAGGGTGCCACGATCGCCAGCACCACGCTGCAGGTCACCGCCATCCCGCTGCGCGCGGCGGCGGCGCAGGCGCGGGCCGCCCTGCTGGCGCTCGCGGCGGAGGAGCTGGGCATCCCCGCCGATGCGCTCCGGGTCGAGGACGGCGTGATCAGCACGCCCGCGCCGGAGAACCGCTTCACCAGCTACGCCGCCCTGCTGAAGGGCCGCCGAATCCACCTGACGCTGGACGAGGCGACGCCGGTGAAGGCGCCGGACAGCTACCGGGTGGTGGGCCAGCCGGCGCCGCGCGCCGATATCCCGGCCAAGGCCACGGGCGTGCTGACCTACGTGCAGGACATGCGGGTGCCCGGCATGTTGCACGGCCGGGTCGTTCGCCCGCCTTACGCCGGGCTCGATGCCGGCGCCGGCGTCGGGACCAGCCTGCTCGCTGTGGACGAAGCCTCGATCGCCGGCATACCCGGCATCGCCGGCGTTGTGGTGATCGGCGACTTCGTGGGCGTGGTGGCCGATCGGGAGGAGAATGCCGCGCTTGCCGCCGAGCAACTGGCGGTGTCGTGGCGGCCCGGACCCGACATCCCCGACCTGACCGACATCGCGACGGCGCTGCGCACGCACCCGAGCACGCCGCGCCTGCTGCTGGAGCACGGCGACGTGGACGCCGCGATCCGCGACGCGGCGGTGCCGATGCGGCGCAGCTACGTCTGGCCGTTCCAGATGCATGGCTCGATCGGCCCATCCTGCTCGGTCGCGGATTGGCGGCCGGACGGGCTCACCGTGTGGTCCGGCACGCAGAACCCGCACTTCCTGCGCGACGATCTGGCGCTGCTGATGGGCATGGACCCGGCGCAGGTGACGGTGCACCGGATGGAGACCGCCGGGTGTTACGGCCGCAACTGCGCCGACGACGTGGGGGCCGATGCGGCGCTGCTGTCGCGGGCGGTGGGCCGGCCGGTGCGGGTGCAACTCACCCGGGCGCAGGAGCATGCCTGGGAGCCGAAGGGCACCGCGCAGCTCATGGACGTGAATGGCGGGCTGACCGCGGACGGGCACCCGGCCGGCTATGATTTCAGCACCTACTACCCCTCCAACCGCGCACCGACCCTGGCGCTGATCCTGACCGGCACGATCCCGCCGGTGCCGCTGGTGGGCGATCTGGGCGACCGTACCGCGATCCCGCCCTACAGCTACGACCCGATCCGCGTGGTGGCGAACGACATGGCGCCGATCGTGCGGGCGGCGTGGCTGCGCGGCGTGTCGGCGCTGCCCAACACCTTCGCCCACGAATCCTACATCGACGAGCTGGCGATCGCGGCGGGGGTGGACCCGGTGGAATACCGCCTCCGCTACCTGCCCGACCCACGCGCGATCGACGTGCTGAAGGCCACGGTGGCGGAGGCCGGGTGGCAGCCGCGCACCGCCGCGCGGATGCAGCAGGATGCGGACGGGCTGCTGCACGGCCAAGGCGTGGCCTACGCGGTGTATGTGCACAGCAAGTTCCCCGGCTTCGGCGCTGCCTGGTCCGCCTGGGTGGCGGACGTCGCGGTCGATCCGCGCAGCGGCGAGGTGACGGTGTCGCGCATCGTCGCCGGGCAGGATAGCGGGCTGATGATCAACCCGGACGGCGTGCGCCACCAGTTGCAAGGCAACGTGGTGCAGTCGATCAGCCGCGTCCTGAAGGAGGAGGTGCGCTTCGACCAGAAGGCGGTCACCAGCCGGGAATGGGGCGCCTACCCGATCCTGACTTTCCCCGAGCTCCCGGCGATTCAATCGGTGCTGATGGCGAGGCCGGACCAGCCGCCCATGGGTGCGGGCGAGTCCGCGTCGGTGCCCAGCGCCGCCGCGATCGCCAATGCGATCTTCGACGCAACCGGCGTGCGCTTTAGGGAGGTGCCGTTCACCCCCGAACGCATCAAGGCCGGTTTAGCCGCTAGCGCCCTGCCCGCGCCCGCCGCGCCGCCCGCACGTAAGCGGGGCTGGCGGGCTGCCTGGGCGGGCGCCTTGACCGCCCTGGCGGGAGTGGCCGTCGCCGCCCTGCCGTTTCGCGCGGCTATCGACCCGGTGCCGCGGCAGGACCCTGCGCTGTATTCGGCGGCCACGATCGCCCGCGGCCGCTTGCTCGCCGCGATCGGCAACTGCGTCACCTGTCACACCGCACCCGGCGGCGTTGCCTGGGCGGGCGGCCGCCGCCTGAACACGCCGTTCGGCGCCATCGTGACGCCCAACATCACGCCGGATGAAGCCACCGGCATCGGTGCATGGTCCTACGCCGCATTCGCGCGGGCGATGCGCGACGGCATCAGCCGAGACGGCAGCCACATCTATCCGGCCATGCCCTTCACCGCGTTCCGGTCCACGGCCGAGGGCGATATGCAGGCGCTCTATGCCTTCCTGATGAGCCAGGATGCGGTCGCCGCACCCCGGCAGCCGAACGCATTGCGCTTCCCGTTCAACCTGCGTCCGCTGGTGGCCGGATGGAACACGCTGTTCCTGCGCGGCGGCGCATTCCAGCCGGACCCGGCGCGCTCCGCCGAGTGGAACCGGGGCAAATATCTGGTGGACGGGCTGGGCCATTGCGGCGGCTGCCACACGGCACGCAACGCGCTGGGCGCCGAACGGGGCGGTGCCGCCACCCTGGCCGGGGCGGTCGTCGATGGCTGGGACGCCCCAGGGCTGAACGGGCAGACCTACGCCCCGCTGCCATGGACGGAGGCGGATTTCTACGACTACCTCCGCACCGGTTACTCGGACAATCACGGTCCGGCTGCGGGTTCCATGGCGGCGGTCGTTCGGGAGCTTCGCGGCGCGCCGGATGCGGATGTCCGCGCCATGGCGGTCTATCTCGCTTCCCTGGCGCCGGCGCCGCCCAACTCGCAGGCGGACCGGGCAGGCATCCTCACCCGCACGACGCCCGGCGCGGCGGTCAGCGTGGGTGCGCGGCTGTATGACGGGGCATGCGCAGCGTGCCACCAGCCCGGGCGAGGGCCGGCCCTGTTTGGCGTCCGCCCCAGCCTCGCGCTCAACAGCAACGTCCACGCGCCAACGCCGGACACGCTGATCCGAACCATCTTGCATGGCATTGCGGAGCCGGCGTTACCCGGACTGGGCGCTATGCCAGGGTTCGGCGGCCATCTGGACGATGCGCAAGTCGTCGAACTCGTGCGCTATATTCGCGGCCAGTTCGCCCCGGACCAGCCGGCGTGGACGGAGGTCGAGCAGACCGTTGCCCGCCTCCGTTCAGCCGATTAGCGCGCGCCGGCGCCAGCCTCGGCGCGGTCCGGCTGGTTGCCGTCCATGGTGTTCGGCCCCTGGCGGTCGGCCTCCGCCAACTGCTGCGCCGTCATGTGCGGGTTGACGTTGAGCGCGCCTGGGTCACCGTAAACCGGGCTGCGGACGATGGGCTGCGCCGTGATCGAAAAGGGCTGCTCGTTTGGCGTCGCGAAGACCGGCGCGGTGCCGGCGGCGATGAAAAGTGCAGCCGCCAAGAGTGTGCGTGACATCATTTTTGTATCCTCCTTGGACGGACACGAGACGCATGAAATTGCGTCCCTGCCTGTCTAGGTCGCAACAAATGGGGCGGAGCTTGTCCGCAAGGAGAGGCCACATTCCCCTGCATCGGACATGACTGTTATCGCGTCACACTCCCGTGCTCGACGAGCGCGAGCGTCGTGCCAGCTTAGCCTGGCGAAGGTCTGACCTAAGCCGGGTCCGCTGGGGAGAAGACCGGGACGTGCAGCCACGGTGCTTTCTCACTCGCCAACCCACAAACCCCGGCATAGACTTTCGGCAACAAGATCAAGCCGGGAGCCAGGATGTCCGCGACCATCGCCGCCACGCCGCGCGTGAAATCCATTCAGCGCGTGGCGCTGACCATGCTCGTGGTGGCGGGGTGCATCAACTACATCGACCGCGCGACCCTGGCCGTCGCGAACCCGCTGATCCGGGACGAGATGCACCTGTCGATCGCAGACATGGGCTACCTGCTGTCGGCCTTCCTCTGGTCCTACGCTTTCGCGCAACTGCCGACCGGGGCAATGGTGGATAAGCTCGGGCCGCGGCTGCTGCTCACCTTGGGGCTGTCGCTGTGGTCGCTGGCGCAGTTGCTGGGCGGCATTGTGGCCAGCTTCGGGCAGTTCTTCGGCGCGCGCATCCTGCTCGGCATCGGCGAGGCGCCACAATTCCCGACCGGCGCCCGCGTCGCGCGCGATTGGTTCAACCCGCGCGACCGCGGCCTGGCGACGGGCATCTTCAACTGCGCCTCCTCGCTCGGCACCGCGATCGCCGTGCCGCTGCTGACGTTCCTGATGTTGGCCTTCGGCTGGCGCTGGATGTTCGCCATCATGGGCATTGCCGGCCTGATGATGGCGGCGTGCTGGTACGTGGTGTATCGCAACCCAACCGACATCGACCTGACAGCGGGCGAAAACGCCTACCGCACGCAGGGCGACCCGCCCGGCCAGCGCACCAAGGTGACCTTTGCCGAGTGGAAGCAGTTGTTCCGCTTCCGCACCACCTGGGGCATGATCGGCGGCTATTTCGGCACGATCTACATCACCTGGATCTACACCGCCTGGCTGCCCGGCTATCTCGAGATCGAGCGGCATATGAGCGTGAAATACACGGGGTTCGCCGCCGCGATCCCGTTCGCCTGGGGTGTGGTCGGCGGCGTGCTGGGGGGCTTCCTGGCCGACATCCTGGTGCGCCGGGGCGTGTCGCCGATGCGCAGCCGAAAAGTGCCAGCCGCCGTGGCGCTGCTGCTGACGGCGGGCTGCACGCTTGCGGCCGCTTTCGTCTCGTCCAACGTGCTGGCCATCGCGTTCATTTCCGCCTCGCTGTTCCTCGTGTACATGACCAGCACCTGCGCCTGGGCGCTGTCCTCGGTTGCGGCGCCGACCAACTGCACGGCCTCGATCGGGGCGATGCAGAACTTCGGCGGCTACCTGGGCGGCGCGCTGGCGCCGACCGTGACGGGGCTGATCGTGCAGGGCACCGGGTCCTTCCAGTTGGCGCTGGTCGTCG
The DNA here is from genome assembly GCA_964657445.1 of uncultured Burkholderiaceae bacterium. Taxonomy (GTDB): domain Bacteria; phylum Pseudomonadota; class Alphaproteobacteria; order Acetobacterales; family Acetobacteraceae; genus LMUY01. The sequence goes on along the minus strand of CAZZVB010000159.1, from coordinate 1,637 downwards.
GCGCGGTGATCGCGACCTGCTCGGCCGCCAGCTTCCTGTTCGTCGTGAAAGACCCGATCACCGCCCTCGACTTGGGAGTCCCCGCCATGCCGGATGGGCTTGCAGGAGTACGGCCATGACCGCATCCCGCCGCGCCGTCCTCGCCGGGCTCGCCGGCGCCGGGCTGCTGAGCCAGGCCGCCGCGGAGGCACAGGCCGCCGAAGAACAGGTTTGGTATGGCGAATACGCCACCGCCAAGCAGCGCGACGGCAAGGACATCCGCCTGCAGATGTACCGCAAGCGCATGGGTGCGCCGACGCCGGGGGAGAAGCCGCTGCCGGTGCTGTTTCTGGTGCACGGGTCCTCGCCGGCGGCGCTGTCGTCCTTCGACCTGACGGTGCCGGGTCACGGCGATTACTCGCTGATGAACACCTTCGCCCGCTACGGCTTCGACGTCTGGTCCATGGATCACGAGGGCTATGGCCGGTCCGACCGCACGGACAGCAACTCCGACATTGCTAGCGGCGTGCAGGACCTGATCGCGGGCGCCGCCGTGGTGGAACGCGAAACCGGCCAGCGCCGCATGCACATGCTGGGCGAAAGCTCCGGCGCGTTGCGTGCGGGCGCGTTCGCGATGGCGCAACCGGACCGCATGGGCCGGCTGGTGCTCGAAGCCTTCACCTACACCGGAGAAGGCTCGCCGACCCTGAGCAAGCGGGCGGAGCAGACGGAGTTCTACCGCACCCACAACCGCCGCCCGCGCGACAAGGCGATGCTGCTGAGCATCTTCACCCGCGACCACCCCGGCACGACCGACCCGGCGGTGGCCGAAGCGTTCGCGGAGAAGGAAATCCAATACGGCGACAGCGTGCCGACCGGCACTTACCTGGACATGACGGCCAACCTGCCGGTGGTCGATCCGCTGCGGGTGCTGTGCCCGGTGCTGATGGTGAAGGGCGAGTACGACGGCATCTCCGCCCTGCCCGACCTGCAGGCCTTCTTCGCCAAGCTGCCCAACGGCGACCGTCAGCTTTCGATCATCGCGGGGGCGGCGCATGCAGTGGGCATGAGCCACAACCGCGAGGCGTTCTGGCACGTGGTGCAGGCGTTTCTGACCATGCCGGCGGTCGCGGCTTAGCGCCCCTCGGATCGCCGACGCCGTGTACCACGCCACGGGCCGGCGCATCCGCCACATGCCGATCCGCATCGACGATCTGCTGTAGCGCCCGCCCCCGCCCCGGCCGATAAGGTCCGGAGCGGGGAGATGATGATGACGAAGCAGGAACTGACCGACTGGGCGCTGTCGAACGGCTGGCAAATGATCGCCGGGCACCCAAGCCTGACCAAGCCGTCCTCCCGCAAGGAGGCGATCGTCCGCCTGGTGCTGAAGGCGACGGTGGCCGTGGTCGAAGTCAAGAAGCCGGCCGGCAAATGGGAAAAGACCGCCAGCGAGGCCTACGCCAAGGTCGTCGCGGACCCGGACACGGGCTTGCCGCACGGGCTGGGCTTCGAAACCATCCCCGGCTTCACCATGCTGATGCGCGACAACAAGGACCAGATGGTGTTCGCCGGCGCCGGCTGGGGAAAGCCATAACGAAGCGCCGTAGGATGGGCGAAGGCCCATCACTCTACCCCAGTAGGATGAGCGAAGGCCCATC
>CAZZVB010000158.1:0-10354 GCA_964657445.1 uncultured Burkholderiaceae bacterium | reverse complement strand
ATTCCGGGTAGTGGCGAAAAATACCGTCAACGTTGAAGGTAATGCGACGCTCCGACCTTAAGTAGCCCGCGACACACTGCTGCCGCTCGACTGCGTCATGGACGGCGATCAAACGTGGATAGGCGGTGCGTAGTGACCGCCACGCCTTGGGGAAAGCGTAGTGCAACCCCTTTAGCAACTGGAAGACTGAGAGGTCCGGGTAGGTCAGCGAGTCGCCAATGAGGTGCGGACCGCTGCCATTTTGCTCAGTGATCCTTTCCAGCCAGCCCAGATATCTCGGCACCCGCTCCGCCAGGAATGCTTCGGTGCGCCGCAGTGCCTCGGGCTTCTGGTCCTCGTAGTAGAAGGTTGGGCCGAGTGGGTGGTGCGTGTCGTGCACCTCCGCGACGAAGTCGGTGATCGTCAGTTGGATCTGGTGGCACCAGAGCCTCGAGCCCTCGTCGTCAGGAACGAGCCCGATCTGCGGCGCCAGATAGTGCAGGATTGCGGCGACCTGGGCGACGACGACGGAGCCGTGCACCAGGAACGGCGGCGCGAAAGGCGGCCGTCTGCCGGTCGCCATTTTGCGCTGCATCGCCGCGACCCCCTTCTCGCGGGCGACATCGCGGTACGGGATCTGCGTCGCCTCGAACGCCAGCCGGACGAACTCACCACGGCCCTGGATATTGGGCCAGTAGTAGAGGTCATAACTCAGATGTAATGCTCCGCGAGCGGGGCGAACCCGTTGAAGCGCTGGCTGGCGTAGGTGGTCACGTAAGCGCCGGCCGACATCAGATCCACCGTGTCGCCGTGGGTCAGGGACAGCGGCAGCCGGTAATTGCTGCGCTCATACATGATATCCGCGCCGTCGCAGGTCGGCCCGGCGATGCAGACCGGCCCCATCGCCTCGCCATCATGCGCGGTTTGGATGCTGTATTTGATCGCCTCGCCCTCGGTTTCGGCCATGCCACCGAAGCGGCCGATATCGAGGTACACCCACCGGGTCGGGTCACTCGGCACGCGGCGGCTGACCAGCACCACCTCGGCATGTACCACGCCGGCGTCGCCAACCATGCATCGCCCCGGCTCGATCAGGATTTCGGGCAGATCGTTGCCGAAATGCTCCGTCATGGCGTGCATGATGGCGTTGGCGAAGCGGTCCACTGTCGGAACCTCGTCGCGGTAGCGAACCGGGAAGCCGCCGCCCAGGTTGACCATGCGCAGGTTCACCCCGGCATCGCGCAGGTCGGTGAACAGCATGCCGACGCGACCGATCGCGACCTCGTAGGCGGCGGTGTCCATCTGCTGGCTGCCAACGTGGAACGACAGGCCGTATGGGTCGAGCCCCAACTGGCCGGCGCGGATCATCAGGTCGCGGGCGCAATCGACTGTCGTGCCGAACTTGCGCGAGAGCGGCCAGTCCGCCCCCTTGTTCTCCACCAGCAGGCGGCAATAGACCCGGCTGCCGGGCGCGTGCTCGGCGAGCTTCTCCAGCTCCTCGATCGAGTCGAAGGCGAACATGCCGATGCCAGCGGCGAAGGCGCGCTTGATCGCAGACACCTTCTTGATCGTATTCCCAAAGGAGATTGCACCAGGCGCCGCCCCCGCTTCGAGGCACATGCCGACTTCCTCGATGGAGGCAGCATCAAATGCGCTGCCAAGGCCCACGAGGCGCTCTAGGATCGGCGCTGCAGGGTTCGCCTTCACGGCATAGTAAATCCGCGCCAGCGGCAAGGCCGCATGGATAGCGCGATAGTTGTCCTCCACGCGATCAACGTCGAGGACGAGGCACGGGGTGGCCGGACGCGAGTCGGCCAGGTACTGCGCGATCTTGGGTGTCATCGCACGGAGCCTTCTGGATGGACGCCCCCCATTTCAGGCGGTGGGCGTTGAGTTGACGAAACGGTCGAACGAACCAGCGAACGAAGAAGTGATTGCCAGAACGCTTGACGTCGTTGCGTAACCCTGAGGGCCAGAGGCACGTGCGTTGCTGCGTGGATGCGGCAGATAGGGCTGCACCGCGGACCGTGCAAGAAAAATTTTGGCCATTGGCCAAGAAAATTCGAACCGGTCTTAACTAGTTGTATTAACGCGTTGATTCAGTGGTTGGCACACCGCATCAAGTGATGCCGTTGAGCAGGCCGTCCAATGTTAGAGCCCGGCGAAACTCGGGCGGCCACGAGTCTGCCTGCAGCAGATCACCCGCCAAAATGTCCTCGCCGTCCGGCGGCGACAGCTGAGTCAGGCGCGGCGGCGCTCCGGGCGATGACGGTGAATGGCGTCATGCGCCAGGATGACGGAGGCGCCATGGCAGCAGATCCGCGATGCGACGGCCCGCCGGGCGGCGCGGCGCCGGACTGCAGGACTCGGATCCGGGAGGTCTGCCGTTTCATCCTCGCTCGCTTCCGCCACCTCGACCGGCTGGCTTCCCGTCGCATCGATCGAAACAAGCCCCCGGCCCCGGCCAAGCAGACCGATCTGGCGCGCCGCACCCTTGGACAAGTCGATGATCGCCGTGCGCCCACCCATGCGGTCGTTGATCTTCACCACAACGGATTCGCCCGTGTCATTCATGGTGACCCGCACATGGGACCCGAGTGGAAGGACGCGGCTGGCAGCGGTCATACCCTCCTGGTCGAATGTTTCGCCGCTGCTGGTGCGGCGGCCGTCGTGACGCTCGCCATACCAGGACGCGATGCCGACCGTTTGAGCGCCCACGCCAGGCGCCACTGCGGCAAAAGCCAGAACTGGCAACAACAGGCGAGTGGGAGACATTGCGTGTCAAACTCCTAGACGGCCGGGGAACGGCAAGCGCCAATGGTTCCCGGGTCGGGCGCAGAGATCAAGCGGTAACTACCGCGCGAGAACCGGAACGATCCGTCCAACCGTAAGATAGCGTGGTGCGGAGAACACACTAAAGACCGTCAAGAGGGCTGCTTTATGATTTCTTAAGATCAAATTGACTGCTTCTCCTTTCAAAATTGACTGTCGACGCAAAGAATATAATTCACCTATATTAGGCAAGCATAATCCTTGGCGCTGTCACCTAAGTCAGGGACTCTGTATCTCGCACGCGTCTCCCCGAAGACACACAGTGTGTGGCACTCACGCCATGCTCACGAAAAACGTGATCGGCAACTACGTATTATTACCATTTGAAAACGTCTGGATTAGAAACCAACCGGCCGCCGAGCCCAAATTTACGCCAGATAAGGGTGTTCGGCTGTGACCGCTCGGCGGCATTGACGAATGGCACCTTCCGCCCCCGGCGGGAAAAGTCTTACACACGGTCGCTAGCAACGCGCAGACACATCCTGCGCGGGGACCACGTTTTGCCGGCTTGCCCGCTCACCACCCGGCGCCGAGGGAGTCACAATGAGCCGCTTCCCGATCGATACCGCCGAAATCCGCATCCTGGCGGAGATCCTGGCCGAGACCGGACTGACCGAAATCGAAGTGTCGGACGGGGAAAGCCGCGTCCGTGTCGCTCGCACCCCGGCTACGATCGCACCCATGGCGGCCGTGTCGGCGCCGGTTGCGACCGCCCCCATGCCGGTGCCGGCGCCGTCACCAGTCCAGGAGGTCGCGGTCGGGGATCACCCTGGCGCGGTCAAGAGCCCGATGGTGGGCGTCGCTTATCTCTCCTCCGAACCCGGTGTGGCGCCGTTCGTGCTGCCCGGCCAAGCCGTTGTCGCCGGGCAGACGCTGTTGCTGATCGAAGCGATGAAGACGTTCAACCAGATCAAGGCGCCCAAAGCCGGCGCGGTGCGGTCCATCCATGTCTCGTCCGGGCAACCCGTCGAGTATGGCGAGCTGCTGGTGGTGATCGAGTAGTGTTCGGCAAAGTCCTGATCGCCAACCGCGGCGAGATCGCGCTGCGGATCCAGCGCGCGTGCCGCGAACTCGGCATTCCCACCGTCGCCGTCCATTCGACCGCCGACGCACAAGCCATGCACGTCCGCCTGGCCGATGAGAGCGTCTGCATCGGCCCGCCTTCGGCTCGCGACAGCTACCTCAACATCCCGTCGATCCTCACTGCGGCCAGCATCACCGGGGCGGATGCAATCCACCCAGGCTATGGCTTCCTGTCGGAAAACGCCGGTTTCGCGGAAGTCGTCGAGGAACACGGGATGACCTTCATCGGTCCCTCGCCCACGCACATCCGGATGATGGGCGACAAGATCACGGCCAAGGCCGCGATGGCGTCGCTCGGCGTGCCGCTGGTGCCCGGCAGCGACGGCGCGGTGGCCGACCTGACGGAAGCCGCCCTCGTCGCGGCCAAGATCGGCTACCCCGTGCTGATCAAGGCAGCGGCCGGCGGCGGCGGCCGGGGCATGAAGGTGGCCCACACGGCCGACGAGCTGGATGAGGCATGGCGGGTCGCCCGGTCCGAGGCCCGCGCCGCCTTCGGCAATGACGCCGTCTATATCGAAAAGTACCTCGACCGGCCGCGCCATATCGAGCTTCAGGTCCTGGCGGATTCGTTCGGCAACGTCGTGCATCTGGGTGAACGCGACTGCTCCCTACAGCGGCGCCATCAAAAGCTGCTCGAAGAAGCGGGGTCACCGGCCCTCACCAGCCACGAGCGCGATGCCCTCGGCGCGACGGTGACCGCCGGGCTGAAGCAACTGGGCTACCGCAATGCCGGCACGCTGGAGTTTCTCTACCAGGACGGCCAGTTCGCCTTCATCGAAATGAACACCCGGCTACAGGTCGAGCACCCGGTGACGGAAATGATCACGGGGATCGACCTCGTGCGGGAGCAACTGCGGATCGCCGCTGGCCAGCCGTTGGGTTACGCTCAGTCCGACATCGCGTTCAGCGGCCATGCGATCGAGGTCCGCATTACCGCCGAGGATCCGGAGACGTTCATGCCGACCCCGGGCCGCGTGGATGTGTTCCACCCGCCTGGTGGCCTGGGCGTGCGGGTCGATTCCGCACTTTACGCCGGGTATGTCGTTCCGTCCTACTACGACAGCATGGTCGGAAAGCTGATCGTGCATGCCCCCGATCGCCCTGCCGCGATCGCCCGTCTGGCGCGCGCTCTGCAGGAGTTTGTGGTCGGCGGCATCAAGACCACGATCCCTTTGCACCAGCGCATCGTCGCCGACCCCGGCTTCAACGCCGGCGACTACGATATCCATTGGCTCGAACGGTTCGTCGATCGGCAAACCAACGAGCCGTAGCCCGCATCGCGCTGGAGCGATGCGGGCCCCACGGCCCGCCCCGCCGGGTAATCGCCTACGAAACCGGCGGCACCCCTTGAGGGTCGAGCCGGTAACCACCGCCCTCGGTCACGAGCAGGCGGGCGTTGCCCGGATCGGGCTCGATCTTCTGCCGCAAACGATAGATATGCGTCTCCAGCGTGTGGGTGGTGACAGCCGCGTTGTAGCCCCAGACCTCGTTTAGCAGCACCTGGCGCGCCACGGGCTTGGTGCCGGCCCGGTAGAGGAACTTCAGGATCGCCGCCTCTTTCTCGGTCAGGCGGATGCGACGGTTCTTCACCGGTTCCTGCAACAGCTTGGCTGACGGCCGGAAGGTGTATGGCCCGATGGTGAACACGGCATCTTCGCTGTTTTCGAAGATACGAAGCTGGGCGCGCAGCCGGGCCAGCAGCTCGGCAAGACGGAACGGCTTCGAAATGTAGTCGTTGGCCCCGGAATCCAGGCCCCTCACCACATCGGCCTCGTCGTCTGACCCGGTGAGGATGATAATCGGCATCCGCATGCCCTGACGGCGCAGACTGGCGCAAAGGTCGCGCCCGTCCCCGTCCGGCAGCCCGACGTCGAGGATGACGGCGTCGAAGCGGGAGTCGCGGGCCGTGACTTTGGTTTCGGCCTCATTTATGGACCCTGCTTCGTCGGCCGTGAACTCACCGTCGAACTGCAGCTGCTCAACAAGTGTCTCGCGGAGCGACAGATCATCGTCCACAATCAAAATAGGGCGCTCGCCCGCCATCAGCGACTTCCTTCAGTTCATTCGCCCAGAACGCCACCCGCTAGACACCTACCGACCGTGCCAGGCTTTGATAGCCTGACACAATCTAGTGTGCCCAACATTTCGTGACGCCAGTTGGTTCGGCAACACAACGCAGCGGCGGGCGAAGCAACCTGGCAACGCACGACGCGACCTGCGCACAATTCCGTGAAGTTGACCCGGGCGCAAGGCTTGCCGCGCCCATATCTATGGCGCATTGCAGCAGCGATGCCGCCGGCCTGCCGGCTTTCGCCTCAGGATCACGGCCCTAGAACATGCTTGATCACCTAGCACCTGCCCCACGCCTGCAAGCCGTCGAGGCTGCCGTCGCCGCCCTGCGGCGAGGGATGCCGGCCGTTCTGGCGGCGAGTTCGCCATTGGGCATGGTGGCGGTCGAAACCGTGGATCAGGCCGGCATCGACGTGCTGGGCCGAATGGCGGTCGGGCCGTCACGTCTCCTGCTCTCCTCGTCACGCGCCGCCGCCTTGGTGACGGAGCCGCTCTCCGGCAATGCCGTTGCGTTTGACCCAGCCGGACTGGCGCTGGACTCCCTGCGGGCACTTGCAGATCCGACCCATCCACCGGTCGCCGGCCACGTTCCGATGGCGTCCGCGCCGGACGGTGCCGACGCCGCCCTCATGCTCGCCGTCATTGCCCGCTTGCTGCCCGCTTTGCTGGTCGCGCCGACAGTTGGCCGGCTCGGCGTGCCGGAGCTGGACGTGATGAACCACGCCGCACTCGCTGCGGCCGCCCTGGTCCGCGTCAGCGAGGCCACCGTGCCGTTGGAGGACGTGGCGGATGCCCGCCTCGTCGCCTTTCGCGCGCAGGGTTCGGGGCTGGAGCACTACGCGATCCTGATCGGCCGGCCGGAGACGGCACCCGCACCACTGGTTCGGGTGCACTCCGAGTGTTTCACGGGCGACCTGCTGGCCAGCATGCGGTGCGACTGCGGCTCGCAACTGCGCGGCGCGATCCGGCGCATGACCGCCGAAGGCGCGGGCGCTGTACTCTATATGGGCCAGGAAGGCCGCGGCATCGGGCTGCCCAACAAGCTGCGCGCCTACACGCTGCAAGACCGCGGGCTCGACACGCTGGATGCCAACCGTGCGCTGGGCTTTGCCGCTGATGAGCGTGACTTCCTGACCGCCGCCGCCATGCTGCGCGACCTGGGGCTCACCCGCGTCCGGCTGCTGACCAACAACCCGGACAAGCTCGCCAGCCTCGCCGCACACGGCATCGAAGTGGCAGGCCGGGAAAGCCTGCTGTTCGCCGGCAATGGCGTGAACGACCGCTATTTGCTGACCAAGGCCAATCGCTTCGGCCACCTTTCAGACTAGCGGCCGTCATGGAAGCGTACGTCCTGGACGGCGGCATGATCCGCATGGGCGCCGGCGAGTGGCGGTGCTGCGTTGGACGTGGCGGCATCTCCCCGCATAAGCAGGAAGGTGACGGGGCGACCCCGGCCGGCGTGTTGCCGTTACGCCGGGTGCTGTTCCGCGCCGACCGAGGCCAGGCGCCGAAGACGGCTGCCCCCGTCGAACCGCTCGCCCCCGATGATGGCTGGTGCGATGACCCGGCGGACCCTCGCTACAACTGCCCGGTCCGCCTCCCCTACCCCGCCCGCCACGAACTGCTGTGGCGCCGGGACGAGATCTACGACGTGATCGGCGTGCTTGGCTGGAACGACGCGCCGGTGCGGCGCGGCATGGGGTCGGCAATTTTCCTGCATGTCGCCCGTCCGGATTACGGGGCGACGGAGGGCTGCATCGCGATGGCGCTTCCGGATCTGCGGGCGATCCTGGCGGCGGGCCTCAGCTCCATCAGGGTCGGCGAGACAATTTCGCCGGGTCACGGCTGAAGCCCTTGACCTCGAGCGCGGCAAGGTAGGCCTCCCAGCGCTGATCATGCTCCTGCCCCAGTTGCAGGAGGTATTCCCAGGTGAAGATCCCGGTATCGTGCCCGTCATCGAAGTGGATCCGGATGGCGTAATGCCCGATCGGGTCTACCGCCGAAATCCCGACATCCCGCTTGCCAGGCACTGTGACACGCTCCGCGGGCGAGTGGCCCTGGACCTCCGCGCTGGGGCTTTCGACCCGCAAATACTCCGCCGGATAGCTGAACTTCAGCCCACCCTCGAAATCGACCTCCAGCCGCCGGGACGCCCGCCGCACGCGGATCTCGACCGGCGTGACGGCCGCCATCAGTCGAGCGCCCTAGCCTCGTCCGGCAGCATGATCGGGATGCCGTCGCGCACTGGGTAGGCAAGCCCGGCCGACCGGCTGATCAACTCACCCGCTGCACGATCATAGACGAGCGGACCTTTGGTGACTGGGCAGACGAGGATTTCAAGCAGCTTCGGATCGATCTCTGGCTGCATCGGCATGGTGTCGGACATATGACTACTCCAGCACCCCCCGCCTTTCGCCTGTCAACCGCCTATCGTCTTTTCGCGAGGCCACTTGCGAAGCACTCCAGGGCGACGCGGCGGCGACCGGCCTGCCCTGGGCCCCCACAACGGCTCGCGACAGAGCGTTAGCTCAGCGGCCGCTTGACGTCGTCCTGCTGCGACGGGTGGGAGCCCATCTGCAGCAGCGTCACCAGGGTGTCCGCGCGGGCGAGCGGATTGCGCGCTTCCAGCAAGGCCTGCCGTTCCAGCGGATCGAACGGGCACACCATGCTCAGCGTGACAACCAACTCGTCGTCTTCCATCGCGTCGATCGCGTCCCAATTCGCATCGAAGCCGTTGGCGGTGAAATAGCGCTTCAACGCCAGCAGCATCTCGCTCCGCTGCGGCAACGCCGATGGCGGCGGCTCCAGATCATCCATGTAGCGCGAGAAGTCAGCGGCGACCCGGCGATAGCCTCGCCGCATCTCCACCTCCCGCACCACATCGAAGCGGATGATGCCGCTGAGCGCTATCAAATAGCGGCCGTCCTCGGTTTCGCTGAACGACGACAGCCGCCCGAGGCAGCCGACGCCGAACAGGCTTGGGCCGTTGGCGGAATCGCGCGCCGTGGCGTCCGGCTGGATCATGCCGAACACGCGCTGCTCCGCGAGCGCATCTTCCACCATCGCCTTATACCGAGGCTCGAAGATATTGAGCGGGAGCTTGCCGTGCGGCAGGAGCAATGCGCCTGCCAACGGGAACACCGGAACTTCGTCCGGCAGTTCGCTCGGCCCCGGATGCCAACCGTCCATGGTCAGCTGAACAGCAATGCCGAAAGCTTCCTGCGCGCGGCCAAGGTGGCCGGGTCGGCATGGCCCCAGGCTTCGAAGAATTTCAGCAGTTGCAGCCGGGCCGCGTCCTCGTTCCAGGCACGGTCCCGCCGGACGATCTCCAGCAACGCCGCTGCGGCCTCTTGCCGCTGCCCCGTGGCGTTCAGTGCGGTCGCGAGTTCGTATCGTGCCTCATGATCTGCCGGATCCGCTGCGACCCGGCGCTCCAGCGCGGCCAGCCCTGCCGCGGCATTACGCCCCTCATTGGCCAGCGCCAGGGCGCTGCGGGCGCCGGCGATGTCGGCATGATCTGCGATTTTTGCGGGGACGCGGGCAAGCGCATCCTCGGCCTCCTCGGTCTGGTCCAGCGCGATAAGGCTGCGGACCAGTCCGCCCCACGCAGCCGGGTTCTCCGGTTCCGCCGCCAGCACTTCGCTGAAGAGTTGCCCGGCTTCCTGGGCCTGGCCCTCCTCAAGGGCGAGCTTGGCTTCTGCCAGCATCTCTGCCGCGGGCATCGCACCGCCAGCAAGCTTCAGCAGCTGCTCGATGAAGCGCTTCACCTCGCCTTCCGGCAGCGCACCCTGGAACAGGTCGGCGATCTGACCCTGCCAGAACGCGGCGACAGTGGGGATGGACTGCATCGGCAACCCCATGCGGGCCAGCTGCTCCACAAGGGCGCGGTTCTTGTCCACGTCCACCTTGACGAGCTTCACCCGCCCGGCGCTCGCCCGCACGACCTTCTCGAGCGTGGGCGTCAGCTGCTTGCATGGTCCGCACCAGGTCGCCCAGAAATCGACCAGAACGGGAACCGTGCGAGACGCCTCGATGACCTCACGCACGAACGTCGTCTGGTCGGCATCGACGATGTTCGCGTCGCCGGCAGCTACTTGGGACGACTGGCCAATCATAGAGTCCATAACCAATGCTTCCTCTCCGCACGGCCCGGGCTGTGCGAGTGTCTGTTAGATGTAGCCGCGGCGAACGGCCGCAAGCAGGGCAATGCATGCCCTTCCGGCGCGACCATGCCGCCGCCCGTTGCAAGCGTCCAGCGTTTCGAGACGCGTGCCGGAAGGATGCGTCACCGGCTTGCAATCCGATGCCAACCCGACTATCGAATGCGGTAGGAGTGCGGGCGTAGCTCAGGGGTAGAGCACAACCTTGCCAAGGTTGGGGTCGAGGGTTC
>CAZZVB010000157.1:0-10442 GCA_964657445.1 uncultured Burkholderiaceae bacterium | reverse complement strand
CAAGCTCGGCACCGTGCAGGTTGCCGGCCTGATCCGCACCCTGCAACCCAAGGACCGCCCGACCAAGCTGGCCCGCGCGCTCGAAGAACTGGGACGGCTGATCAAAACGCTCTATCTGCTCCGCTTCATCGATGACGAAGCTTACCGCCGCCGCATTCTGGTGCAACTCAATCGAGGCGAAGGTCGCCACCAGCTCGCCCGCATCGTGTTCCACGGCAAACGGGGCGAACTGCGGCAGCGGTATCGCGAAGGTCAGGAGGACCAACTCGGCGCCTTGGGTCTGGTGGTGAATGCCATCGTGCTCTGGAACACAATCTACATGGATGCGGCGCTGAACCAGCTTCGGGCCGAGGGCTTCGACGTTCGCGCCGGGGACGTGGCCAGGCTGTCACCGCTCGGGTTCGACCACATCAACATGCTGGGCCGATACACCTTCATCTTGCCGGATCAGATCGCCCGCGGAGAACTCAGACCACTGCGCGATCCCGCAAACGCCAGCGATGAGAGCTGAAATGCACTTTCGGTTCCGTTGCTACCGGACCCCCGATCTACAGAGCAAGAAACCCGCCGCTGTCCCTCTCTAACGTCGGTTTATAGACGGTCAGAAAGGGTTGGCTCAGCGTCGGCCGGCGATCTTATGTGGGACGTGTCGATTGCGTGCCGCTCATTCAGCAGCGACCTTGGCCGCAGGGTTGGCGACCGGCGCGGCCGCTTTCAGTGCCGCGACCTTCGCCTCCACAAGGTCCACGATGTGATCGACCATGCCCTCGGCATTCATGCGGTGGTCCTGCTTGCCCGCCGCATAGACCATGTGCTTGCCGTCGCCGCCGCCGGTCACGCCCAGGTCGGTCATCAGCGCCTCACCGGGTCCGTTCACCACGCAACCGATGATGGACAGCGTGATCGGCGTTTCGATATGCGCCAGCCGTTCCTCCAGCGTGCTCACCGTCTGGATCACGTTGAAGCCTTGCCGGGCGCAGGACGGGCAAGAGATGATCTTCACCCCGCGATGCCGGATCCCGAGGGATTTCAGGATATCCCAGCCGACGTAAACCTCCTCCTCCGGCTCCGCGCTCAATGACACGCGCATCGTGTCGCCGATGCCGGCCCAGAGCAGCGAACCGAGGCCGATCGAGCTCTTCACCGTACCGGCGCGCTTTGACCCGGCTTCGGTGATCCCGATGTGCAGCGGGTGGTCGCAGACTTCAGCCAGTTGCTGATAGGCGGCCACCGCAAGGAATACGTCGGACGCCTTCACGCTGATCTTGAACTCGTGGAAGTCGTTGTCCTGCAGGATCTTGGCGTGCTCCAGCGCGCTTTCGACCAGCGCGTCCGGGTTTGGCTCGCCGTACTTCTCCAGCAGGTGCCGCTCCAGACTACCGGCGTTGACGCCGATCCGCATTGAGCAGTTGTGGTCCTTCGCGGCCTTGATGACCTCCCGGACACGCTCGGCACTGCCGATGTTGCCGGGATTGATCCGCAGGCAGGCGGCGCCGCTCTGCGCGGCTTCGATCGCGCGCTTATAGTGGAAGTGGATGTCGGCCACGATCGGCACATCCACCTGGGCGACGATGTCCTGCAACGCCAGCGCACTCTCCTGGTCGGGGCAGGACACGCGAACGATGTCCACGCCCGCCTTCTCCGAACGGCGGATTTGCGCCACCGTGCCGGCGACGTCCGTGGTCAGCGTGTTGGTCATCGTCTGCACGGTGACCGGCGAATCCCCACCGACCGGAACGCGTCCCACATGGATCAGGCGGGACTTACGGCGTTCGATCTGCTGGTAGGCGCGATAGTTCATTCGGATTGGCTCCGTGGCGTGGCGGCAGATTACTGCGCCGCGTTGTTTCCAGTCGAGAGCGGGCTGAGTTTCCCGCCCGCCTTCACGACTTCCGGGTCGAGCGAGACGTCGCGCCGCATGGCGCCCGCCGGGCCGAGCGAGGGGGCGGCGACGCCGTCCACCAGAACCTCCATGCCGCCCGCATTGCTCGTTGTGAGCAGCAACTGCGGCTTCAGCGGCACAGGCCAGGTTTCGCCCGTGCGCAGCACGCGGTTCAGCAGCACCTGCCCGGCCTTTTCCCGAACCTGCACCCAGCCGCCCGCCTTGGCGTGAAGCATGATGCGGGAATTTACGGGCGGCGGCACGGCGACAGGCGCCGGCGGCGCGATCGCGACGGGGACCGGCAACGGCGTTGGCATCGGCGGCGCAGCGCTTGCGGCCGCACTGGAGAGGGCTTGCCCGCCGGATGGCGGGGGCGAGGAAGGCAGGATGGAGGCCACTTGCGGCGACTGCGTCTGTGGCTGCGGCGCCAAAGCCGCCAGCCGCTCCGGCGGCGGCGCGGCCAGTTGCGTGGCACGCGTCTCATCGCTTCCGGTGTAGCGATACCAGCCGACGTACGCGCCGGCCGCGATCAGGATGCCGAGCAGGACCACCGCGCCCGCAGGAACGCCGCGCTGCGGCACCGGGGCCGGGAAGCTCAACCGGGTCTTCTGGTTGACCTCCTGCACCTCGGCCCGGAAACGCCGCGACACTTCATCCGGATCGAGGCCGAGCGACGTCGCATAGGTGCGAACGAAACCGACCGCGTAGGCATTGCCGGGCAGTTCCGATAGGCGTCCGTTCTCGATCGCTTCCAGGTAAGGCAAGCGGATGCGCAAGCCGGCCGCGACGTCGGCCAGGTTCCAACCTAAGCGCAGGCGGGCCGCCCGCAGGTCAGACCCGACGCGGGCTGCGCCAGCGGGCGGAGCGACCCCGTCAGGATCGACATACGACATCATCGTGCTTCACCCGGAGCGGCCGTGACGTCGCGAGGATGGGTTGCCCAAAACATGCTTGCTCCAGTGGTGGCCGCTGTCCGACCGGTCGGGCCAAATCAAGACTGCCTAGGTCGCCCCGCATGTAAACCGTCCTGCATCGAGTTGCAAAAGGCGGCAGACCATTCCGTCTTTTCAGACGTCCAATCCGTGTTCCCGCGCCCAGCCGGCGATCGGCTCCCGCAGGCTCGACTCACCGGTCGCATTCGCGCGTAACCCGGCCAGGACCGGGCGGAATGCAGTCAGGTCGGCCGAGCGCAGCAATCCCTTGGTGGCCAGCAACCCGGAGGCGGGCATGGACAGGGACGTTATCCCCAGGCCCGCCAGGGTGAGCGCCTCCAACGGGCGTGATGCCGCTTCGCCGCAGACCGATAGCGAGACCCCGGCGTCGGCGCACTGGCGTTGCACGTCGTGCAGGATGTCGAGCACGGGTGGCGACAGAAGGTCATAGCGGTTTGCCAAACCAGGTGTTCCGCGATCGGCCGCGAACAGGAACTGCATCAGGTCGTTGGAGCCGATCGAGATGAACTGGCAATCCTTCAGCAACGCCGGCAACTGCCAGAGCAGGGCGGGGACTTCGAGCATGGTGCCGATGTTCAGCCGGCTCGGCGCCGGACGCACGCGGGCGGCTTCCGCATAGAGCAGACCGCGGGCGGCACGGAACTCCGCCACCGTCGCCACCATCGGGAACATCACCGAAAGCGGACGCCCGGCTGCGGCCAAAAGCAGCGCCCGCACCTGCCGGCGCAGCAACGCCGGCCGGTCCAAACCGACGCGGAGCGAACGCCAGCCCATCGCCGGGTTCTCCTCCTCCATGGGCGGTGCGTCCGGCAGCATCTTGTCGCCACCGAGATCGAGCGTGCGGAACAGCACGGGCCGGTCCCCCGCGGCATCCAGCACCCGGCTGTAGAGCGCCGCCTGATCGGCCGTGTCGGCGACTGAGCCGCGCGCCAGCATGGCGATCTCGGTCCGGAACAGGCCGATGCCCGCAGCGCCGACGGCTTCGAGTTGCTCCAGTTCGAGGACAAGGCCGACGTTCAGCATCAGCGAGAACGGGGTTCCATCCGCCGTGACACTCGGCTCCTGGCGCAAACGCCCATACCCTGCCCGGCGCGACGCCCGTGCCTCGATCGCCCGGCAGTAATGGTCCCGCACCTCGGCATCCGGGCGCAGGATGAGCTGCCCCTCATCGGCGTCGAGCACGGCTTCATCGCCCGGCGACATGGCTTCAAGCAGCCCGCGCACGCTGCCCACGGCGGGCAGCCCGAGGGCGCGGGCCAGGATGGCCGCGTGGCCGGACGGGCTCGCCTCCTCGATCGCGACGCCGGCAATGCCGCTCGCGTGCCACTGCAGCAACTGGGCCGGCCCGAGCCGGCGGACGACCAGGATGCTGCCGGGCGGCACCGGACCTGGCGCGCTGCCACCGTCCAGGGCCTGCAACAGGCGCCCCGCAAGGTCTTCCAGATCGGCCAGCCGTTCCCGCAGATAGGGATCGGTGATGCGGCGCATGCGGTCCCGCAGATCGCTGGCGACCCGCACCACCGCGGCCTCGGCGGTAAGCCCGCTCCGGATGGCCGCGGTGACACGCTTGACCCATCCGTCATCGGCAGCCACCAGCCGCGTCGCCTCCAGGACTTCCCGGGATTCATCGCCATCCGGCATGCCGCTTTCGATCAGCGAGTCCAGGTCGCGGCGCATCGCGGTAAGCGCACGGTCCAGCCGTTGCTGCTCTTCCACCGGGTCCTTGGCGAGGAACCGGCGCGGCCCGGCAGCGAGGCTGCTGCCGATCACGGCGCCGACGACGAGGCCCGGCGCCAGCGCCGCCGCCTCGAACTGCCGGGGCAAGGTGGCGCCCAGGGCGTCTTCGGCGACGGTCGCAGCGCCCGCGGCCGCCAGCGCTTCCGCCAGCAGCATCGCGATCGTCTCGACCACGTCCACCTCCTCCGCCCCGTAGCGGCGGGGTGAGCGGTTCTGCACGACGATCACGCCCATCGTGTGGCCGGCCCGGCGCACCGGGACCGCCAGCAACGAGGCAAACGGCTCCTCCCCCGTCTCCGGCCGGTAGGCGAAACTCGGATGGTTCTGCGCGTCCGGCAGGTTCTGCAGATGGCCGGTCGCGGCGCACAGGCCGACGATGCCCTCACCCATCCGGAGCCGCGTGCGGCCGACCGCATCCGGACGCAGGCCGTAGGTGGCGATCAGTTCCAGCCTATCGCCGGGGCGGAGCGCATAGAGCGAACAAACTTCGGCCACCATCTCGGCCGCGACCAGCTTGACCACGTCCGCCAGCGGCGCAGCGCCCGCAGCCATCATCTCGCGCAGGCGGGTGAGCAGCCGCCGCGTGCCGGACACGGTCAGAATGCCGCGGAGAAGTCGCTGGCGACCAAATCCCATTGGCCGCGCGACGCCAGCGCGACGGCCGCTTGCGAGACCAGCTCCTCGATGATTTCTGCGATCGGCTGCTCGGCCATGACCATGCCCACCGATTGCCCCATCATCACGGAGCCTTCTTCGACGTCGCCGTCGATAACGGCGCGCCGCAACGCGCCCGCCCAGAAGTGCTCGATCTCCAAGTGGGCTGCTTCGCGCGTGACCTCGCCCTGGTCCAGCCGGCGTATCGTCTCGGCCTGGTGACGCAGGAAGCGGCGGGTTCCCTCGTTGGAAAGCCCCCGCACGGGAATGACAGGGAAGCGCTCGTCCAACTGCACCGAGGCGACCGCGTCACGGGCGCGGGCGTTGACGAACGCCTGCTTGAATCGCGGATGCGCCACGGATTCGACCGATGCAGCGAACCGGGTTCCGAGCTGGGCGCCGGCCGCCCCCATTCCCAGGTAGCCGAGGATCGCCTCGCCCCGGCCAAGCCCGCCCGCGACGAAGACCGGCACGTCGCGCAGGTGCGGCAGGATTTCCTGCGCCAGCACCGTCAGCGACACAGGGCCGATATGCCCGCCCGCTTCGGACCCTTCGATGATCAGCGCGTCCGCTCCGGACCGCACCAGGCGCCGTGCAAGCACCAGCGCGGGGGCGAAGCAGATCAAGCGGGCGCCGCCATCCTTGACGGCGCGCACGGCGGTGCCGGGCGGCAGGCCGCCAGCCAGCACGATGTGCCCCACCCCGGCTTCGAGACAAACCCGGATCAGGTCCGGCAACTGGGGATGCATCGTGATCAGGTTGACGCCGAACGGCGCCGCAGTGCGGGCCTGCGTCGCCTCGATCTCGGCGGCCAAGGCTGCCGGCGGCATCGAGCCACCCGCAAGCACCCCGAACCCGCCCGCATTGGAGATGGCGGCAACCAGCGTCCGCTCACTCACCCAGCTCATCGCGCCGCCCATGATCGCGACACGGCTACCTAGGAACCGGGTGCCAGCTTCCCACAGCCGGCCGAGTTCGGCGCGGGCACGCAGCAAACGGGCATCGGGTGGCGAGGTATCAGGCGGCATCAAGGCCGTAGGCGGTGTGCAAGGCGCGCACCGCCAATTCCGTGTACTCCGCCCCTACCAGAACAGAGACCTTGATCTCGCTGGTGGAAATAACCTGGATGTTGATGCTTTTTTCCGCAAGCGTGCGGAACATCGTGTTCGCCACACCCACGTGGGACCGCATGCCGACGCCGACGACGCTGATCTTGGCGACCTCCGGGTCGGTCAGCACTTCGGCGTAGCCCACCGTCATTGCCGCTGCAGCCAGTGTCGATTGCGCCAGCGCCAGATCGGCGCGGCCCACGGTGAAGGTCAGGTCGGTGGTGCCATCGGCGGCCACGTTCTGCACGATCATGTCCACGTTCACGTTGGCATCGGTCAGCGGGCCGAAGATCGCAGCCGCAATGCCGGGCCGGTCCGGCACGCGCCGGACGGTGATCTTCGCCTCATCGCGCGAGTAGGCGATGCCCGACACGATTTCCTGTTCCACGATCTCGTCCTCGTCCACCACCAGGGAGCCGCCCGTGCCCTCTTCCGGCGCATCCTTGAACGAGGATAGCACCTGAACGCGCACGTTCTCCTTCATCGCCAGTTCCACGCTGCGGGTTTGCAGGACGCGGGCCCCGACCGACGCGAGTTCCAGCATTTCCTCGTATGCTATCTTATCGAGCTTACGGGCCTTCGCAACGATTCGCGGGTCGGTCGTGTAGATGCCGTCCACGTCGGTGTAGATGTCGCAGCGATCGGCCTTCAGCGCCGCCGCCAATGCCACCGCCGATGTGTCGGACCCGCCGCGGCCCAGCGTGGTGATCCGGTTATCAGGCCCGATGCCCTGGAACCCGGCCACTACCGGCACCTGCCCGGCCGCCATGCGCGCCAGCAGCACGCTGCCGTCGATCCGCTCAATCCGGGCCTTGCCGTGGGCGCCGTCGGTCTGCAACGCGATCTGCCACCCAGCCCAGGACCGGGCATCGACGCCCAGTTCCTGCAATGCGATCGCAGTCAGCCCGCTGGTGACCTGCTCGCCGGTGGCGACGACAGCGTCGTATTCGCGCGCATCGTGCAGAGGCGCGAGCGCCTGGCACCAGCCGACCAATTGGTTCGTCACGCCAGACATCGCGGAGACGACGACGGCGACCTCATGCCCGGCATCGACCTGGCGCTTCACCCGGCGCGCCACGTTGCGGATGCGGTCGAGGTCGGCCACCGAGGTGCCACCGAACTTCATCACGATGCGCGCCATGCCGCCCAGCGATCCCTAACGTGCCGATGGCGGCCGAACCGAGGTTGCGGCCGCGAGGAAGCGCGATCACATACCCGCCATGGCCGACTTGAACAACCTTGACCCGGTGCAACGCAGCATCCTGCCCCAACGCGGCCAGGCGGATGCCGCGGAAATCGCCCGTTTCGACGCCCTGGCACAGCGTTGGTGGGATCCGTCCGGCCCCATGGCCCCGCTGCACGCCATGAACCCGGTCCGCGTGGACTGGATCGCCAGCCGGGTCGCCCCTGGCCGCACGTTGCTGGACGTCGGCTGCGGCGCCGGCCTTGCGTCCGAGGCGTTGGCCCGGCGCGGCTACACCGTCACCGGCATCGACGCGGCCGAACAAGCCGTCCTTGCCGCCCGCGCCCATGCTGAAACGGCAGGCCTGGCGGTGGATTACCGGGTCGCCACGACCGGCGAACTGGTGGCCGAAGGCCGGCGTTTCGGCGCGGTGACCGCGCTTGAAGTCATCGAGCATGTGCCCGACCCGGCCGGCTTCCTGCGCGACCTGGCCGCCCTGGCCGAACCCGGCGCCCCGATCTTCCTGTCCACCCTGAATCGCACGGCGCGATCCCTGGTCGTGGCGAAATGGGGCGCCGAGTACGTGCTGCGCCTGCTGCCCACCGGCACCCACACTTGGCGCAAGTTTATCACCCCCGCCGAGCTTGCGGCGCTAGGGCGGGCCGCCGGGCTGCGCATGACCGCCAGCGCCGGCATGAGCTTCGACCCGTTCCGGCAGCGGTGGTCGATCAGCCGGGATCTGGGCGTGAACTACATCGCGGCATTCTCGGCATAATCAGCCGTCCGCGCGGGGCACCCAGGGGATCTGCGCGATTTCGATGCCGTCGTCGGCCAGTTGCTCGGCTTCTTCGGGCGTGGCTTCGCCATAGATGCCGCGGGCTGCACTTTCGCCATTGTGGATCTTACGCGCTTCCTCGGCGAAGCCGTCGCCCACGTAGTCGCAGCGCTTCTCCACCTCCGCCCGCATCTTCTGCAACATGGCGCGCAACCCGTCCGGGAGACTCCCGCCCGCCAGGGCTGGCGCCGAGGGTGCAGGCTTTGCGGCAACCTCGCTGGTCGCCGGCTGCTCGGCTGGCTCGACCTGGCGCGGGCCAGAGCGCTTCTTGCCGACCGCCGGCGCCATCAGCGCGCGCTTGACGTCGGAGCCGCCGCACGCTGGGCACGCCAGCAGCCCCGCCTTGGACTGGGCGTCGAACGCCCCGCTATCCCTGAACCAACCGTCGAATGTATGATCCGCGCTGCACCGAAGCTGATAGTGGATCATCCCGCGACCAGCATCGGGTCGAGCTTGCCGGCGCGGTCGAGCGCCATCAGGTCGTCGCAGCCACCGACATGCTGGCCATCGATGAAGATCTGCGGGACGGAGCTGCGGCCGCCGGACCGCTCGATCGATTTGTCGCGCTCTGGCGTTCCACCGCGGGCCTCGATCTCTTCGAACGCAACGCCTTTCTTCTTCAGCAGGTTGATCGCCCGGGCGCAGTAGGGGCACCAGGGCTGGGTGTAGATCTCGATACGCGGCACGGGAACAGGCTCCTGCTGGATAGGCGCAGCAAGCAATGGCAATCCGCACCGCTCATGGCAAGGCGTCGCCGTCGAATGAGGCCTCTGCCCGGGCTCCCACCAGCAGATCCACGTTGGCAGCGCCCCCCGCGAGCAGCGCCCGGGTGCAGGCGCCCGCCGTCGCCCCGGTCGTGAGCACGTCATCGACCAGGATGACCCGTTTGCCAGCTATGGCGGCCTCCCGGCCCGGCCGCACCTTGAACGCACCCGCAACGGTGGCCGCCCGCTCTCGCCGGGTCATGCCTGCGAGCGATGCCGTGGCGCGCACCCGTTGCAGGGCGTCCGGCACGGCAGGGCGCCGCGCGATCCGCCCGATCGCAAGCGATAGCAGGGCAGACTGGTTGTAGCGCCTGGCCAGCAACCGCCGGCGATGCAGTGGCACCGGAACCACGACATCGGCCTCCCGCAGCAGGGCTGCCCCGGCACGGGCCATGTAGCCCGCCAAGGGTCTGGCGAGTTCGACCCTGTCGCCGTGCTTGAGCGGCAGGAGCATGCGCCGGGCCTGATCGTCGTACACCATGGCGGCGCGGGCCTGGCGCCACGGCGGCGGCTCACGCTGACACGGCAGGCATGACCGGGCCAACCCCCCCTGCCCCTGATGCCCGAACGGCGTGCCGCACCGGATGCAGCATGGGTCGGTCACGAAATTGGTCGCCTGGAAGCAGGCCGTGCAAAGCCGGCCCATGCCCTCGACCGAGGCATCGCATGTCAAGCAGCGGCCCGGCAGAACCACATCCAGCATCGCGGCCAGGCCGGACCGTGCCAGGCTGAGTGGCTTCATCCCATGGTTTTACCGCCCGCGATCGTATGCGTCCACTTGGCAGCGTCCGGCGCCAGCCGCACATGGCGGCGTGATGATCGAGAACGTCTTTGACAGCCGGGCCGTCCGCCTGCACCGCGACCGCGCCGCGCACCGGGTCAGCCAGGTCGGCCCGGTGCTCGAAGAGGTGGCGGACCGCCTGCTCGACCGGCTCGACGATACGACGAAGCGGTTCACACGGGCGCTCGACATCGGCGGCCGGGGTGTCGTGGCGCCCCGGTTACGGGCGCGCGGGATCGCGACGGTCAGCCTCGAACTATCCGCCGCCATGGCGCGGCTGGACGGCGCAGTGGTGGGCGACGCGGAGTTGCTGCCGTTCGCCCCCGGCAGCTTCGACCTCGTGGTGGCCAACCTGTCGCTGCACCTGATCAACGACCTGCCGGGCACGCTCAGTCAGGTGCGGATGGCCCTCCAGCCGGACGGGCTGCTGTTGGCAAGCATGCCGGCGCTGGGGACCCTGGCCGAACTGCGGACTGCGCTCACCGAGGCGGAAGCGGCGATCACCGGCGGCGCCAGCCCTCGTGTGGCTCCCTTCGCCGGGCTG
>CAZZVB010000156.1:0-10463 GCA_964657445.1 uncultured Burkholderiaceae bacterium | reverse complement strand
TGCTTGCACTCGGCTACGATTACGAGTGCGCTACCAAGCATCGTCGCTGCCCGGAGCTCACCACCGCTTAGACGGCGGCAAGCCAGTCGGACCAGCGCGGGTCATACATGACGTCGCGCGCGCGCATGTACTTCCATACGCCGTATTTGCGGTAATCAAAATCCACCGCTGAGATGCGCTCCTGCACCATTGACCAGGTAGCCCATTTGATGTCGGCCATGGCCTTATAGAGCCTGGCGCGCGCGAGCAATGCTGGTGCTGGGCCCCCCGCATAGTGCTCGATCGCTTTAGCCTCTTGCTCAGCCGTGAAGAACATCTCGCCGAACCAAGCGCCGAGGTCATAGGCACGGTCATTGTTGGAGGCGTATTCGTAGTCGATCAACAGGACAGATCCGTCCTCGGCCCTGAGGAAGTTACCGGGCATCGGATCGTTGAAGCAGGCCACTAGGTCGAGCCCTACCGAGGTGATCGCATGCCGCGCCTCCATAACCTTGGTTTGCAGCCGTGCTAGATCTGGCGGGCGCCAGCCGTGAAGCTCGGCAACCTGCTCGGCGTGTTCGTCGATCATGTCAAACACCGTCTTGGTCAGAGTTAGCAGCGGCACGGTGTGGAACCGGCGATACTGTTCGATGACCGAGCGGCAAAGCTCGGCGTCGCGGAAATCGGCCAGGCCGCAGGGGCGGCGGTCAGCAATGAAGTCGGCGATCTCGATCCCGCCTGCGGCGAGCCAGTCGTGGATCGCCGGGCCTACACCAAATCGGTGCGCCTTCTGACTGGCGTCCAGCGCTACGGCTCGGTCGATGAACATCTCCGTTCCACGACCGGGAATTTTGACGAAGAAGTCGCGGCCATCGACCGAGACGCGCCAGTTGCTGTTGGTGATCCCGCCGCTCACGGCGGCGTAGCGGATGCCGTCGGGCAGCCAATGCGGCACGCCAGCAACAGCGGCTTCGAGGGCGCGCTCGTCGTCAGTGGCGGCCTCACCCATACGTTTCACGCTCATAACCCGTCCGCCAGAGCGGGGTGACGTTGCAGTGCCATGCGGCAGCGGAGCAATCGCCATCGACCGTATTTCATGAATTCGAGATCGCCGCGCGCCGATACGGCGTGGCGGGACAATCCCCATAGGCCCCAGAACAAATCGTCAGCGATGGCGTAGGCGCGGCAGCGGGCAAGCGCCTGCGACGTGCTGGCGCCGAAAGCCATCTCCACACCGGCCGACCAGGCGGCTTCGTCGGTGCACGCTTCGTTGAGCACCACGCCAATATCGTAATGCGGATCCGTCATGCCCGCACAGTCGAAGTCCACCAGGCGGACCCCGCCATCATCATGAAGCATGATATTGGAAACGGTGCCGTCGGCGTGGGCCGGCATGCGATCGGTGCCAACCGCATCGAGCGCTTGCTGGAGATAGCTTACCTTCTGGCGCAGTGCGTCTAAGCCGGGCACGGCGGCAAACTTGGCGATCTGCTCGAAAACGTTCCAGTTGCGCGGCAGGGCTGGGCCGCGCTGTATCAGCCGCTTGGCGCCGAGCACGGCGGCCAGCACGGCGGGATTGCCCAGGTCGCCAAGCCGGGCTTCGCGCCAGGGCGGGGGGAGCAGATCGAACACGAGCGCGTCCGGCAGGGCGAGCCGCAATGCGGGCGACACGCCCAAAGAAGCAGCCAGGCGCGCTCCGGCGCCAGCGTTTGTTGAGTCGGCAAATTCCGCGGTGTCCGGCTCGCGCAATTTGACGAAGCAGGCGTCGGTGTTGGTGCGCACGGCAAAGCAGGTCCAATCAGCTGCGCGGCACATCGGCGAGACAATGGGCGCTACCGTGGTGATGCTGACGACGGCTCCGTCAAATCCAGCTGCCTGCAGTATCCGATCGATTCCGCTGCGGGCGGTCACGCAATGCCACCCTGCTCGCAGAGGCGCCACAGTATGCGTGTCAACGCCTCGGCGCCCAGAACCGCATCTTCGGGAGCGGTGAATTCCGCCGGGTTGTGGCATACCCCGCCGACGCTGGGCACCACCAGCATCGCCGCGGGGCAAATCCGGGCGAGGCTGATCGCGTCATGGCCCGGCACGGTGCCAAGCTCAGGCGCGGCGGAGGTCAACCCGGTGACGACCTCCGCGCATAGCGCAAGCAGGCCCGCATCGAAGCATCCCGTCGGACGGCGTTCCACCCCACGCCAGGCCAATTCCACACCTGCTCGATCCGCCGCCTCTGGTGCGCGGCGGGCCAACTCCGCCTCGGCCCATTCCAGAACGTCGGGATCGGCCGAGCGCAGTTCCACGAACAGCACCACCGCGGCAGGAACGACGTTAGGCGAGTTGGGACTCACTTCGATCCGGCCGACGGAGCTGTGCAGCACGCCCGAAGCGTCGTCCGTCATCTGGCGTAGGGCGGCGATCAGGTAGGCCGCGCCCAGCAGCGCGTCGCGCCGAGCGGCCATTGGGGTCGGGCCGGTGTGGGTCGCCTCGCCGAGGAACTCGACCCGGTGCTTCACGCTGCCCCAATAGCGCGTGAACACGCCGAGCCGTTCGCCAGCCCGTTCCAGCGCCGTTTCGCATTCAATGTGCAGTTCGACATAGGCGGCGGGCCTGGGCAGGGCGCCCGACCCGGCATATCCGATCGCCTGCAGTGCCGCGCCCAAGGTCACGCCATTTCCGTCCTGTTTCGCCAGCGCGGACGCTGGCTTGATGGCACCGGTGAACACGGCGCTACCTAGCAAGCTGGGTTGGAAGCGCGCGCCCTCCTCGCCTGTCCAGTTGACCACCGCCAGGTTGGCGCGTCCCTGCAACGCCCCCGCGCGCGAAGCGGCGCGCAACACGGCAGCAGCTTCGACAGCGGCGACCACGCCCAGCGCGCCGTCGAAGCGGCCGCCAAATGGCTGGCTGTCGAGATGAGAGCCGGCCATGATCACTGGCGCGTCTGGGTCTGCGAGGGCGAGGGTGCCAGCCATATTGCCCACCTCGTCGATGACGAGGCGCATATCCAGTTCGGTAAACCAATGGGCGAGTAGGTCGCGCGCTTCGCCATCGGCCATCGAGGCCGCCAGTCGATGGACCCCACCTGAAGCCGTGGCGCCCACAGCCGCCATCGCCGCAAACCGCCGCTGAAAGCAGCTTGCATCAACCCGGGGAGAGAACACACCGATCCAGTTGTTAATACCTTTACATACGCCGGCCATGCTAAGGAGCCACTGGTGCAATCGCCAAATATTCCGTCGTAATGCTTCTACGCGGAACCGTAATGAATAGCAGCCTCTGGCGCAATGTTAGGCAAGCATTGGAAAAACTCCGCGCTGGGAGGCGGCCGAGCCATGGCACTCGCATTGCATCACGGCAGCCGGCGATGATTACGCTCTTCACTTTTGCTTGACTGAAGGATTTGGATCGATGGTGTTTGACGTGTTGGCTCGCCGCGATGCTCTGAAGCTCAGTGGCGCTCTCATTGGTGGGGCTTTGGCGACGCCGTTCATCTCGCATGGCGCCCGCGCCGCGGACCCGATCAAGCTCGGTAGCCTGCTCGACGGGTCCGGTGCAATCGGGCTTGAGGGTTCGCGCATGATCCAGACGACGGAATACGCCGTAGGCGTCTTGAACGCTGCAGGCGGCCTGCTCGGCCGTCAGATCCAGCTGATCAACTACGATACCCAATCGAGCATGCAGCTCTATTCGCAATTCGCGCAGCAACTGATCCTGAAAGACAAGGTGGACGTTATTCAGGGCGGCATCACCTCGGCCTCCCGCGAGGCGATCCGTCCGACCCTGGACCGTTACAAGACCCTGTATTTCTACAACACCCAGTATGAAGGCGGGGTGTGCGACCGTAACGTGTTCTGCACGGGCACAACGCCGGCGCAGACGGTGGACCACGTCGTTACCTACGCGCTGAAGACCTGGGGCAAAAAGTGCTACATTGTCGCGGCCGACTATAATTACGGCCAGATCACTGCGAAATGGATGACGAAGTTTGTCCGCGACGGCGGCGGCAGCGTGGCGCAGACCGATTTCTTTCCATTGGACGTGACCAACTTCTCATCCGCAATCAGCCGCATCCAGCAAGCAGCGCCAGACTTCGTCCTGTCTGCCCTCGTCGGGGCGAACCACTCGGGTTTCTACCGTCAATGGGATGCAGCGGGAATGAAGCCCAAAATTCCAATGGGCTCGACCGTGTTCGGCCTCGGCGATGAACTGACCACGATGGATGTCTCTACGACCAATGGCATCGTCACCAGCTTCGGCTGGTATAACGACCTCGGCACGCCCGCCAGCGACGCGTTCGTGAAGGGCATGCAAGCGAAGTACGGCGCCGGGGTCACAGATCTTGGCGAGCTGGATTCGGCGACCTACGAGGGCATCATGCTCTGGGCGGAAGGTGTGAAGAAGGCGGGCTCGGTCGAGCAATCTAAGGTGATAGCGGCGCTCGAGACCGGCATCGTGATCGAAGGGCCCTCGGGCAAGGTGACCATGGATCCGAAGACCCACCACACGATCCGTAACGCTTATGTGGCCCAGCCTAAGGACAGGAAGTGGCAGATCATGGCCTCCTTCCCGGACCAGTATCCGGCCGATACAGCTGGCCAGTGCGACTTGATCAAAACACCATCGACCAACAAACAGTTTGTGCCAAGCATCTAGCCGCCGCGCGCGTCGTGGACCTGGTCGGGCTGCTTGCTTTCAATGTCATAACGGGGATCGCGACCCTCGTGTTGATCACGCTGGGTCTCGGCGTGATCTACGGGATGATGCGGATCATAAATCTCGCCCATGGCGAGTTCATGATGGTGGGCGCGTACACCGCCGTCACCGCCAGCCAGAACGGCGTCAATATCTGGCTATCCATGCTGGTGCTGCCACCGTTGGTTGTCGGCTTGCTGGGCTTGGTACTGGAACGCACGCTGATCCGCTTCCTCTATGGCCGCATCATCGATACGATGCTGGCCACCTGGGGCGTGAGCCTGGCTTTGATAGGGCTCATGACCACCATTTTCGGCAACGTTGTGCGCGGCGTGTCTGCGCCCGTCACGGGCTTCTCCATCGGACGCTATGGCGCTAGTTCTTATAGCGTGGTGATTATGGCCACCGCACTGGCGGGGCTAGTCGGGATGCTGCTGCTGCTTCGCGGCACCAAGTTCGGTCTGGTGCTGCGGGCGACGATGCAGAACCCGAACATGGCGGCCGCCCTGGGCGTATCGCCACCGATCATCTACATGGCCGCTTTCACTCTGGGCTCGGCGCTGGCGGGCCTTGCCGGCGGTGTGCTGGCGCCGATCTCGGGTATCTCGCCCGGTATGGGCGCGGCCTATATCGCAAAGGCCTTCATCACCGTGCTTGGCGGTGGCCCAGCGATCATCACCGGCACCGGACTTGCCTCCACCCTATTTGGACTCATCAACGAGCTCGTTTCGTTCCAGACCACGCCGATCATCGGTGACGTCGCGCTCCTTGCCACAGCCGTTGTGATGATCCGCATCCTGCCGCAGGGGATCACGGGGCGGTTCTTGCGGAGAAGCCTGTGAAAAGCTGGCCCGGCGCAGCCGCCGTCGTAGCGGTGGGATTGGCGCTGATGTTCGGCTTGCCGCAGGTGCTCGACCTGTTCGGCATCGTGCAGATCACGGTGTTCGCCGCCATGGCCATGTTCGGATTGAGCCAGGGTTTCCTTTGGGGTTACGGCGGGATCATGTCGTTCGGCCAAGCGGCGTTCCTTGGCATAGGCGGCTATGCCTATGCCATTGCGGTGATGAATGTGGGCGAGAGCACATCGGCCGTGGTGATCGCGATGGCGACGCCGATGCTTTTCGCGGCCCTACTCGGCTATTTCATGTTCTATGGACGCATCAGCGACGCCTATATCGGCGTGATCACACTGACCGTGTCGGTGATCCTATTCGAGTTGATCAACTCCACCTCCGGCAGCGAATACCACATAGGATCTGCCGAACTGGGTGGATTTAACGGTATACCCGGTGTCCCGCCGCTGAACATTCCGGGTGACGCCACAAGCCCGCTGAGCCCAGAGCAGCTCTGGTACGCCTCCATGGGATCGTTGATTGGAGTGTACATTCTGTTGAAGCTGATCCTGGCCAGCCGCTTCGGCCGGGTCGTCGTGGCCATTCGCGAGAACGAGACGAGGGCGATGCTGCTCGGCTACGACCCGCGCCTCTACAAGCTGCTGACATTCATCATCGCCGCCGGCATTGGCGGGCTGGCCGGCTGCCTTTTCACCAATTGGGGCGGCTTTATCAGCCCGACCGTGTTTAGCCTCACGATGTCAGCGCAGGTGATCATCTACGTGCTGGTCGGCGGCCTCGGCACTTTGATCGGTCCCATGCTGGGCGCCGTGGTCATCCAATATCTGATCATCCTGGCCGGCTCGCAGAGCCTGATCGATTCGAATCTTGGACTCGGCATCGTGCTAGTCGCCTTCGTGCTGTTGGTGCCGCAGGGAGTGGTTCCGGTGATACGCGACAGGTTTCTGCCGCTACGCCGGACGCAAGCTTCTGCCGCGAACTCCTCTGCCAGCCCGGCAGAGAACGTGGCAGAGGCCGGACAATGACAGCTCCCCTACTTGAAGCGCGCAACGTCACTATGCGATTTGGCGGCGTCACGGCGGTGCGCGGAGTGAGCATGCAACTCCAAGCGACTGAACTGCGATGCCTGATTGGCCCAAACGGCGCCGGCAAGAGCACGTTCTTCAAAGTGCTTACCGGTCAGCTCACCCCGACGGAGGGCACGATCCTCCTGAATGGCCAGGACGTCACCGGCGCCAATCCACATGCGATTGCCCGGCTTGGCGTGGGCATCAAGACGCAGGTGCCGAACGTGTTCAATGGTCTGAGCGTCAGGGAAAACTTGTTCATCGGCGCCAGCCGCCGCCGGACGAGCAAGCGGGCGAAGCAATTGGTCGAACAGGCGCTGGCGCGGCTACAGCTCGAATCGATTGCCGAAAGGCTTGTCGGGCAATTGGCGCATGGGCAACGGCAATGGGTGGAAATCGCCACAGTGCTGGCGCAAGAACCGGAGCTGATCCTGCTGGATGAACCCGCCGCCGGCATGAATCACAGCGAGGTGTTGCGGACTGCCGAGCTGATCCGCGACCTCAATCGCACTCAGGCGCTGGTGGTGGTGGAGCACGATATGAAGTTTATCCGCATGATCGCGAACACGGTCACCGTGTTCAACCAGGGCGCCGTGCTGATGGAGGACGATGTCGCCCACGTGCTAGCAGACCAGCGGGTGCGGGACGTGTATCTCGGCAAGCAGGCGGCATGACGACGCTGACTGTCCGCGGCCTGCATGCAGGATATGGCCGCATCCCGATCCTGATGGGGGTCAGCCTCGCTGCGACTGACGGCGAGGCGGTTGGCATCCTGGGCCATAACGGCATGGGCAAGACCACGCTGCTCCGCACGTTGATGGGCTACCTCCCCGCAACCACCGGTGAGGTTTTGTTCGACGGCCAGGACGTGACCCGGCATAGTCCGACCGCGCGCGCCCGGCTCGGCATCGGCTACGTGCCGCAAGGACGGGAAATCTTCCCCGCGCTCAGCGTCGCCGAGAATCTAGCAATGGGCTGCCTTCGCCAGGATGACAGCAAGCGCACCATCGAGGCGATTCTGGCCGACTTCCCACGCCTGACCCGTATCCTGGACCGGCCGGGAGGCGCCTTGTCGGGCGGTGAGCAGCAATTGCTCGCACTTGCGCGCTGCCTTTGTGGCCAACCCCGCCTGATACTGCTGGACGAACCGACCGAAGGGATTCAGCCCTCCATCATCGAGGAGATGATCGAAACGCTGCTAGCGATACGACGGCAGCGGGCGTTGACGATGGTACTAGTCGAACAAAATTTGAATTTCATCTCTTCACTCTCGGACCGGATACTGATCCTGCAGAAAGGCCAAGTGACGCGGGAAGTCCCCCCGGAGATGACCCGCAACAGCGCGTTGATCGGCGAGTTCGTCGGCATGAGCTAGGAGATCTGCAATGAGCACCCATACCGTCAAGACGCCCAGCCTGGACGACCTTCGAGTTACCGCCGAACAACTCGGCTTCACAATGGGCCATACCGAACTGGCCGCCCATCTGGAATGCCTGCTGCCGGGTTTTGCCGCCTATAACACTCTCGATCAGATGACCGATGAAACGCCGGCGGTCCGGTACCCACGCCTGCCGGGCCGCCGACCGGACGGTGACGAGAATTGCTACGGCGCTTGGTATGTGAAATCAACGATCGAGGGCGCCGCGGCGGGGAAACTCAAGGGCAAGACGGTCGCCGTCAAGGACAATATCTGCGTGGCCGGCGTGCCCATGATGAACGGCTCGTCGACGCTCGAAGGCTACATGCCCGACCTGGACGCGACAGTGGTGGAGCGCATCCTGGATGCGGGCGGGACCATCCTTGGCAAGGCGGTGTGCGAGCAATTCTGCTTTTCCGGCGGCAGCCACACCAGCGCCACTGGTCCCGTGCACAATCCGCATCGCCATGGTTACTCGGCCGGCGGCTCGTCTTCCGGCAGCGCGGCCCTGGTCGCGGCCGGTGAGGTCAACATGGCGCTAGGCGGCGATCAAGGCGGCTCCATCCGCATGCCGGCTGCATTCTGCGGCATATACGGCATGAAGCCGACCCACGGGCTGGTGCCCTACACCGGCATCATGCCGATCGAGCTGACGCTGGATCACACGGGACCGATGACAGCGACGGTCGAAGATAATGCGCTGATGCTGGAGGTGCTGGCTGGACCGGACGGGCTCGACCCCCGTCAATACGGCTTCCAGCCAAAGCCATATCGCGACCTGATGCGCGAAGGCGCCGGTGGCCTGCGGATCGGGGTGGTAGACGAAGGCTTTGGCCATCCGCAATCGATGGCGCAGTCGGATGCCGTGGTGCGGGAAGCGGCTGAGCGGCTTGGTGCCATCGGAGCCACCGTGGAGCGGGTTAGCATCCCAATGCACCTGCTTGGGCCGGCCATTTGGTTACCGATCGCGGCCGAGGGCGCGACCGTGCAGATGATGCAGGGCAACGGGTTTGGCTTCAACTGGCAGGGCCAGTATGTGCTGTCCTTGCTGGACGCGCATGCCGGGTGGCGCGGCCGTGCGGACGAGCTATCGGACACCTTGAAGAACACCATGCTGCTCGGCCACTACATGACGACCCGCCATCGCGGTCATTACTACGCCAAGGCGCAGAACCTGGTACGACGGCTGCGCTGCGCCTATGACGAAGCCTTGGCCCGCTACGATCTGCTGCTGATGCCGACACTACCGATCATCGCGACCCCGTTGCCGCCCGCCGATGCACCGATCAGCGAGATCATCCGTCGCGCCTTCGAGATCTTGCCCAATGCGTGCGCGTTCGACTGCACGCATCACCCAGCGATGAGCATCCCTTGCGGCATGGTGGACGGGCTGCCAGTTGGCATGATGCTGGTGGGCAAATCTGAGGACGAGGCAACGATCTACCGTGCCGCTTTCGCCTTCGAACGAGCGATCGACTGGAAAACAATCACGGCCTGACGAACGCCGCAGCAATGTCCATGCCGTGGTCCGCGCTACGTCTTCGGCTCGGGAGAACTGCGCGACGTGTCAAGCCGAACCGTTACGGCGCGGCGATTTCTGTGGCACGGCCATTGCTAAAACGTTTCCATAGTACTCGGCCAACGCCATTTGTTGCCTGAGGTCGGACTCTGATCGTGTACTGCAGAAGGGTCGAAACATGCCGCTTACCACCCGCCGCAATATCATCACCACTAGCCTTGGCGCTGGCGCAGCACTCGCCTTGCCCGCGATCATCAGGCCCGCCTGGGCGGCCGACACGGTCAAGCTCGGCTGCCTGTTCTCGTCATCCGGGACGATGGCGAACCTCGAGGGGCGAATGAACTACGTGGCCAAGATGGCAGCTGACGAGGTGAATGCCTCAGGCGGCCTGCTCGGCCGGCAGATCGAGATCGTGACGACGAATCCGGGCTCCGACTGGCCGACCTATGCTCAGATGGGTCGCCAGCTTCTGCAGGAGCAGAGAGTCGCCGCCATGTTCGGCTGCTGGACCTCCGTCTCGCGGAAGTCGGTGCTGCCAGTGGTCGAGCAGAATGATGGCCTCCTGTTCTACCCGCTGCATTTCGAGGGCGAAGAGAACTCGAAGAATGTCGTCTATCTGAACTCCCCACCATCGAGTTCGGTCCTGCCCGCAGTAGATTACCTGATGGGTGCCGAGGGTGGCGGGGCCAAGCGCTTCTTCATGCTGGGCAGCGATTATGTCAGGCCCCGCACAATCAACAAGATCCTGAAGGCGTATTGGGCGACCAAGGGCATTACGGAATCCGCCTGGAAGGAAGAATATATCCCATTCGGGTTCAGCAACTTCCAGAATCTGGTCAACGAGATCCGCAGCTTCACCAGCGCCGGCGGCGGCCAGCCGATCATCGTGCTGACGGTGGTCGGTAGCTCGATCCCAGACTTCCTGCGCGAATACATCA
>CAZZVB010000155.1:0-10562 GCA_964657445.1 uncultured Burkholderiaceae bacterium | reverse complement strand
TTGCGCAGATCCGATGGAACACGCACGCGGTCCAGCATCGGAGTCGAGAGACGCGTCAAACCCGGAGTTTTCACAGACATTGACTTTTCATAGGATCTTAACGCCCGATCAATTGCCGCGTGAAACGACGTAGGCCGCGAGATCGCGCAGATTGTTCGCAGCAGCGCCGAATGCGGCAAGGTGGCCCACCGCCTTCTCGCTCAACAACCGAGCATGGGCTGCGGCCTGATCCATCCCGAGAAGTGAAACGACGGTCGCCTTGCCAGCCGCAGCATCCTTGCCGGCTGTCTTGCCAATCGTCGCCGTCTCCCCTGCGGCGTCCAGGATATCGTCCGCGATCTGAAAGGCCGCGCCCAGGTCGCGGCCGTAGGCGGCGATCTTAGCGCGCTGCTCGGCTGAGCTCCGGCCAAGGATCGCGCCGGCCTCGCTACTGTACTGTATCAGCCGGCCTGTCTTGAGCGCCTGCAGGCGGGCGACTTCCGCTAAGTCCAAAGCGCGGCCCTCCGCCAGCATGTCGATCATCTGTCCACCTGCCATACCACGGGCACCGCTGGCCGCCCCCAAGGCCATAACCAGCTCGCACCGGGCTAGAGGGTCGGAGTGTGTTTCCTCCTCCGCGAGAACTTCGAACGCACGGGCCTGCAAAGCGTCGCCGGCCAAAATAGCAGTGGCCTCGTCATACCTGCGATGTGTGCTTGGCTGGCCACGCCGGAGATCATCGTCGTCCATGGCGGGGAGGTCATCATGAACAAGGGAGTATGCGTGGAGCATCTCAACCGAGGCCGCGACCCGGGCCGACCGATCCAGCGGCACACCAAACATCGCTGACACTTCCAGCACGAGAAATCCACGTAGCCGCTTGCCGCCGTTGAGGCTCGCATATCGCATCGCATCGATCAGGCGGCCCTCGGCCCCGGTCGGCTCGCCAAGCAGCCGTGAGAGGCTGGCTTCCACTTTGACCGCTGCATCGGCCATGGCAGCGCCAAGGCCGTCGGCGCTCTCACGCTCAAGCGTATCAGCCGACATGTATGACCGTGAACACTGACACGCCCTTCCGGAAAGCTTCGACTCGCGGCCCCATCCTGCAGTTCTGGGGGCTGATCGGGAGTTATGTCCTGGGTCCAACAAACACCTCCCCCTCCGCGGATGCAAGATGGGGACGATTTCAGCGCAAAACTTGCGTCAAATACGCAACACACGGCGGAAATCGTGATGCAATCAAGCCACGCTCACTGGGAGCCGCGCTCCTTTCGTGACGTCTCTCCCCCACCGACCCATGTCAGCGAATGCGCGGCCCGGCCAAGCTACGCTGGCATGTCGGCGGGCCAGCCCCTATGTGTCCACCTGGCGGCGGCAACCAAGCCGGTTTCCGAGGAGAGATGAATGTCGGTTCCCTTGCAGCAGATTGTCCGCGTAGGGGCGTATGTGGTGAAGCAGCACCTAAGCGGCCGCAAGCGCTACCCGCTGGTGCTGATGCTGGAGCCGCTATTTCGGTGCAACCTGGCATGCTCAGGCTGCGGGAAGATTGACTATCCGAACGAAATCCTCAACCAGCGGCTTTCGGTCGCCGACGCCATTTCCGCCGTGGATGAGTGTGGCGCCCCCGTTGTCGCCATTGCCGGCGGTGAGCCGCTGTTGCATCGTGAGATGCCGGAGATCGTCGCCAAGATCCTGGCAAAGAAGAAGTTCGTCTATCTCTGCACCAATGCGCTGCTGCTTGAGAAGAAGATGGACGACTATAAACCCAATCCCTTCTTCTCGTGGGACGTGCACCTGGACGGCGACCGCGAAATGCATGACCGTGCTGTCGAGCAGGACGGTGTGTACGATCGCGCAATCGCCGCGATTAAGAAGGCCAAGGAACGTGGCTTCCGGCTCTCGATCAACTGCACCTTGTTCGATGGCGCTCAGCCCGAACGCGTCGCGAAGTTCTTTGATGACGTGATGGCCATGGGGGTCGATGGTATCATGACCTCGCCGGGCTACGCCTATGAGCGTGCGCCCGACCAGGCCCATTTCCTGTCGCGGCAGAAAACCAAGCAGCTGTTCCGCGATATCCTGGCACGCGGCAAGGGCAAAGGCTGGAAGTTCACCCAATCCCCCTTGTTCATGAACTTCCTGGCAGGCAACGAGCAGTATCACTGCACTCCATGGGGTAAGCCGACCCGCAATGTATTCGGCTGGCAGCGCCCCTGCTACCTGCTCGGTGAAGGCTATACCAAGACCTTCAAGGAGCTGATGGAGACGACCGACTGGGACAAGTACGGCACCGGCAACTACGAAAAGTGCGCCGATTGCATGGTGCATTCCGGCTATGAGGCAACGGCTGTGATCGACGCAGTCAAGAGCCCGATCAAGACGCTCACAGTCGCAATGCGCGGCCCCCGTGTAACCGGCCCAATGGCGCCGGAGATCAAGCTCGACGGGCAACGCCCGGCCGAGTTCGTCTTCAGCCGCCACGTGCAGGAAAAGATGGCGGAGCTGAAGCACACTCCCAAGGCCGCTGAACTGTCCGACGCGGACTGAAGCGGCACGAACAGGAGGGCAACCCCCCTCTCTTCCATGAACGGAAGAGAGGGGTCGGAGGTGCTTAATAAACCGCGCTCTCCCTGAGCGGTTCGCCACGCGCGATGCGGCCGAAGCCGAGCGGCGAGAGGTCGAGCGATTTGTAGGCACCGTGGATTATCAGTTCGGCGACGCCACGACCCGTCGCGGGGGAGTGCATGACTCCGTGGCCGGAGAAGCCAGTCGCATAGATTAGGTTGGCCAGTCGGGTGTCAGGGCCGACCACACCGTTATGGTCCAGCAGGTTCACTTCGTAGTGGCCGGCCCAACTCCTGAGTAGCCGGAGCCGCTCCATCGCCGGGACACGGTGCGCCATCGCTGGCCACACAAGGCGGTCAAACAACTCGTGCTGAGGTTCGAAATCCTCGCCTGGATGACCGTCCTCCTCGGGTGGCGGCTGCATGCCGCAAAGGAAGGTATCGCCTTCCGGGCGCATCCAAAGCCCGCTCGTGTCGAACAGCAGCGGCATGTCAGCGCCATCCAGCGGTGCGCGCACGACGAACACGGTGCGCTTGCGGGGTTCGACCGGAAGGGTCGCGCCCCACAAACCGGCCAGCGCGCCAGCGCGCGGCCCGGCTGCATTGACCATCACGCCGCAGCCGACATGCTCGCCCGCAGCTGTCGTTGCGGCAGTGATCACCTCTGCCCCGGTCGCAACGCCTACGACCTCGGCTTGGCGGAATAGCACGCCGGCTGCACGGGCCGCCCGGCGCACCGCGGCCAAGAGGAGGTGTGCATCGAACCAGCCCTCTCCCGACAGCCCGAGCGTGCCGGCGGCGAGCCCGTCCAAGTTCAACCAGGGGAAGCGTTGGGCGAGGGCCGCAGGGTCCAACCAAGCTACGTTTGCCCCCACTGCGACCACGCCGGCGCGGGCGTCGCGGAGTGCCGCTTCGTTTTCCGGGCCTGCCACGATCAGGTAGCCGTTTTCGCGCAGCGCAATGTCCGCCTCAGGACCGTAGCGCTCCGGCAGGCTGCGCATAAAAGCGAAACCGAACTGGGACATGCGCGCATTCAAAGCCGTGGTAAACTGCTGCCGGATGCCCGCCGCCGATAGCGTGGTCGAAGCGGTGCGAAAGCTCATATCCCGCTCCAGCACCAAGACCGACCCGGCGAAGCCGAGCTCCTTCAAGAAGAACGCCACCGACGTGCCGATGATGCCGCCGCCGACGATCACCACATCGGCGAACCGGGGAAGCGGACTGCCGGCGCCTGAAGCCGCGTTCTCGTTCGGCACTCGAACCTCCTTCGGGCATGCTCCGGACCACTGTAGAAGCGGACCGCAGCCTTGCCACGCCGAAACGCGAGGGGCACCGTGCCGCTCTTGATGCGGGAGCGAAGCAATGGCCGAAAGCGAGATGTTCGACAAAGGGCTGGAAGTCCGCCGGGCGGTGCTGGGCGCCGAGTACGTCGATGGCGGCCTGGCGAAGGCGGACGACTTCATGATGGCTTTCCAGCGCATCACCACCGAGTGGTGCTGGGGCTACGCCTGGACCCGCCCGGGCCTAGACCGCAAGACGCGCTCCATGCTGAACCTCGCCATGCTAACCGGGCTAGACAAACCCGGCGAGTTGAAGCTGCACGTGAAGGGTGCGCTGGCGAATGGCGTGAGCGTGGACGAGATCAAGGAGATCCTACTGCACGCCACCGTTTATTGTGGCATCCCTGCCGGGCTGAACGCCTTCAAGGCCGCTCACGAGGTACTGGTCGCCGAGGGCGCGATCCCGCCCCAGGCCGCCGCGGACTGAGCGGCCCCATCACGCGTATCGGCTTCATCGGCATCGGCAACATGGGCTGGCCGATGGCCGCCAATCTGGTGAAGGCCGGGTTCGATGTCGCGGTGGCGGATGCGGCGCCGGGCCGCGCGGGCCAGTTCGCCAAAACGGTGGGCGGCCACGCAACCGATGCGGCGGACGCAGTGCGTGGAGCCGATGCGGTCGTCACCATCCTGCCCACCAGCAAGCATCTGGCGGACGTTATCTCAGAAGCGAAGGCGGCCTTTGCGCCCGGCTGTCTGGTCATCGATATGACATCCGGCGTCCCCGGGCTCACCCGCGGCATCGCAGCGGAATTGAGGGCGGCCGGGATCGGCCTGATCGACTGCCCTGTGTCCGGCGGAGTGTCGCGGGCGCGCACCGGTGAACTGGCGATCCTGGCTGGTGGTGATAGCGCCGAGATCGACCGTGCGGAGCCGGTGCTCAAGGCGATGGGCACGTCCATTCACCGCTGCGGCGAAGTCGGCGCGGGACAAGCCATGAAGGCGCTCAACAATCTCGTCTCTGCCGGCGGATTTTTGATCGGTATCGAGGCGCTGCTCATCGGCCAGCGGTTCGGGCTAGACCCGGCATTGATGGTGGATGTGCTGAACGCCTCCACCGGAATGACCAACAGCTCGCAAAAGAAGTTCAAGCAGTTCGTGCTATCCCGCCAGTTCAATTCGGGTTTCGGTCTGGACCTGATGGTGAAGGATTTATCGATCGCGCTGGAAGTCGGCCGCGACACCGCCACGCCGACCCCATTCGCAGCGCTTTGCCGGGAGATGTGGGCAAGTGCAGCGACGTTGCTCGGGCCGGAACAGGATCACACTGCGGTGGCGCAACTGAGCGAGAAGCTTGCATCGACGGCTCTGGGCGGCGGCAATCGGCCGCATTAGTCAGCCGCGATACGCTTGCGCCAAATCAGCGTCTGAATGATCGCGATCGCGCTCATGATGACGATCGCATCCTCGACAAAGCCCGTCGAGGTTTGGCCAAAACGCGGCATGGCTGCAATGCGGGCTCGCCAGCCAGGGTAAGACGCGACAACGGCGGTCGTGCCGCCAACCGTGGCGCCGAGCCATCTGTGGCGGAACGGCGTCACCGCTGCGCCTGCGATGGCCGAGGTGATAAAACGTGCTGCCAGCCCAATGGGCACGATGCGGTTGGGCGCTGTCTTCATTTTGTCGCCCGCGAGTTCGGCCCCCGCGAGGGCCACCGTGGCGGCAGCGACGAGCGGGTGTTCAATAAATGCGGGCGCACCGTTGTCAGCTGGCAACCGGCCCCGTGCGGCCGCGACGGAGACTACGGCCAACGGCGCCATGGAACGCTGCCCACCGATCACGCCCATCAGGAAAGAGGCAAGCATGCGATTCGTCCGAGGCCGTTCGCGGACCTAAACTCGCAGGCGCCGCAGGCGGTTGCACCTCCGCTAAGTCATGAGACGGGTCACGACGTTCCGCAACGCGCGTGAGACCTCGACCTTGTAGCCGACTTCTGCCACTCGTTGCTTAAAGCAGCCCGGCAGCATACCGCAGATCAGCCACGAACAGCGCGTATTCCCGCCGCTTGCTCTCCTCATCCGGCAATCGGAGCAGGTATGATGGGTGGACTGTGACCACGGCCTGCGTGTTGCCGTCCAGCGGGATCGCGCGGCTGCGCTCGCGGGAGATGGTGACAGTGCGGCCCAGCACGGCGCGGGCGGCCGTCGCGCCCATCAGCACCGTCACCGCGGGCTTCACCTCTCGCCGTTCCAGCTCAAGCCAGAACTTACAGGCTTCAATGTCCGAATTGTCGGGCTTGGCGTGGATGCGCCGCTTGCCGCGCGGTTCGAATTTGAAGTGTTTCACGGCGTTGGTGACGTAAACACCGGAGCGATCGACCCCAGCCTCCGCCATCGCGGCGTCGAACATCTTGCCGGCTGGGCCAACGAAAGGCCGGCCTGCAAGGTCTTCCTGATCGCCGGGTTGTTCGCCCACGAACATCAAGCGAGCGTCAGCCGGGCCTTCGCCGAAAACCGTCTGCGTCGCCGGCTCCCAAAGATGGCAGGCGCGGCACCCGGCGGCTTCTTGCGCTGCGCGCTGCAGCGATGTCTCGGGCAAATGGGATAGTGCCGGTGGTGCAGCCGGCGCGGCACGGGCTGGTTTTGCGGGTGAGAACACGGGAGTCTCCACCATGCTGGAGACACGGTCCGCCGCGCTGCGGATCAGCTCCGGGATCGCGGCGGCCTCGGGCAGGTTGCGCCAATACTTGCGCGGCATCTCGGACGTCATCGCGCCGATCTTCAGACGTGCCGGGTTGAAGATGCTGCTGAAATAGGCGCGCCAATACTCCTCCAATTTGTCGTCGTCGGGCACGTCGGCCCGCGTCGCCCCCGTGGTGAAACTGAGTTCCTGCCCAGTCCAGTGCACGCTGCGATACGGCGTCAGGATCGACCAAACCATGGTGGCGAAGCGGCGCACGAAAAACGATGCATTCGCCTCGACGATGTAGTTATCCGGCTCGAACCAGGCGATGTAGCGCGTGCCCTCCGGCTCGGACACCTCGCGAAAGCGAACGAAGGCCCGCATCTTGTGCGTGTCGCGCCGAACGGCCTGGGCCAGCCGTTGCGCCCGCTGCACGTCCGGGTCCGTCACCTGCTCCAACACATGGCGCTCGCCGCCGTGTGCGCGCCACAGCAGTTGATAGAGCAGCGCAAATCGAGCGGGCTCGCGCGCCTGAATGACGGTTTGCGCCAGCGAGACCAGGGAGCGTGGGACGTTGAACGTGCCCGTCGGCGCAGGCTGTGCGGGCTCGGGCTCTGCGGCGGCGAACAAGTCGTCGGGCTCGCGGACCGACCAGACGATCTCCTCCGGCCGCACGCCATCAACCGCCAGTTGTCGGGCAGCGCCGCGCCAGCCTTCCCAATCGACCTCATGCGCCAGCACGACACTATGGCTCACGCAAACAACTCCGTCTGCGCTGGCTTGGGTGTCATGCGCGCGCGCAGGCGCTCGCTATCGAGGCCAGTGCCGCCAGCATGCCCCTCGGCCGACACGAAGGCGCCGATCTTTGCCAATGGCAGGCGCAGCCGGGCGAGGTCGTCCATGCGCAACCGCCGGTAGCGCCGGGCCTTGAGGATGGCATTCACCGACTTCACGCCAATGCCGGGAATGCGCAGTAGCATCTCCTTCGCTGCGCTATTGACGTCTACCGGGAATTGCTCGCGATGCGCCAGCGCCCAGGACAGCTTCGGATCCATCGAAAGGTCGAGGTTGCCCGTAGTGTCCGTTTCGAGTTCCGGGGCGGAAAACCCGTAGAACCGCATCAGCCAGTCCGCCTGATATAGCCGATGCTCTCGCACCAGCGGCGCATGGTTCGGCGGCAACACGGACGACGCGTCGGGAATTGGGCTGAAGGCCGAATAGTAAACTCGCCGCAATCCGTATGAGCCATACAGATTCGTGCTCATCGCCAGGATGTCGCGGTCAGAACTGCTATCGGCGCCGATGATCACTTGCGTGCTCTGTCCGGCTGGCGCGAACCGGGGCGAGCCCTTCTCGACGCGCGCCTCATCGATCCGAAGCCGCATGCGACCCATGGAGCGTCGGATACCCGGCAGATCCTTTTCGGGCGCCAGGGCGGCCAAGCTGCCTTCGCTCGGCAATTCGACGTTGATCGATAGCCGGTCGGCATATTTGCCCGCTTCGAGCAACAAGGCCGGGTCAGCATCAGGGATGGTCTTCAAGTGAATGTAGCCGCGAAAACCGTGCTCCTCCCGGAGTGTCTTAGCGACCCGCACGACCTGCTCCATCGTGTAGTCGGGATTGCTGATGATCCCGGAGGACAGAAAAAGGCCCTCTATGCAATTCCGGCGATAGAAGCCGAGTGTCAGCGTGACCACCTCGTCCACCGTGAAGCGCGCCCGCCGGACGCTGCTGGAACGCCGGTTAATGCAGTACAAGCAATCGTATATGCAGGAGTTGGTCAGAAGGATTTTCAGCAGCGAGATGCAGCGGCCATCTGGAGCATAAGCATGGCAGATGCCCATTCCCTCTGTTGACCCTATTCCGCCTTTCGCGCCGATTGAGTTTCGCTTGTCAGTGCCGCTGGATGCACAGGATGCATCGTATTTAGCTGCATCGGCGAGGATCTCGAGTTTCTGGAGAAGCTCCATGTGTCGCCTATAGTTTCTTCTTTGTTCTAGTCACTCACAACGACTTCGCAAGCGGCTGAGTGGCGCGGCTTGCCGGATAGAAACATTGGCTGCCTTCGCGACCAAGCTGACAGGTCGCAGTTCACGCGTCCGTGTCCGCACGTGGCTCAAAAAATCCGCCGCCCCGACACTTTTTCGCCGTAGAGGCAGGAGATTTTACTCGCGGTTTGCGAGAGACCCGAGTATCAAATTTGATCCAGGAGACAGCATTGGAGACGGTTTTGACTTCGGAGCAGGTAAGAAAGGCTCGTGCCCTCCTAGGCTGGAGCCGAGTTCAGCTTGGGTCTCGCTGCGGCATGTCCGACAGCGTTGTGGCAAAGTTCGAGAACACAGGACGTATCGTGCCCGCTCGCTTTTCCACGCCCGCAGAGCCAGACCGCCTGCAGGCGCTCAGGACCGTGCTGGAAGCAGCCGGGATTGACTTTGGCCAAGGCGAGCCTGAGGTGCGGCTCAGACTCGATCTGTCGATAGAGCCCGCTCACCTCGATCACTCGCAAAGCCTGATCGCGACTGCAATCGGCTAGCCGAGAAGGGGTTGCCCATCGAAGAACGGTGGGCCGCATGAGCTCGACGCAGGTGTTATCCCCAAAGCTACCCACACTTCCTGTGGGGAACACCATTCATTTAGATGACCATCAGTTTCTCGATAATGCCAATGCTACGATCACAGATGTGAGCTTAGGCCATTCGGCCTATACGGATCCCGGAACGAAACGTTTGTGAATTGTCCCGTGGCGCCCAGCGACGAGCGCCGCAGTCCGGCGCGCTTCGCACCGCTCATCGCCGCGTGATCTGCTCATTGCAGGAATGCGGCGTTTCCCACTAGGCAATTTCAGCGCGCCGCCAGATATAGCGGTTATGCCAGCTTTCAGACTCCCGAACGCCGCCGATCGCCTCACCGCTGCCGCCAATGCCCGCAAGGCAATGCTGGAGAAGTTCCAGGCGAGGCCCGCACCTGACGATCCGCAGGTGGCCGAGCGGCAGCAGGCCATGAAGGCGGTCGCCGAAGCCCGCGAGAAGCGGTTTGCCGAGCGCAAGGCTGCCCGTGAAGCCGAGGCGGCCCGGGTTGCAGCCGAGCAGGCAGCACTCAAGGCGAGGCAGGCAGCCGAGGCCGAAGAGCGGGAGACCATGGTCGCCCGCAAAGCCGCCGAAGCCAAGGCGCGTGCCTTGGCGCTCGCAGCGGAGCAGAAAGCCGCCCGCGACGCGCGCTACGCACGGCGCAAGGGGCGCGCCTAACCGCTGGAAGCTGCGCCCGGCAGAATGCGGCACGCTACATCACCAACTGAATGGTGCACGTGAGCGGCGGAGCGTAGCTGGGCTGGGGATTAGCCAGCGAACAGCGCTGGTGTCCCCGGCGGCATTCTAACTCACGGCGTCGATCGCCGCCGCTACCCGGCAGGTCTGGGCGCTCGCAAGCGGCGTGATGGCGCTAACTCCGCCGCCCGCGAGGGCTGCGCAGCGAGGCTATGGGATTGTTAACCAGCGGGGCGCGACGGGGGTCATTCGGATCTCATTGTTACGAGTGCGTGGCTGATACGGGAAACGGCGCCGCGACACCCTCCGGCAGCGCATAATTCGCCGCATTGAGGGTCGCTGCGCCAATGATGTAGTGGCCGATCAATCCGGCGAGCTCGACCACTCCGGCGACGCCGAAATGCTTCTTGACGGCCTCAAAGGCTGAGTCGGAGACACGCCGGGTCTCCAGCATCTCCCGGACATAAACGTATGCGGCCTGCTCCGCGCCGTCGTCAAAGGTCGGGACACGACGGTGCCGGATCGCTTCGATGACCGCCACAGGGAGCCCGGCCTTCTCTGCCATAGGCGCGTGGACCAGCCATTCGTGGAAACACAGCCACTCGCGG
This sequence comes from uncultured Burkholderiaceae bacterium, assembly GCA_964657445.1. Classification (GTDB taxonomy): domain Bacteria; phylum Pseudomonadota; class Alphaproteobacteria; order Acetobacterales; family Acetobacteraceae; genus LMUY01. Next base: position 189 of record CAZZVB010000155.1, on the reverse strand, counting down.
GCTACCAGCAAGATGACCATCTCCCGGATGTTGCCAGGAAGCGTTCCCTTGAAGCGCAGGTATTCGCCGACGTGCTGCATCCGCTCGGCAAGGTGCGGATGGTTCAACCATAGGCCCATCAGCCCAGTCGCGTGCCCACGCGGCCCGCTGATCATGGCCTCGGCGACCTTCCGCTGGTCATCATCCATC
>CAZZVB010000154.1:9434-10690 GCA_964657445.1 uncultured Burkholderiaceae bacterium | reverse complement strand
CAGCAAGGGCGCGAGGCGTGCTTCGTCGCCGACCAGCAGGAACGTGGCGCCGGGGTGACGCTCGGCAGCAATGGCAATCCCGTCGATCACCACGCCGGGTGCGCGGTCGCCGCCCATGGCATCCACCGCGAGGGTAAACGGGCCGGCCGGTCGCTGCGGGTTGGGGTCCGAAGCCGCGATGGCCGTTCCCTCCGTCAAGGCATCGCCTATGGTTCGGCGATATGCCTGGGAATCAGACCCGGACAGCGCCCTTCAGCGCCTTGCCAGCCGTCACGACCTCACGCCCGTCATAATGACCGCAATGGGCACAGACGTGGTGCGGGCGCTTCAGCTCGCCGCAGTTCTTGCACTCGGCGAAGGCTTCGATCGTCAGCGCATGGTGACTGCGCCGCATCCCCATGCGGGATTGCGACGTCTTCTTCTTTGGAACAGCCATGGGCGAACGCCCTCCGACACTGCGTGACGATTTCGGCCGTAGAGCGGCACGGCGCACGTCACAAATTGGCAATAGCTCAGGGCGCGCCGTCTAGCAGAGGCGTCGAACACCCGCAAGCGACGGAATGATTACTCCGGCCGGCGCAGCTTGGCTAGGGTCGCGAACGGGTTGCTGGGCGCGTCGGACAACTCGGCCGGCAATACGGCGCCGGGCTTGCGCGGGTAAGGTTCCAAGGCGAGCGCCAGTTGTTCGACCGTCGCCTCGCCGAGCTCCAGGATGCCGTTCTCGATGGTGAGTTCGTCGGGTTCGTCCGGGTCGTCGCCGTCTTCGCTCTCCTGCCCTGCCGGCACGAAGCGGACGGCGAACTCCTCCACGATCTCGGCGGCAAACGGATCCAGCGAAACCACGCATTCGTGGTGCAGATGGGCGCGTAGGGACCCGTCCGCCTCGATGCACCCGGCGGGCGCCGAGCGCAGAACCCATGTGCAATGGACCGACTCGACCGACGGCACCAGCAGCCGCCGGGCAATGGCGTCGCATTCCGCCCGCGTCGCATCGACGTTGACGGTCAGCCCCAAGGCACCGACACGGTCCGCGGGAACCGGCCGTCCAAGCTCGGGCAGGTCCGTCATGCGGCGACGGGCGCGTCGAAGCGCAGCGGCGCGGTCAGCAGCCCGACAGCATCCATGGCCTGCAGGCGATCGGCCTCGCCATGATCGGCGAAGGATACATCCGGAGCCTCGGGCTCAAGCCCGAAGATTTCATCAGGCGGGGCGCGAAACACGCGACTGTCTCGGTCCGGGTCTCGAACCTGAGGGAC
>CAZZVB010000154.1:3144-9424 GCA_964657445.1 uncultured Burkholderiaceae bacterium | reverse complement strand
CGGCGCCGGTTCGCCACGCCAGACGTTCCTGGCGACCGCGGCCTCGAACGCCTCCGGGTCAGCGGAGTCCAGCGCGGCCTCATAGGCGGTGGCGCGGCCGTGGAACGCCTCCCACATGGCGCGGACGTTCTTGGACACGGTCATATCGCCCACGCCCATCTCTCGCAGGTTGATGTCCATGTCGGAGAACATCGCGTCGAACACAGCCTGCGCGACCGCAGGCCCGGGCGCCGGGATGCTGCGCAGGCGGCGGATCAGGATGCTGACATACAGGCCCACAAGGTCGAACCGGCCGTCCAGCGTGTCCGGAACACCCAGGTCGGTGTAGAAATACGGCTCACGCGCCGCAGCGACGGCGGCGTTGTACAGTTCGAAGCCGCGCCGTTCGTGGCGGCCACGCCCCAGCAAGCCAAAGAAGGCCATCGCGAGCTTCTCCAAACCGTTGACATCGGGCGGCCTGGCATGACACGCCCCGCCCTAGTACCCGCGGCGCGACGCGCCGGACAACCCCGGCAGATAGCGCGGCGGCCTGCCGGGTCAACCTTTCGCTGCCAGGACATCTTCGTGCGACGCACCGCCACTGCATTGGTCTTCACAGTCGGCCTATCGGTCAGCACAGCGCTGGGCGGCTGTTCCTACCTGGACTTCGCCCCGCAAACCCGGGGCAACCGGGTGGACACCGACCAGATGAAGGAGCTGGTGCCCGGCACGTCCACCAAGGCCGACGTGACGAGCCTGCTCGGCTCACCGACGGCGCACGCCTCGTTCGACGACAACACGTGGATCTACATCAGCGAAGTGACGCAGCCGCGAATCGGACGCATCCAAGGGGTCAACAGCCAGGACGTGGTGTCGCTGACGTTCGACGATAGTGGCGTATTGCAGTCGATGAAGCATCTCGACAAAGGCAACAGCATGCCCGTGGCCGTCGTTGCGCGATCCACGCCGTCACCCGGCAGCGAGAGTTCATTCCTGCAACAGCTTCTGGGCAACGTCGGCAAGTTCACCGCGGGCGGCCCGACCAACAGCAGCGCCGGCGGCAGCGGCGCCGCATTCGGCACCCCGCAGTAGCCCTGCCCGCGCCCAGGGCTCCCCCTCCCGTGTTGAAGGGAAGAGGGAGCGCCGGATCAGGCCGTCAGGCGTACGGCATGCCCGTCTCGATGGGCAGCTCGGGGTCGCGGCTCCACTCGTTCCAGGAGCCGAAATACATCCGGACGTCCTTGATGCCGGCCTCGTGCAGGGCCACCAGCGAGTTCGACGCGCGGGCGCCCTTGAAGCAGTAGAGGTAAACCGGCGTCTCAGGCGTAACACCTACGGTGTGCAGCTCGGCCAGCAGTTCTTCCTTCGCCTTGAACATCGGCCCGGCGGCGGTGGGCTTCATCAGGCGGTACCATTCCAGCCACTTGGCGCCGGGAATGCGGCCCTTGCGGGGAGCGAAGTCCGGCCCGTACGGCGAAGACGACGTGCCGATCCATTCATCCACGTCGCGCACGTCGAGCTTGATGATCTCGTCATTGCCGACCGCGGCCAGCATGTCGTCCTTGTCGAGCATCATGTGCTCGCCATCCGAGGAGACGGGGAACGTCTTGGCGGCTGGCGTTGGAACATCGGTCGTCACCGGCATTCCCGCCGCCTGCCAGGCCGCGAGGCCGCCGTGCAGGATGTGGGCTTTCTTGTAGCCCAGGAACGTCAGCAGGTAGTAGCCGCGGCAGGACATGCCGAAGCCCGAGTTCATCGAGCCCTCGTAGAACACGACCGTCTCGTCGCCGCCGATACCCGCGGCGCCGAACGCGTCGGTGAACTTGGCCTTCAGCTCCGCCATGCCTTCCTTCGTGGACGTGGCAAGGTAGGTGAAGATGTCGAACATGTTGACGGCGCCGGCGATATGCCCGGCGGCGTAGTTGTCGGGGGAGCGCGTGTCGATGATGACCGTGCTGGGTCCCATCATCTCGGAAAGCTCGGCGGGCGAGATCAATATCGTATCGGGCACGGCGCTGGCTCCTGTTGCGGTTGAAAAACTAGTTCGCTGCCATCCGGCTCAGCTCTTTGGTGAGGTGTCGGGTGGAAGGCGTTATCATCGCTACGAAATATCCCTCACGCAGACGGCGCTGAACGGCTGACCCGGCGATGAAGGCGCGCGCGCCGGTATGCAGCATGGCCGCTTCGGTCGCCTGCAGGGTGAGTTCACCGGTCCGCAGACGGACCTGGAGCACGTCGCGGACATAGTCGGCCGACCCGTCCCGCGGCGTCGCGGCGAGGCGCAGGATGTCCCGCTCCAGATCCTCCAAGGCTGCCTCGAAGTAGGGTGGCCGGCGCGGCAGGAAGCGGTTGGTCGCTTCCTGGTGGACGTCGGCCTGCACCATGGCGTCGATGCTGGCGCGAATGACGCCCAACCCCATCCCGGTCTGCAGCAGCACGAAACCGGGACGGATGCGGCCGACCATGTCGCCGAGCGGATCGGCCAGCATCATCTCATCGGCGATGAAGGCCCGGCGGAACCGCACGGAATACGTCCCGGTGCCTTCCAAGGTGGAGAACCGCACATTTTGCCGGATCTCGACGCCGGGCTGGCCGCACTGGACCATGGCCATCATCTTGTGGGAGGCGTCGTTCGCGTCCTCGAAGATGGTGCCGAACCAGTGCCCGTCGCCGAGGTTACTGACCCAGGGCAGCACGCCCGTCACGACGTAGCCGCCATCGGCCCGCGTGGCCCGCAACGCGAACCCTTCGATGCCGGACAAAGCCTTGATCGGGTTGGACAGCCCGGTGCCGCCCATCAGCGTGCCATCGGCCAGCCCCGGCTGCAGCCTCGCACGCAGGTCCAGATTGTCGGTATTTTCAAGATACCAGCCGCACGCATCCTGGCACCACGTGCAGAAGGCGGTGGACATGCAAAGCGCGGCCACGCTGCCCATCGCAGTGATCGCACCGCCGAGGTCCTGCTTGCCGGACAGAGCCAGGTGGCGGCTATAAACACCGGCTTCGCCCAGCTTACGCATCAGTTCGGCCGGGTAGGCGCCCTCGTCGATCCGGTCCACCAGGGGCGCCAGTTCCGCGTCCAGCAGTTCGCAAAGCTCCATCCCGGCTGGAATGGGCTGTGGCGTGTGAACGGCTGCAAGCGAGTGGCTCATGCGGATGGCGCTCCCTGGAGTGTCGTCAGGTGGTGCGTGTCAGACGATTTCGCAGTTCACCGGAACCGGCTTGGAGAAGGTGTTGGCGACCGGGGACCATGTGCGGGCATGGGCCACGAGCGCGTCGAGTTCCTCCTTCGGGGCGTCGGCATCCAGATCAACCTTCACGCGCACGGCGTCGAAGCCGACCGGCTTTGGGCTGGTGTCGCCGGTGCCCCAGACGGCGGTGATGTTGATGTCCGCTTCGAGCTGCAGCTCCAGCTTGCGGATGACGATGCCGCGGGCGACCGCATTGGCATGGATGCCGACGGCAAGGCACGACCCGAGAGCGGCGAGCGAGGCCTCGGACGGGTTCGGCGCCGTGTCGTCGCCCAGGAGCGCTGGCGGCTCATCGACGATGTAGGGCGGCAGGTCGCGGATCATGTTCAAGTGCCGGAACCGGCCTTCGGCGATCGTCTTGCACTTGAGCGTCTTGACGGCCTGCGGATTGGCGCGGCCCTTCGCGATCAGCTCGTCCAGCCCGCCCTTGTCGATCGGGGCGAGGCAGCCGGTCATCGCACCCGGTCCGGCCGAGGTGTCCGGCTTGGTGACGGTGGCGCTCATGTGCGGTCTCCTTTTTATTGGCAGCCGGACTTTTCGCCGGCGGCCCCAACATACAGACAGGTCTGTCTCTCGCAACGCAATTCACCGAGCAATCGCCGTGCCAGGTCAGGTGAGACAGTCAGCTTGCAGGTTCACGACTGCGCTGCGACATTTACGGACATCATGAGCGATAGCGTCTTGCAGCTGCCCCGGCCGCACCCGTCCCACGAGCGAATCGTCGAGGCCGCGCGGGATCTGTTCTGCCGCCAAGGCATCCACGCCACGGGGATCGACCGGATCCTGGCTGCCGCCGGCGCGTCGAAGATGGCGCTCTACGGCCGGTTCGGGTCCAAGGAGGCGCTGTTGCGCGAGGTTCTCGCGCGGGAAGGCGCGGACTGGCGCACCTCGTTTTTTGCAGCCCTGGAGGCCGCCGGGCCGGACCCGATGGCGCAACTGCGCGCGCCCGCCACGGCGATGCAGCAATGGTATCGCGGCGGGCGGTTCTACGGCTGCGCGTTCATGAACGCGATCGCCGAGCACGACAAATCCGACCAATGGCTGCGCGACGTGGCGGCCGAGCACCATGGCCATGTGCTGCGGTATCTCGAAACATTGGCGGACAGGGCCGGTCTGGCGGAGCCCGGGATCGTCGCCAAGCAGCTACTTCTGCTCATTGATGGGGCAACTGCTGCCCTAATGGTCACCAATGACCCGGCAGTGCTGTCGATCATGGCCCGCAACCTCGAGGCCGTCCTCACGACGGCGTCCCGGCGTGAACCAGCGCCTTGAATGCGTGCTCCAGGTCCCGGCAGAACGCGCGGGTCTTGAAGAGCGGCGAATGCGTCCGGGCGCCGGCGAGGCGTTCCCGCAGAGCTTCCAGCCGTGCGCCGTCCTGCGCGATGCTGCGCGCAAGGTCTTCGAACTCTTCGGCGCTGTAGGCGACGAGGTCCGGTAGCCCGGCCGTGGTGAGGAGGCTCGCCGCCATTCGCGACGCAAACGCCTCGCCAGCGAGCGTGACCACCGGAACGCCTGCCCAAAGTGCGTCGCTCACGGTCGTGCCGCCGTTGAACGGAAAGGTGTCCAGCGCGAGGCCGGCCAGCCGAAGCCGCGCGAGATGCGCCGGGTAGGCAAGCCGGTCCGCGAAGACGAGCCGGGCCGGATCGACGCCAGCGTGCCTTGCCGCCCCCGACAGGTTCGCGCGTGCGTCGGTTCGCTCGATAGCGAGCCAAAGGTGGCTCCCCGGTACCGCCGCGAGCAGCCGCATGTAGATCGCAAACATCGCCGGGGTAATTTTGTAGGCATTGCTGAAGCAGCAGAACACGAACCCCTCGGCGGGCAACCCGGCTGCATGCCGACTCACCGTCGTGCCATTGCGCCGGTCATCGTTGGCCTGGAAGCAGTGCGGCAGCCGGATGACCGCCTCGCTGTAGAACCGTTCGTGACCGGGCGGGATCAGGAGCGGGTCCGCGATGATGGCGTCCATGGCGGGTGCGCCCGATGTGCCGGGATAGCCCAGGTAATTCACCTGCACCGGCGCCACCCGGCGGGCGAAGATGCCGGGGCGGGAGCCGGCGGTGTGGCCCATGAGATCGATGGCGATATCGGCCCCAAGTTCGCGCAGCCGCGCGGCCACCTGTTCGTCGGACAGGCCCGAGGCGTCGATGAACCGATCGAACGCGGCCTGCACGCGCTGGCCGTAGTCGCCCTGGCCCGGCCCTGAGAACGAGATCGCGATGGTTTCGAACTGCGTGCGGTCATGCTGCTCGAAAACACCGGCCATCAGGTAGCTGACCGGGTGATCGCGGAAGTCGGCCGAGAGATAGGCGATCCTGATCCGCGCGGCGGAGTGCCGGGAGATCGCCGGCGCCGGGTCTGCAGCCGGGTATTTGTCCGCCACGTAGATCTCGGCGCAGCGGCGCTGGACTGCGGCGGACGCCTCGTGGGCAAGGCTGGTGAACGGCACTCCGGCGCGTTTTCCCGCCAGGATGGCGGTGCGGATGGCGGCCGAAGTGGCCTCATGATCCGTCCAGTCGCAGCAAAACAGCCGGGCGCTCATGAGGTGGCCGAGCGCATAGTCGTAGCCCGGCCGCACCGCGAGCAGCTTGGCGAAGGCGTCGGCGGCGTCGGCATACCGGGTCAACGCGAGCATCGCCGCGCCGCGTATGTTCATGATGTCCGGATCGTCGGGTTGGCCGGCCAAGGCCAGGTCGAAGCACGCCAAAGCCTCGGCGAACCGCCCATGCGCGTAGTGGACGTTGCCCAATCCGAACAGGGCGTTCGGATCGCCGGGCCGCAACGCGAGCGCTGCGGCGAAACCGGCGCCGGCCTCCTCCCGGCGTCCCAGCGCGTCCAGCGTCACGGCCCTGACGATCAGCAGATCCGCCCCGCCTGCACCCGCCGCGAGAGCGGCATCGAAGGCTGCAAGCGCCTCGCCATACCGGCCCAGCGCATGAAGCGTCAGGCCGAGGCCGGCCGACCCGGCAGGGTCCAGGACGGCCGCGATCTCGTAGCTCGCCAGTGCATCGGCGTGCCGGCCGAGTTGCGCCAACAGGCCAGCGCGCGCGGTC
>CAZZVB010000154.1:0-3044 GCA_964657445.1 uncultured Burkholderiaceae bacterium | reverse complement strand
CGCCAGTGCATCGGCGTGCCGGCCGAGTTGCGCCAACAGGCCAGCGCGCGCGGTCAGCACGGCGGCCTGCCCAGGGCTGGCCGCGATCAGATGGTCGAAGACGGCGAGAGCCTCCTCGCACCGGCCGCTGTCGCGAAGGGCTTGGGCACGGTTGAACTCCACATCGGGCCGTGACCCGGTGAGCGCCAGAACCCGATCGAACACCGCAAGCGCCTCATCGAACTGCCCGAGGCGGCATAACTCGATTGCCAGATTGTTCAGCGCCGCCACCGATCCGGGCGCGAATGCAACGGCCCGGCGAAGCAGTTGCAGGCCTTTGCCAGCATCGCCCTGCTCGATCAGCACAAGGCCCAGCAGATGCAGCGCATCGGCGTTGCGCGGCTCGCTGCGCAAGACCTGCTGATACAGCTTGCGTGCTTCGTCCGGCTGGCCGGCTTGCTGCAACGACACGGCACGCTGCAGCAGCGCGGCGAACCGGGTCGGCGCCACTCTGGGGGTCAGGCCGCGGGGGACGCCGCGATCAGACGCTCGATCGGGTCCCACGCATAGGCAAGCTGCGGGATCGACACGCCGGCGACGCGTGTGTCGGCCTCCATCACGGGGCGCCCGCCCAGACGCTGGTAGAACCAGCGCGACGGGTTGCTGCGGAGCACCCACAGGAATGCGGCACGGCTGCCGGCGGCGGCCAGATGCGCCGCCCCGGTGCGGATCAGGCGCCGCCCAACCCCGCGGTCCCGCCAGTCATCCAGCACGTACAGCGTCTCGATCTCACCGTCGGCCCGCACCTCTCCCGGCAGGCTGATCGCGGAGCGGCCGACCGTGGTGTAGCCGACCAACCGGGGGCCGGCGCTGCCGATGACGTCCTGCCCGGAGGCGATCGCGACATAGACCCCCGCCCCGGCACGGATCTGACGGTCGTAGTATGCGGCCTGCCGGGTGACGGACAGCCGGGCGAGGTAGTCTTCCGGCAGGATGCCGGGATAGGCGCTGCGCCAGGCGGCGACATGCACGGCGCCGATCAGCGGCGCATCGGACGGCCGGGCCCGGCGAACCGCGATCACGGCGAGCCGCCCGCACGCTGCAGCACGGCGCCGAAGAACCCGTCGGTGTTGTTGCGCAACGGAGTCAGCGACAGGAACGGCCCGTCGCAGGGCAGCGCAGCCTCCAGCGGCCAGGCTTGCGCCAGCGGCAGCACCGTGAAATCCGGGTGACGGGACAGGAAAGCATCCACCTGAGCCTCATTCTCCTCGACCAGAAGCGAGCAGGTCGCAAACACCAGGCGACCGCCTGCACGCACCAGCCGGGACGCATCGTCCAGGATTGCCGCCTGTTTGGGAAGCAACTCTTGCAGGTCGATCGGACGCAATCGCGCGCGCGCATCCGGGTTGCGGCGCCAGGTCCCGGTGCCGGTGCAGGGCGCATCCACCAGCACGCGGTCGAAGGTGCCGGCGCGGCGCTTGGCCCATTTGTCGCCCGCCACGATCAGGTGGCGCTCCACATTGTGCACCCCTGCCCGCCGCAGCCGCCGCACCGCGCCCTCCAGCCGTTTGTCATGCACGTCGCAGGCGACGATATGGCCGTGGTTCTGCATCGTCATCGCCAGCGCCAGCGTCTTGCCGCCCGCCCCGGCGCACCAGTCCGCGACCCGCATCTGCGGCCCGGCGCCGACCAAGGCTGCCACAAGCTGGCTGCCTTCATCCTGCACCTCGACCAGCCCGGACTGGAACGCCTTGCCGGACGTGACGGCGCGGCGGCCGGCGATCCGCAGGCCCCAGGGCGAGATCGGCGTCGGCTCGGCGGGAATACCCTCCTCCGCCAGAGCTGCGACCGCCTGCTCCCGCGTGCCGAGCAGAAGGTTGACCCGCAGGTCCAGCGGCGCTTCGCGCTCCATCGCCGCCACTTCGGGCTGAAGCGCCCCGGTGAAGCGGGCTTCCAAATGGGGCAACAGCCAGTCCGGGACTTCGAGGCGCACGGCGGGCGGCATTTCCGGATGGTCGAGCGTGTGCCCGGCGAGCTGTTCCGCCGCAGCCAGTTCGTCGGCCAGCATTGCCGCAGCGCCATATTGGCCGCCGGAATAGGACTGTTTCAGCCCCGCGACGGTCCAGCCTTCCAGCAGCAGCGACGCGCCCACCAGCATGCGCGGAGTGGGCGCGGTGCCGGCCCGTTCCAGCCACCATGCCAGGCGCCGGCGGCAGCGCAGCACGCGCCACGCGCGCTCCGACACAGCCCGGCGGTCGCCGGAGCCGATGAACCGGCGGTTGCGAAAAAAGTCGTTGGCGACGGCGTCGGCGGGGCGTCGAGGAAACGCGTCAACCTCGGTCAGCAGCTCGATCGCGGCAGCCAACCGTGCGGCTGGGGTCAACCGCTAGCCTTCTTGCCGATAGTTCGGCGCCTCGCGGGTGATCGCCACGTCATGCACATGGCTTTCGCGCAGCCCGGCGCCGGTGATGCGGCGGAACTGCGTGTTGGTCTGCAACTCGGTCACGGTGGCCGAACCGGTGTAGCCCATGCCCGCCCGCAAGCCGCCGACCAACTGGTGCACCACCGCCGACACCGGCCCCTTGTAGCCAACCCGGCCCTCAATCCCTTCCGGCACGAGCTTGAGGCTGTCCTTGATCTCCTGCTGGAAATAGCGGTCGGCCGAGCCGCGCGCCATCGCCCCGATGCTTCCCATGCCGCGGTAAGATTTGTAGCTACGCCCCTGATAGAGAAAGACTTCACCCGGCGCTTCATCGGTGCCCGCGAGCAGGCTGCCGATCATCACGGCATCGGCCCCGGCGCCGATCGCCTTGACCATGTCGCCGCTGGTACGCACCCCGCCATCGGCGATCGCAGGCACGTCCTGCTCCCGGCAGGCGGCCGCGGTTTCCATCACGGCGGTGAATTGGGGCACGCCGACACCCGCCACCACGCGGGTGGTGCAAATGCTGCCCGGGCCGATGCCGATCTTCACCGCATCCGCCCCGGCATTGATCAGCGCCCGCGCGCCCTCGGGGGTCGCGACGTTGCCGGCGACCACCTGCACGGCGTTGGACATGCGCTTC
>CAZZVB010000153.1:0-10841 GCA_964657445.1 uncultured Burkholderiaceae bacterium | reverse complement strand
GCAAGTTCGGCGCTTGCAGCACGACACGCCGGTATTCGTGGATCAGCAACGTGCGCGCGACCATCGCCTGCACCGGCTCTGGATCGCGCCACTCCACGACCGGGGCGAAAGTAGCGGCGAAGCGCGCGAATGACGCCGCTAGCCGATCGAGCGGCCACGCCTTTGCGGCGAGGCGCCGTGCGGCAGTCAGTTCCATCGTAGCGGCCATGGAAATCGGCGCGTCCGCCGCGACAGCGCCAGCCGTGACGAATAGTCCTGGCGCTGCCTGCCCGAACCCGGCGGCCGCCAGCGCAGCACGGTCCGGCGGGTCCAGCACGAGGGTGAACCGGCCATCCCATGGCGGCGGCTGGCCGGCGTAGATGCGCTCGGACGCCGCCGCGAACGTCGCCTGGCCCTTATCCGCAAGGCAGTAGGCGCTGTTGCGGCCAACCCGGGTCCGCTCCGTCCAGCCATCGGCCACCAGCCGCGACATCGCTGTGCGCACCGCGCCGGGGTCGATGTCCATTGCCGCGAACAGCGTGGCCAGCGTCGAGAGCCATACCGTCCCGCCACGCGGCAGCACCGCGTCGCCGAAGAAGGTGATGACCACAGACCACGTCCGCTGCGGCCGCTCGCGCCAATGCGCGATCAGAGGGTCAAGCATCCAGGTGCTGGTAGCCGAACCGGTCCAGGAACGGTGCAAAGAACCGGGTCAGCGCCGCCTGCTCCTCCGGTTGGAAATGTTCACGCCACTTGCCGCTGCGCCCATCGCCGATATGCGTGCGGTGAATCTGCGTCACCGGGTCGAAGTGCAGCGCGCCGTCGTGCACGAGGCGGCCCGGCGGCAAACCGGCAAACCCGGCGGTGAACGACTGCACGCCCGCCATGCTATAGCGCGCACCGATCTCCCGGCAGATAGCCTCCGGCACGGCCAGGCCCAGCTTCGTGGCAACCCGGACAGGGAGGGCTTCATCCTCGAAGAAACGGTCCTCGTAGCGGAACACGCTGTGCCCGGCCTGCGCGCACAGCGCAGCGCGCTGGCAGTCCGCGCCGACACTGCGTGCCGCATCCTGCAATGTCAGCCCGAAGCGCTGCATCATCGACAGCACGGCGTCTCGCGGGTCACGGATGCTGACCAGGACCGGCGCCTGCGAAAGGTGCACCAGCCACGCCCAACCTGGGCTGCCGCGATGCGATTTCAGCACCAGATGCCTTCTCTCAAGCGGCTCCGGCATAGGCAGGCTGCTGACGTCTTCCGCGTAGAGCGCCAGCACGTTCGCTTCCCCCACTGCGGCGATCACCAGTTCCCGCACGACATTGAACAGGCAGGTGGACGCGCTTCCGTGCAGGCCCACGCAGGCGATCAGCCGCGGCGCGCTCACCCGGCGGGCCGCCACTCCGGGGGAGCCACCGCGCCCACCTGTTCGACGATCCGGCCATAGGCTTCCGGGCGGCGATGCTTGTCGAAGGCGAAGATGGTGGTGCGGCCCAGCTCGCAGCGATCCAGGTCGCAATCGGCGGTGATCAGCTCGTCGCTCCAACTGGTCGCCTCGGCCATGATCTCCCCCTGCGGGTTGACGATGATGGAGTTGCCGAACAGCTCGCAGCCATCCTCCACGCCGGCCTTGGCGGTCGCGACGGCGAAGGTGGCGTTCTGGTAGGCGCCGGCCTGGATGGTCAGGTGGCTGTGCATCACCCGCAGATGATGCGCCTCGAACCCGCGGGCGTCCTGGTTGGTGCTCGGGGTGTTGTAGCCCAGCATGACCAGCTCGACCGACTGCAACCCCAGCACGCGCCACGCCTCGGGCCAGCGGCGGTCATTACAGATCATCATCCCGGCATTGACCGGCATCCCGCCGAGCGGCGCGCGAATGACGGGAAAGCCTAAGTTACCAACCTCGAAATACCGCTTCTCCAGATGCTGCACCTTGCGCGCCGGGTCATGCTCGGCGTGGCCGGGCAGGTGGACCTTGCGGTATTTGAGCATGATTTCGCCGTCCGGGTTGACCAGGATGGCGGTGTTGTAGTGTCCGCCTTCGGGCGTTCGTTCCGCATAACCCAGGTGGAAGGATATTCCGAAGCGCCGGGCGGCCTCGAACAGCGGCGCCGTTTCGTTGCTGGGCATCGAGGTTTCGAACCATGGGTCGGCATCCCGGCGGTTCTCGTGATAGTGGCGTGGAAAGAACGTCGTCAGCGCCAACTCCGGGAACACCACCACTTGCACGCCGCGGGCATTGGCGCGTTCCATCAATCGCACCATGCGGTCCACGGCGGAGGCGCGTGGTTCGGCGCGCTGGATCGGGCCGAGCTGCGCGGCGGCCACGGTGATGATGCGGGCCATTATTCGGCTGCCCGGTCGAGTTGTGCGGGCGGGATCGCGCCGGTCTGCCCGGTGATCGGGCCATACCACTCCGGGCGGCGATGGGCGGCGAAGTTGAACATCTTGTCCTTTCCCTGGCGGCATGCGTCCAAGTCGCACTCGGCCACGATCACCTCGTCCGCCAGGCTGCTCGCCTGGGCCACGATCCGGCCATTCGGGTCCACGATGCAGGAGCCGCCTATCAGGCCAGCCCCATCCTCCTCGCCGGCCTTCGCGACCGCGACGGCCCAGGTGGCGTTCATGTAGGCGTTGGCTTGCACCACCAGCTGCGAGTGGAAGGTGCGCAGCGTAGCGTCTTCCGTCGTGCCGCCATTCGGGTCGTAAGCGGCCGAGTTATAGCCGCAGCAGACCAGTTCCACGCCCTGCAGGCCCAGCACACGCCACGCCTCCGGCCAGCGCCGGTCGTTGCAGATGATCATGCCCAGCACGCCGCCGGCCAGCGACGTAGGCGCGCGCCAGGCAGGAAAGCCGCCGTCGCCATACGCGAAGTAGCGCTTTTCCAATTGTTGAAACCGATCGCCGGGACGCGGCTCGATGGATCCGGGCAGATGCACCTTGCGGTACACGCCGATCGTATGCCCGTCGGGCGCCACCAGGATCGCACTGTTGAACAGATTGGCCCCGGCGCGTTCCGCATAGCCGATGCTGAAGGCCACGCCTAACTCCCGCGCACGGTCGAACAGCCGCTGCACCGCCGGGTTCGGCATCGCGGGCTCGGTGAAGGGCGCCAGTTCGTCAGGCGTCAGCAGCCAGCGAGGGAAGAACGTCGTGAAGGCAAGTTCGGGAAAGACCACCAGCCGGGCACCCTGACGGGCAGATTGCTCCAGCAAAGCGATGATCCGGTCGAGCGTTCGGGCGCGCGTATCTGCCCGTTGGATCGGGCCCATCTGGGCGGCGGCAACGGTGAGCAAACGTGGCATCAGATAGCACCTCGCTTCACGAACTGGCCGGTGCCGGGCTGGGCCAGAACGGTGGCGCCGTCCCAGATGACCGCGCCGCGCAACAGCGTTGCCGCGACCCGGGCGCGCATGGCCCGGCCATGGTAAGGCGACCAGCGCATCTCGGGGCGGTCCTGGATGGTGGTTTCGTCGAAGCGGTAATGAGCAGGCTCCATCACGACCAGGTCGGCATCCTTGCCCCGCTCGATCGAGCCTTTACGGCCGCTCAGCCCGTGATGCCGGGCCGAATTTTCGGCGCAGTATTTGGCCATCAGGGTGAGCGGCAAACCGCGCTCCTCCAGCAGCGTGAACATGAGCGGCGCGAAGCTCTGCAGCCCCGTTAGCCCGGCGCCGCACGCAAAGATGTCCGCGAAGCCCTTGCGGTCGGCCGGCCAGGGCGCGTGGTCGGTGGACACGTAGGCGATCTTGTCCGCCACCAACGCCGCCCACATCCGCTCAATCTCATCGGCCGTGCGGAATGGCGGGTTGCATTTGCCGCGCCCGCCGAGCCGGACGATGTCGTCCTCCGTCATGCAGAGGTATTGGATGCATGCCTCGCCCGTGGCCTGTGCCCCCATGCTGCGGAAGGCTTCGGCGATGGTGAAGCCGCGCGCCACCGAAGAATGGGCGATATGGACGTGTGCGCCCGTCGCCAGCCCAATCTCGAAGATCTCGTTATCGGCCATCGTCTCCGCCAGTGGCGGCCGGGTGCGGCAATGCATGATCGCGTGGGTCTGCCCGGCCTCTCGCGCCTCAGCGGTCAGCCGCTCCACCAGCTCCTGGTCCTCGTTGTGCACCGACACGGGAACGCCGGTCTTCGCGATGGCGGCGAAGGCTTCCACCATGGTCGGATGGTCGATGCGGGGAAAGCGGACGGCGTCATACTCATAGGTGGACAGCTTGAACGAACACACGCCGCCCTCGGCCAGGTCGGCGATCTCGGCCACGCCGCCATGCTTGGCGATGGTGCCATAGAGCGCGACATCCACGTGGGATGTGCGGTTCACCCAGCTGATCTTGTCGTCCAATACGGCGGATGACGTGACGGCCTGGGGCACGTCGTAGGGCATATCGACGCAGGTCGTAATGCCGCCTGCCGCGGCCGCCCGGGTCGATCCCTCGATCCCCGGCCAGCCCATCGACGAACTGGTGTGCATGTGACCATCGACCAACCCGGGCAGCACGAACTTACCCGTGTAATCCAGCACCGTGCGCGCTGGCGGTGGTTCGCCCGTGCCAAGCGCGGCGATGCGGCCATCATCGATGGCGACCCATCCATCCGGCATGATCTGCACCGAGGTGACGATGGTGCCGCGTACCAGGCTGTCGTGCATGCGCTCTCCTGTGCCGGAGAAAACCTACGTCGCGGCCCGCGCTTCGTCCACGAGCCGCACCAGGTCCCGCAAGGTCCGCGTCACCGGCACGTCGATGCCGAGCGCCTCCGCGTGCGCCACGACGGCGCCGTTGATGAACTCGATCTCTGTCCGCCGCCCGGCCAGCACGTCCTGCAGCATGGACGATTTGTGATCGCGCTGGTGGGTGAACACCAGATCGAGCGTGTGCTGCACCCGGGCGTGCTCCACCGCAAGGCCGCGCGCCCGGGCAACCGCCAGGGTTTCCGCCACGATGGCCTGCACGACCGCCCGCCCGGCGGCGCTATCCGCGACAGGCGCCACGTGCAGCCGGGTGACGGCCGCGATCGAGTTCATGGCGGCGTTGAACGCGACCTTCTCCCAGATCGCCGCCTCAACCGCCGGGTCAGCGGTGCAAGCCAGCCCGGCGGCATGGAGCAGGGCGGCGATCCGTTGCATGTCGGCGCCGGCGCCGGGCTCGGCCGACCATAGCGTCACGCTGCCCTGGCCGTGGGACCGCACGTGGCCCGGCGCCGGCACATCGGCCGGCCAGCTTGTCATCCCGATCGCGACGCGCGCACCGGGGATCGCTGCCCGGATCGCGCCGTCATTGCCCAGGCCGTTCTGCAACGTCAGCACCCATGTGCTTGGCCCGATCAGATGCGCTGCGCTGCGCACGGCGGCTTCGGTATGCATACCTTTGGTGAACACGATCGCCAGCTCGCAATGGCCTGAAAACGCATCGGCCGTTCCGGCACGCACCGCAATGCGCCGATCGCCGGCGTCCGTTTCCAGCCGCAGCCCATCCCGTTGCAGCGCCGCCAGTTGTGGCCCGGCGGTATTGACGAACCGTACGGCGGCCCCGTGTTCCACCAGCAATCCGCCGAACAACCCGCCCATGGCGCCCGCGCCAAGGATGACGACGTCCATTCCACGCTCCAAACACCGTCATGCCAGGCCTTCAGCCTGGGGCTGCGAGCTCCACCCGGCTTACTTGTCGCTCGCGAGGGACCGCCGCTACGACAGCGTGCCGACTGACGCTTCCAGAATACCCCAAGCCTCGTCGCCGTATTTGCCGCGCCATTCCTTATAGAAACCCGCGCTGCGCAACTGATCGCGGAAGCTGCTTGCATCCACCTCGTTGAACTGCAGCCCGCCCTTGGCCAGCGATCCATGCAGGTTGGCATTCAGCTTGGCGACGTCCTCCCGCTCATCCAGTGCGGAGCGGTTCAGCTCGCGTGCCACAACCTCCTGCAGGTCCTTGGGCAAGCCGCTGAACGAGCGGCGGTTGGCGAGCATCCAGAAGCCGTCCCACATATGATTTGTGAGCGAACAATACTTCTGCACCTCGTACAGCTTGCCCGAATCGATGATCGCCAGCGGGTTTTCCTGCCCGTCCACGATGTGGGTCTGCAGCGCGGAATAGACCTCGCTGAAGTTGATACTGGCCGGCGACGATCCGAAGGCCGCGAACATGCTGGTCCAGAGCGGGCTGACCGGCACGCGGATCTTCAACCCGCGCAGGTCCGCTGCCGTGGTGATGGGCTTGGTGCTGGTCGTGGTCTGCCGGAAGCCATTGTCCCAAACTCTGTCCATCGCCAGCAGGCCGCGCTTGGCAATCTCGCCGCGCACGAACTCGCCCAGCTTGCCGTCCATGGCCGGCCACACCTGGCCGTAGTCCTTGAACGCGAACCCAACGCCGTTGATCGAGGCAGCAGGCACCAGCGTGGACAGGATCAAGCCCGATAGGGTGAACAGGTCGATCCCACCAGACCGCAACTGGCTCAGCATGTCCGTATCGGTGCCGAGCTGGCTATTGGGGAACACCCGCACCTCGACCCGTCCGTCCGTCGCCTTGCCGATCCGCTCGGCGGCTTCCAGGCCGCGGACCGTCAGCGGATGGCTCGGCGCCGTGTTGTTGGCGAGCTTGAGCGTGAACTCGGCGGCGTTGGCCGGCCGGGTGCGGATCGCGACGAGCGGCAGGCTGCCCAACGCGAGTGAGCCCAGCCGGCGGCGGCTGATGGTAGGCATGAGTGCAGCGTCCTCCTGAGTGCTTGTTCCCACGGCCGCCCAAGGGCAGGCTGCGGGTTGTTGTAATTGCGACTGTGGAGCGGCCACGGCCTGCTGACAACCGAAAGGGGCAGCCGTCTTGCAAATCAGGTTCGACGGTCGGGTTGTTCTCGTCAGCGGCGCCGCACAAGGCATCGGGCGCGCAATCGCGGTCGGCTTTTCCGCCGCGGGCGCCCGGGTCCATCTGGCCGATATCGATCCGGCAGTCCAGGAGACTGGGACAGCACTGGGAGCGCCGTCCCATGTGCTCGATCTGTCCGACCGTGCCGCTGTCGCTGCGATGGTGCAGCGGATTGCCGCCGATGAAGGCCGGCTGGACGTGCTGGCGTCGGCGGCGGGCGGCGTACGCGGTCAGGCCGATGTCGCCTTGGCGGACATCACCGAGGAAAACTGGGAAACCGTGCAGGACGCCAATGTAAAATCCGGCCTGTGGCTGTCCCAAGCCGCCGCTCCCTTTATGGAAAAGGCCGGCTGGGGTCGGATCGTTCTGATTTCGTCCGGGGCTGGATTACGAGCAAGCTTGACCGGTCTGCACGCCTACACCTGCGCCAAGCATGCCGTTGTTGGGCTGACCCGGCAGTTGTCGGTCGGGCTGGCGCGCCATGGCGTCACCGTGAACTCGGTGGCGCCGGGCCTGCTCATGACGAACCCGGCGAGCCAGCGGCAATGGGACGGCTATGGCCCCGAAGGCCAACGCCGGCTACTGGACGGTCTGCACACCCGGCGCTTAGGGCAGGCCGACGATATCGCCAACGCAGTGCTGTTCCTGGCGAGCGAGCAGGCTGGCTGGATCACCGGACAGGTGCTTTCCGTCGATGGCGGACGGTCCTAGGCCTCCGCTCCTTCGGCCATCGAAGTCGTTGCGACATCATAGCGTTCCGGCTAAACACCGGCCCCGCGTGGAGGCGCCAGCCTCGCACTAGGAGTGATTGCATGCTTGAGAGCGCGGAGGGTGTTGCCGTGCTGATTGCCGCCAAGGATGCCTCTGCGACCATCGGGTTCGCGGTGGCCTCGGCGTTGGCTCAGGCCGGCGTCGAAGAGGTGATTGTCGTCGATGACGGATCCACAGACGACACTGCCGAGGCGGCCAGACGGAGTGCTGCGGGTGACCCGCGGCTGAAGGTCGAGCGATTTGCGCGTAACCTGGGGCCATCGGCGGCGCGCAACCGGGGGATTGCGCTAACACGGGCCCCTATCGTCTGTGTGCTGGATGCCGATGACACGTTCCTGCCGGGGCGGATCCAAGGCTTGCTCTCGGCAGCGGGTGGCGAGTGGGACTTCGTCGCCGATGGTATCGTCATGCAGAAAGAGGGTGCACCGGGCGGCTCCATGCAGCGTAACGACTTCAACGCGATCCTCGGCCAGCAGCGCTTGAGTGCTGCCGAATTCATCGAGGGCAATATTTCCCGGCCGGGGCGCCTGCGGCGAGAGTTGGGCTTCATGAAGCCGCTCATGCGCCGGAAGTTTTTAGAGCGTCATCGCCTGCGATATGACGAACGGCTCCGGCTCGGTGAAGACTATGTCCTCTATGCAGAGGCGCTCGTGCGCGGCGCCGTGTTCCGGCTGGCTCCCGGTTGCGGCTACGCAGCGACCTGGCGCGAGGAGTCGCTGAGCGGGCGCCACGGCGCGGCGGACCTGATGGCCTTGGCAGCGGCGGATGCGCGAATGCTGGCGCAGGCTGGTTTGCCGCCAGATGTGCGGGCCGCACTGAAACGGCATGCCGCCAGCATCCGCCAGAAGGCGGACTACAGGACCGCTCTGGACCTGAAACGAGGCGGAGACTACCGCGCGCTGTTCCACTTGCTGATCGTGCGTCTTTTTTCAATTCCGTTCATGTGCCGTGAGACGATGCGCGCACGTTTTGGCTGATTTACGCTCGCCCAATCCGTCGGCTTAGGAGCCTGGATCAGCACTCGTCTCAATAAAGGATTGGGGAGACGCATGTCGTTTCGATCACGCGGCGTCGACGACCGTCAGGCATTGCCTGCTGCGGATAACTGAGGAGTGAAATCTCGCTTGAAGGCAATTTAAGTCTGTAATTCTGACGCCAATGCTTGCTAAAGCACGGCTAAGACAATTCCGCTTCCGTCACAAAAAACTAGCGTAGAGAGACGTTCCGGATCGAATATGTACACTTACGTATGATTAAACGCTTCCAACCACGAGTTGCGATGGATATGATGTGTGCAGCGCAGCATGGACCCGACGCGACGGGTTGAGGCCATAGTCTGGTTGATCGGTCATCACCTTCGAAAGTTACGCGATGCGGCAGCAGGAGGCTCTCCTTTTGACCTCAACGACTCAACCATTCGGTGCCGTTTTTGAACGAGACACCGCGGACGGTGATCAGCCTGAAGTCACATCGCGTCCCTTTGTGAATGGCAGATCCTCCCGCTTCATCCAGCGTCAGCGGTTTGTCGCCTCTGTCCGGAGTTTAGCACTTTTAGGGTCGGACCTCTCGGCCCTTCTGGCTGCAAATGTCGCGGCGATGCTGCTCGTAGCCGCATCGCCCTTGGAGCTTTGGTCCAGTGCAGAAACGAGTGCCATTGAGCAAGGGGGTGCATGGCATGTCTGGGGAATTGCTCTCACCACTGGCGTTTTGTTCGCTAATTTGATTTCGAAAGGTCATTATCGGTTTCGTATCTCATTTTGGGTGCAAGCGCTGGATGTGACGTCGGCAGGCTTTCTGGCGTTTATATGCGACGTTGTGTTGACCGTCAGCATCTACCAGGAACCATTCTCCGCGCCGCCGCTGCTGCGGTGGGCCTTGTTGCCCATTCTTCTGATATGCGGACGCATGATGACGCGACGGGTCCTCGAAAAGGTGGGCTTGTGGCGGCAGCGGACACTCGTTTTCGGGAGCAAGACTGCGATCGAACGGGCTGTTCGCGTGATGAGCGCCGATAGATCGATGGGCTACTCAATTGTGGGCAGCCTCAGTGCGCATGAATGCCGCCGTCTGACGTCCCCGGAAAGTTGGCACGCCATGATGGTGGCACGGGGGGCCGATTGCATCGCCGTGTCTGCCGACAGCGGGGGCGAACCCGATGCCGACGTGCTCGCCTCGCTGAATATGACAGGCATACCACTCGCGCTTATCCCGTCGTTCAGTTCGGTCCCAGTCGTTGGCTGTCAGCCGCAGTATGTGCATGGCCATGACACAATGCTCATGACCTGGCAGCCGCGCCTGATGGAACCGCTCGCGCGGCTCGCAAAGATCGTGATGGATTATGTCATCGCAGGGGTATTGTGCGCGCTGTTGTTGCCCTTGTTCCTCGTGATCACAATCCTGGTACGGGCGGATGGCGGCCCAACCCTATTCCGCCATCGCAGGATCGGCGTGGGCGGCAAATGCTTCATGTGTCTAAAGTTCCGCAGCATGAAAGTGAATGCCGATGAGATATTGACGGCATTGCTGGAAAGCGACCCGGCCGCAGCGCGGGAGTGGGCGCTCAACCGCAAGCTGACGAACGACCCTCGCATCACGCCGATCGGGCGGTTCCTCCGGCTGACCAGCCTCGATGAACTGCCGCAACTTTGGAATGTGCTGCGTGGCGAGATGAGCCTTGTCGGTCCCCGTCCAATCGTTCAGTCCGAAGCAGAGTTTTACGGACGCTGGATTGGTTACTACACGCATATGAAGCCAGGCGTAACCGGCCTTTGGCAGGCGAGCGGCCGGAGCAAAACATCCTATGACCAAAGGGTGCAGCTGGATGTTTGGTATGCACGCAATTGGAGCCTTTGGCAGGATATCGCTATTCTGCTCATGACCATACCGGCCGTGTTGCTCCGCAAAGGCGCGATGTAGCGACGCCTGAAAAACCAGCTGAATCGACGTTGTAAAAAAGCAACGAATCTCATCGTAAAAACAATCCTGCCGATCAGTACTTGATCAGTGTAGATGGCCCCTGTAATCGACCGCATGAGTGGTGGTAGAAACAGCGTTTGTAAGAGATTGAGTTGGGCAGACTTTTCCTTCGTATTGCAGGCTTACTAGTAACCTTGGCTCCGATCGGGGCCTGCAGCTACATCGCAGCAAGCGGACCATACCGGAATGCCGTCCGTAATAACGCGACAATGGAGCCGGCACAGGGTGCTGTGAACCCGGCTGCCGATTATGCG